>NZ_CP040871.1:2017500-2310000 GCF_006337105.1 Thermomonas aquatica | reverse complement strand
GGGCGAAGCGGCGCGGCTGAAGCTGCAGGACGGGGCGCGGATCACGTTCGGGCCGGGCATCCCGCCCGCGAAATGAGCCGCGGGCTCAGCCCCGCATCAGCTCGAAATCGTCCTTGCTGACGCCGCAATCCGGGCAGGTCCACGTATCCGGGATGTCCTCCCAGCGCGTGCCCGGCTCGATGCCGTCCTCCGGCAGGCCCAGCGCCTCGTCATAGACGAAGCCGCAGACCACGCACATCCAGGTGCGGTAGGGGGCGTCGACAGCGGCGGAATCGGACATCGGGGCGATAATGGAGAGGACTGGCGCGATTGTCCCATCCCGCGCCCCCTTGCGGAAGCGACATGACCCGACACCGCCTCCACCGCGGCCTGTACCTGATCACGCCCGACGAAGATGACGGTGCGCGCCTGCTCGCGCGCAGCCTGCCGCTGTTGCCGTATGCGTCCTGCCTGCAGTTGCGCAACAAGGTGATGGATGCCGCCGCGTTGCGCGCAGCCGGATCGCGGCTGCGCGAAGCCTGCAGCGATGCGGGCGTGCCCTTCATCGTCAACGACGATGCGGCGCTTGCGCGCGAACTGGATGCCGACGGCATCCATCTCGGCGAACACGACGGCAGCATCGCCAGCGCGCGCGCACTGCTCGGCGACGACGCGGTCGTCGGCATCTCCTGCTACGGCGACCTGCATCGCGCGAACGCCGCGCTCGCTGCCGGCGCGGATTACGTCGCCTTCGGCGCTTTCTTCGCTTCGCCGACGAAACCGGACGCGCGCCGCGCCGGCATCCACCTGCTGCGCGAAAGCGCGGACCTCGGCATCCCGCGCGTGGCCATCGGCGGCATCACCCCTGACAATGCACGGCCGCTGGTCGCTGCCGGCGCCGACCTGCTCGCCGTGATCAGCGGCGTGTTCGACGCGCCCGACCCGGTCGCCGCCGCACGCGCCTACCTCTCCTGCTTCGAAGACGAAACCGCATGAACAAGCAACGATCCCACGACCTCTTCAGCCGCGCGCAAGGCCTGATGCCCGGCGGCGTCAATTCGCCGGTGCGCGCGTTCAAATCGGTGGGCGGCGAGCCGTTCTTCGTGCAGCGCGCGGATGGCCCCTACCTGTGCGATGCCGACGGCAACCGCTACATCGACTACGTCGGCTCCTGGGGCCCGATGATCGTCGGCCACAACCATCCGCAAGTGCTCGATGCCGTCATCGACACCGCGCGCAACGGCCTGAGCTTCGGCACGCCGAATCCGCTGGAAGTGACGATGGCCGAGGCCATCGCCCGCCTCATCCCGAGTTGCGAGATGGTGCGCATGGTCAACTCCGGCACCGAGGCCACCCTGTCCGCGATCCGCCTTGCGCGCGGCGCCACCGGCCGCAGCCGCATCGTCAAGTTCGAGGGCTGCTACCACGGCCACGGCGACAGCTTCCTGGTCAAGGCCGGCAGCGGCGCGCTGACCTTCGGCGTGCCGACCTCGCCCGGCGTGCCGAAGGCGCTGGCCGACCTGACCCTGACGCTCAGCTACAACGATTTCGACGGGGCCACCGCGTTGTTCGACGAATGCGGCGGCGACATCGCCGGGCTGATCGTGGAGCCGGTGGTCGGCAATGCCAACTGCCTGCCGCCGCGCGCGGGCTACCTGCAGCACCTGCGCGAGCTCTGCACCCAGCACGGCGCGCTGCTGATCTTCGACGAGGTGATGACCGGCTTCCGCGTCGCGCTGGGCGGCGCGCAGGCGCGTTATGGCGTGGCGCCCGACCTTTCGACCTTCGGCAAGGTGATCGGCGGCGGCATGCCGGTCGGCGCCTACGGCGGTCGCCGCGAGCTGATGCAGCAGATCGCGCCGAGCGGCCCGATCTACCAGGCCGGCACGCTCAGCGGCAATCCGGTGGCGATGGCGGCCGGCCTCGCGATGCTGGATCTGGTGCAGGCGCCCGGCTTCTACGCATCGCTGGAAGCGAAGACCAATGCGCTCTGCGATGGCCTGGAAGCCGCCGCGCGCGAGGCCGGCGTGGCCTTCACCACGCAACGCGTCGGCGGCATGTTCGGCATGTTCTTCAGCGATCAGATCGTCGACACCTACGCGCAGGCGATGGCCTGCGACACCGCCGCCTTCAACCGCTTCTTCCACGCGATGCTGGAACGCGGCGTGTACCTGGCGCCATCCGCGTTCGAGGCCGGCTTCATGTCCAGCGCGCACGACGATGCCGCGATCGCCGCCACCATCGAGGCCGCGCGCGGCGCATTCGCCGAGATACGCGCATGAGCATCCAGCGCGACGGACTGGACGCGAGCACCCTCGCCGTCCATGTCGGCAACGAACCCGATGCGGCCACCGGCGCGGTGGCGCCGCCGCTGCACCTCAGCACCACGTTCCGCCACGGCCCGGCCGGCGAACGCGTGGCCGGCTACGAATACCAGCGCGAGGGCAACCCGACCAACGACCGCCTGCGCGCAGCGCTGGTGGCGCTGGAAGGCGGCGAGGACGCGCTCACCTTCGCCTCCGGCATGGCGGCGATGACCACCCTGCTGGAATCCCTGCCAGGCGGCGCGCGCGTGCTGTTCCCGGACGACTGCTACAGCGGCCTGCGCATGCTGTTCGAGGAGTTCCTGCCGGAACGCGGGATCGTCGCCACGGTGGTGGACATGGCCGACCTCGATGCCGTGCGCGCGGCCTGCGCCACGCCGCTTGCGCTGCTGTGGATCGAAACGCCGTCCAATCCGTTGATGAAGATCGCCGATATCGCCGCGCTGGCGCAGATCGGCCATGCGGCGGGCGCCATCGTGGTGGTCGACAACACCTTCGCCACCCCGCTGCTGCAGCGCCCGCTGGCATTGGGCGCCGACATCGTGATGCATTCGACGACCAAGTATTTCGGCGGCCACAGCGACGTGCTCGGCGGCGCGCTGGTGTTCGCGAGGAAGGACGCGCTGGCGGCGAAGGTCGCGCATCGCCTGCACGTCACCGGCGCGGTGCTGGCGCCGTTCAGCGCCTGGCTGACCCTGCGCGGCTGCCGCTCGCTCGGCGCGCGGATGGCGATGCATTGCGCGAATGCGCGCAAGGTCGCCGACTTCCTGACATCGCACCCTGCGGTGGAACGGGTGAACTACCCGGGCCTTGCCTCGCACCCCGGCCACGCGGTGGCCGTACGGCAGATGCGCGACTTCGGCGGCATGCTCAGCGTCGAACTGCGCGGCGGCCGCGAGGCCGCGCTGGCGATGGCCGGCAAGCTGCGCTTGTTCACCAACGCGACGTCATTGGGCGGCTGCGAATCGCTGATCGAGCATCGTGCCTCGGTGGAAGGCGCGAACCCGCGTTCGCCGCAGAACCTGCTGCGGATTTCGGTGGGGCTGGAGGACGCCGGCGACTTGATCGCCGACCTCGCGCAGGCGCTGGGCTAGGACGCCGCAGCGACGAACGCGGCGATCGACGCGCGCAAGCGCGACAGGCCTTCGGCGATGTCCGCATCGCCGATGTTCAACGCGGGCACGAAGCGCAGCACGTCCGGGCCCGCCTGCAACAGCAGCAGCCCGTTGCCGGCGGCATGGTCGAGGATCTCGCCGGCCCTGCCCGCGTACGCCGGCTTCAGCGCCGCGCCGAGCATCAGGCCACGGCCACGGATGTCGGCGAACAGGTCGAAGTCGCGATCGAGCGCGGCCAGTCCGTCGCGGATCGCCCGTTCCTGCCGCTGCACGTTCGCGGCGATCGCATCGGACGCGAGTTTGCGCAAGGCGACACGCGCCACCGCCGAAGCCAGCGGGTTGCCGCCGAAGGTGGTGCCGTGCGCGCCGAACTGCATGACCTCGGCGACCTTCGGCCCGGCCAGCAGCGCGCCGATCGGCATGCCGCCGCCGAGCGCCTTGGCCAGGGTCACGATGTCGGGCAGCACGCCGTCCTGCCAGTGCGCGAACAGGGTGCCGGTACGGCCCATCCCGCACTGGATCTCGTCGAGCACGAGCAAGGCGTCGTGCCTGTCGCACAGCGCGCGCACCGCCTGCAGGAAGCCGGGCGCGGCCGGCATCACCCCGCCCTCGCCCTGGATCGGTTCCAGCAGCACCGCGGCCACGTCGCCGCTCGCCATCGCCACCTCGAGCTGGGCGATGTCGTTGAAGTCGACGTAGCGGAACCCGCCGGGCAGCGGTTCGTAGCCTTCCTGGTACTTCGGCTGCGCGGTCGCGGTGACCGCCGCCAGCGTGCGGCCGTGGAAGCTGCCGCGGAACGTGACGATGACGCGGCGCTCGGGCCCGCGCCCTTGCGTGGAGGCCCATTTGCGCACCAGCTTGATCGCGGCCTCGTTGGCTTCCGCGCCGGAATTGCACAGGAAGGCCCGCGTCGCGAAGCGCGAGGCGGTCACCAGTTCTTCGGCCAGCCGCACCGGCGGCTCGCTGTAGAACACGTTGCTGGTGTGCCAGAGCTTGCCGGCCTGCGCGAGCAGCGCGGCGGACAGGTCGGGATCGCAATGGCCCAGGCCGCATACGGCGATGCCGCCGGCGAGGTCGATGTATTCGCGGCCCTCGATGTCCCACAGGCGGCTGCCGGCGCCGCGCTCGAGGATCAGCTGGCGCGGGCGGTAGACCGGCAGGTAGTAGTCGCGCCCGAGGGCGAGCAGCCGTGCGGAACCGCTGGTGGATTCGGTCATCGTCATCGCTTCGGTCAGAAACTCATCGCGGCGGAATTGATCAGGCCCACGCCAAGGTGGATCGCCGCCGCCAGCACCGCGGCCGCCATCTCGCCGCGGTTGATCCGTTTGGAGAAATCCTTGAGCAGCAGAGCCACCAGCGCATAGGCGGCCAATTGCGCGGCCAGCGCCATGAACGCCCACGCCGCCACGTCCAGCAGGCCGCTGGCGGTGCGCAAGGCGCTGGCCAGCGGCAGCGCGAAGCCGAGCAAGGCACCCGCCAGCACGACCGCGGCAGGCAGGTTGTCGCCGCGGATCAGGGTGATTTCCCGATGCGGCGTGGCATGCAGGTACAGCACCACGTACAGCACCATGAAGCCGAGGCCCATGCCGAAGTAAATGGCGAAATCCGCCAGGCCCTGCGTGAAGTGCATGCGCGTTCCCCCTTGCAGGACCGATTACCAGACGCCGGTGTTCGGCATCGAGGCCCAAGGCTCCCTAGGCGCGAGGTAGCCGTCCTGCAGCAGCTCGATCGACACCAGGTCCGGCGAGCGCACGAACGCCATGTGGCCGTCGCGCGGCGGTCGGCCGATCGCGTAGCCCATCGCCTGCAGGCGCGCGCAGGTGGCGTAGATGTCGTCGACGCGGAACGCGAGGTGGCCGAAGTTGCGGGCGCTGCCGTAATCCTCGACCGCGCCGTCCTCGCCCGGCCAGTTCCAGGTCAGTTCGACCTCGGCGTGCGGGGTTTCATCGGCGGCGACGAAGACCAGCGTGTAGCGACCCTTCTCGTTTTCCATGCGCCGCGTTTCGCGCAGGCCCAGTCCTTCGCAATAGAAGCGCAGGGAGGCGTCGAGGTCGCGGACGCGGACCATGGCGTGCAGGTATTTCATCGGCGTGGCGGGAGCGTGGGCGGGGCGCACATGATCCCATGAAGCCATGCTCACGGATCGAGGAACAGGTCCGGCAGCAGGCGCCGGCCGGGTTCGACCGCATACCGGTCGAAATCGCTGGTGCCGGCCTCGCGCAGCACGTCTTCGTCGATCAGGAAGTTGCCGGCGAAGCCGCGCGCGTCGCGAACGAGGATGGCATGCGCGGCATCGGCGACGATCTGCGGGGTGCGGCAGTTGCGCGCGTCCACGCCGGGAATCATGTTGATCGCATCGGTGGCGATCACCGTCTTCGGCCACAAGGCATTGACCGCCACGCCCTGCGGCCCGAACTCGCCGGCCAGCCCGAGCGTGACGAAGCTCATGCCCATCTTCGCCAGCGTGTAGCCGGTGTGCGCGGCCCACCATTTCGGCTCGAGCGAGGGCGGCGGCGCCAGGGTGAGGACGTGCGGGTTCGGCGCCTGCAGCAGGTGCGGCAGGCAGGCCTGCGCGCACAGGAAGCTGCCGCGGCTGTTGACCTGCTGCATCAGGTCGAAGCGCTTCATCGGCGTGTCCAGCGCGCCGCGCAGCCAGATCGCGCTGGCGTTGTTGACCAGGATGTCGATGCCGCCGAACGCATCCACCGTGGCCGCGACCGCCGCGCGCACCTCGTCCTCCTCGCGGATGTCGCACTTCAGCGCCAGCGCGCGGCCGCCGGCGGCTTCGATCTCGGCGGCGGCGCTGTGGATGGTGCCCGGCAACTTCGGATTCGCCACCGAGGATTTCGCCGCGATGGCGATGTTGGCGCCGTCGCGCGCGGCGCGCAGGGCGATGGCCAGGCCGATCCCGCGCGAGGCGCCGGTGATGAACAGGGTCTTGCCCGACAAGCTGGCCATGCGGCATCTCCGGTGCGATGCCGGAGTGTAACGGGCCTGCAGATGCCGCCGCCTATAATCGGCGCATGCAGAGCGCCTGGTTCGACGCCACCCTCGCCTGGATCAGCGCACACCCGCATGCCGCGGGCGGCCTGGTGTTCCTGATCGCGTTCTGCGACGCGCTGGCGGTGGTCGGCATCGTGGTGCCGGCGCTGCCGCTGCTGTTCGCGGTCGGCACCCTGATCGGGCTGGGCCATCTCGACGGCCCGTACGCCTTGCTGTGCGCGGCGGCGGGCGCCTTCGCCGGCGATGCGCTGAGTTACTGGATCGGCCATCGCTGGGGGCCGGCGATGCGCGAACTGTGGCTGTTCAAGCGCTATCCGGGGTTGCTGGATCGCGGCGAGCAGATGTTCCGCCGGCATGGCAGCAAGGGCATCGTGACCGCGCGCTTCGTCGGTGCGGTGCGGCCGTTCGTGCCGGCGGTGGCGGGCATGCTGCACATGCCGCTGAAACGCTACGCGCCCGCCAGCGCCTTCGCGGCATTGAGCTGGGCCGCGGTGTTCCTCGCCCCGGGCTGGATCTTCGGCGCGTCCTACGATGCGGTGGCCGCGGTCGCCGACAAGCTGGCGCTGGTGCTGCTCGGCCTGTTCGCCGCGCTGGCGCTGGTGTGGGCGCTGGTGCTGTACACCTGGCGCTGGTTCGCCGCGCATGCCGACAACCTGCTCGCGCGCGCCTTGCTGTGGACGCGCGCGCATCCGCGCCTCGGCCGCTATGCCGCCGCGCTGATCGATCCGCGCCGGCCGGAGTCGGCCTCGCTGGCGGTGCTGGCGACCTGCCTGTTCGCGGCGGCCTGGTTGTGGGCCGGGTTCACCGCCTGGCTGCTGGTGCGCGGAGAACCGCTGCTGTTCGACCGCGACGTGCAGGCGGTGATGTTCTCCCTGCGCAATCCATTGGCCGACCGCACCATGGCCGCGCTGGCGGCGATCGGCAGCGCGCCCGCGCTCGGCGCCGGCTCGCTGGCGGCCCTGGCCTGGCTCGCATGGCGCAAGCGCTGGATGGCGGCGGCGCACTGGCTGGCGGCGATCGCGGTGGGCCTGTTGATCACGGTCGGGCTGGGCGCGCTGGTGGACATGCCGCGCCCGTCGACCGCCGCGGCGGGCTTCGGTTTCCCGTCGATCGCGGTGACCATGACCACGGTGGTGTTCGGTTTCTTCGCGGTGCTGGTCGCGCGCGAATTCCCCGGCCGGCAGCGCGTGTGGCCCTATCTCGTGGCCGGCGTCGCCACCGCGCTGGTCGCATTCGCGCGGCTGTACCTGGGCGCGCACTGGCTGAGCGACGTGATCGCCGGCATGTTGCTGGGCGTGGTCTGGGTGCTGGTGCTCGGCATCGCCTATCGCCGCCACAGCACGCGTTCGTTCCTGATCCGCCCGCTGGTCGCGGCGTTCTACGGCTGCTTCGCGCTGGCGCTGGCCTGGCATGCGCCGCGCAGCACGCAAGCGACCCTGGCGCAATTCGAACCGCCGCCGCCGGAGCGCGTGCTCGACGATGGGCAGTGGTGGCGGCAAGGCCTCGGCGAGGCGCGCCATTTCGACCTGCAGGCGCGCGGCGACCTCAGCCTGCTGGAACGGCGCCTGCGCGCTGCCGGCTGGAGCGTGCAGGCGCCGGCGGACTGGATCGCGGTGCTGGGCGTACTCGACGACTCGCACGGGCCGGCGCAACAACCGGTGCTGCCGCTGGCGCTGGATGGCCACCCCGAACGCCTGCTGCTGCGCCGTGCAGGCGCGCGCGCCGACCGCATCGAAGTGCTGCGGATCTGGCCCGCGCCCGTGCGCCTGGCCAGCGGCATGCCGCTCTGGGTCGGTCGCTACGAACACATGCAGGCGCGCAGGCAGCTGCGCCTGCTGACCCTGTGGCAACCGGAACCGCACGACCATGCCCTGCCCGCCGACCTGCGCACGCTCGCCGGCAGCAGCGGCGAGGGCGAACGCCTGTTGCAGGCCCGGGTCGGCCCGGACTGACCGCGTCAGTCGTTTTCGGCGATGCCGTCGAGCAGTTGCTGCAGGCGCACGTGCGGATCGTCGAGTTGCAACAGCGCCTGCCGTTGCGGCATCGACAGCGGCAGAAGTTCCGCCAGCCGCCAGCCGACCCAGGCCGCATCCTCGAACAGCGGCGGCGCCGGATCCGCGCCGCCGGCCTGCTCCAGCATCCGCCGCAGCAGTTCCGCCAGCAGCGCGTGTTCCGGGCGCAACCGCGGCGATGCACCGGGATCGTCCTCGCGCCATGCGACGTCGGCGACCACCAGGCCGGTATCGCGCACCCGGGTGCGCAGCACGTGGAAGCGACGGCGGCCACGCACGCGCAACGAGAGCAGCCCGTCCAGCGTGGTGTCGAAATCCTCGATCAGCGCCTCGGTGCCGAACGCCGCGGGCGTGGCCGGCGTGCCGGCTTCATCGCCATCGAGGATCAGGCAGACGCCGAAGCCGCCGCCGGCGCGACCGCAGTCGCGCACCATGTCGAGGTAGCGGCGCTCGAAAATCCGCAGGTCCAGCGCCGCACCCGGCACCAGTACCGCGTGCAGCGGGAACAACGGCAACGACGCGGCCGCTTCAGGCATCGCGGAGTGCGGCGAGGAAGCGCCGCGGCGCGCCGTCGAAACCGCCGTTGGACATGAACACCACGTGGTCGCCGGCGCGCGCGCGTTCGCGCAGGCGCGCGATCAGCGCATCGGCATCCGCCACTGCCAGCGCATCGCCGCGGATCGCGGCGATCACCTTGTCCGCATCCCACGGCAATTCCGGGCGGGCGAGGAACACCACCGCATCGGCGATATCCAGCGACGGCGCCAGCGCATCGGCATGCGCGCCCAGGCGCATCGAATTGCTGCGCGGCTCCATCGCCACCACGATCCGCGCATCGCCGACCTTGGCGCGCAGCCCAGCAAGCGTGGTCCGGATCGCGGTCGGGTGGTGGGCGAAGTCGTCGTAGATCGTGATGCCGGCGTGTTCGCCGATCACTTCCATCCGCCGCTTCACGCTGCTGAAGTGCGCCAGCGCGGGGATCAGCGCGGCGACATCGACGCCGACCGCATTGCAGGCGGCGAGCGCCGCCAGCCCGTTGAGCACGTTGTGGTCGCCGAGCATCGGCCATTCGACGCTGCCGAGCTCGACGCCGCGATGCGATACCGCGAACGCGCTGCCGTCCTCGCGCAGCTTGCGCGCGCTCCACTCGAAGCCGGCATCGAAGCCGAAGCGCTCCACCGGCGTCCAGCAGCCCATCGCCAGCACTTCGCGCAGGCGCTCGTCGTGGCCATTGACGACCAGCCGGCCCCGCCGCGGCACGGTGCGGACGAGATGATGGAACTGGCGCTGGATCGCCGCCACGTCCGGGAAGATGTCGGCGTGGTCGTATTCCAGGTTGTTGAGGATCGCGACCAGCGGCCGGTAGTGGACGAACTTGCTGCGCTTGTCGAAGAAGGCGGTGTCGTATTCGTCGGCCTCGACCACGAATTCGCGGCCCGTGCCGATGCGCGCGGACACGCCGAAGTCCTCGGCCACGCCGCCGATCAGGAAGCCCGGGTCGCGGCCGGCGCGGTCCAGCAGGAAGGACAGGATGGTCGTGGTCGTGGTCTTGCCGTGGGTGCCGGCCACCGCCAGCACGTCGCGCCCGGGCAGCACCTGTTCGCTCAGCCATTGCGCGCCGCTGGTGTACCTGCGGCCGGCATCGAGCACCGCCTCGACCGCCGGATTGCCGCGCGACAGCGCGTTGCCGATCACGACCTCGTCGCAGTCGGCGGACATGTTGTCGGGCGAATAGCCCTGCTTCAGCGCGATGCCGAGTCGTTCGAGCTGGGTCGACATCGGCGGATACACCGCCTGGTCGCTGCCTTCGACCGCGTGCCCGCGTTCGCGCGCCAGCGCGGCGACGCCGCCCATGAAGGTGCCGGCGATGCCGAGGATATGCAGTTTCATGCGTTCCGTTACCGCCCGGCCTCAGCCGACGTCGTGACCCTTCTGGATCGCCTCGAGGATGCGGGTGAACACCTCGTCCAGTTCGCCCACGCCATCG
This sequence comes from Thermomonas aquatica, assembly GCF_006337105.1. NCBI lineage: Bacteria > Pseudomonadati > Pseudomonadota > Gammaproteobacteria > Lysobacterales > Lysobacteraceae > Thermomonas > Thermomonas aquatica. Next base: position 2,299,580 of record NZ_CP040871.1, on the reverse strand, counting down.
ACCACGGTGAGCTGGCCGTGCTGGCGGTAGTAGTCGATCACCGGCGCGGTGGAATCGTCGTAGATCTGCAGGCGCTTGCGCACGGAGTCGGGGTTGTCGTCGGCGCGGCCTTCGGCCTTGGCGCGGCCGGCGATGCGCTCGACCAGCAACTCGGTCGGCACGTCCAGCTGCACCGCGTAATCGAACGGCTGCCTGATGCGGGTGAGCAGGCCATCCAGCGCATCGGCCTGGGCCAGGTTGCGCGGGTAGCCGTCGAGGATGAAGCCGCCGGCGGTGTCCGGGCGCGAGAAGCGGTCTTCCAGCATGCCGAGCAGGATGGCGTCGCTGACCAGCTCGCCGCGCGCCATCACTTCCTTGGCTTCCAGCCCCAGCTTGCTGCCGGCGGCCACTTCCGCGCGCAGCAGGTCGCCGGTGGAGATGTGCGGCACCTGCAGGTGTTCCTTCAACCGTGCCGCCTGGGTGCCCTTGCCGGAGCCGGGCGCGCCCAACAGAACCAATCGCATCGAATCGCTCCAGAATCGCCAGGCGGAAGCGGCGCTAGACTGCGCCTGAGCCCGCAATGCGGCCAGCTTACCGTATCCCGACCCGAATTCAGGCACTAAAACCCGATCGAACCGGCCCCGAAGGACCCCCCATGCCCGCAGGCACCCTGCTCTATGCCCAAAGCGGCGGCGTCACCGCCGTCATCAACGCCTCCGCCTCGGCGGTGATCCAGGCCGCCCGGGCCAGGAAGGTCCGCGTGCTGGCCGCGCGCAACGGCATCCTCGGCGCCCTGCGCGAGCAATTGATCGACACCACGTCGATGCCGCTGGCCCAGGTCAAGGCGCTGGCGCACACCCCGGGCGGCGCCTTCGGCAGCTGCCGGCTCAAGCTCAAGTCGCTCGACGCCGACCGGGCCAAGTACGAGCGCCTGCTGGCGGTGTTCAAGGCCCACGACGTGCGCTGGTTCCTCTACAACGGCGGCAACGATTCGGCCGATACCGCGCTCAAGGTCTCGCAGCTGGCGGCGGAATACGGCTATCCGCTGACCTGCGTGGGCGTGCCCAAGACCATCGACAACGACCTCGCGGTCACCGACTGCTGCCCGGGCTTCGGCTCGGCGGCCAAGTACACCGCGGTCTCCGTGCGCGAATGCGCGCTGGACGTGGCGGCGATGGCCGAGACCTCGACCAAGGTGTTCGTGTACGAGGCGATGGGCCGCCACGCCGGTTGGCTGGCCGCCGCCGCGGGCCTGGCCGGCGCAGGCAAGGACGATGCGCCGCACCTCATCCTGTTCCCCGAGCGCGCCTACGACGAGGCCGACTTCCTCGCCAGGGTCGACGCCGTGGTGAAGCGGGTCGGCCATTGCGTGGTGGTCGCCAGCGAAGGCATCCGCACGGCCGATGGCCGGTTCGTCGCCGATGCCGGCGGCGGCAAGGATGCGTTCGGGCATACCCAGCTGGGCGGGGTGGCCTCGCAGCTGGCGGGCCGGGTCAAGGATGTCCTCGGCTACAAGGTGCACTGGACGCTACCGGATTACCTGCAGCGTTCCGCGCGCCACATCGCCTCGAAGACCGACCTCGAACAGGCGATGGCGGTCGGCCGCGCCGCGGTGGAATGCGCGCTCAACGGGCAGAACGCGGTGATGCCGGTGATCGTGCGCGAAGCCGACGCGCCCTACCGCTGGCATGTCGACATCGCCGCGCTGTCGGCCATCGCCAACCACGAAAAGACCATGCCGAAGGGTTTCATCCGCAAGGACGGCCACGGCATCACCGCCGCCGCCCGCCGCTATCTGCAACCGTTGATCGAAGGCGAAGCGTATCCGCCTTATGGCCGGAATGGGCTGCCGGATTACGTTGTCCCCAAGCATGCGGCGCTGCGCCGCAAGCTGCCTGCCTGGCAGGGTTGAGCCCGAAGCGCACGGCCATTGGCCCAGCCAGCCACACGTTCAAGCCATCAAGACACAATCCAAGGGGATACCGATGAAAAAGCTGTTGTTGGTCGCGGGCGCCTGCCTGCTGTTGAGCGGCCCGGCCCTGGCCCAACGCAACAAGACCGGCCCGCAGGGCGCCGCCGCCGGCGGCCATGCGGAAGGCGCCTCGGCGACGCTGGAACGCTGCGACGAACCGCTCGGCACGGTCGGCGTGGTCGAGGAACAGAGCGGCGACTGGTACCGCTACCTGACCTCCGACCTGCGCCTGCCCTCCACCATCCCGCTGATCCGGATGATGATCCAGCAATCGAACTGCTTCGTGGTGGTCGAGCGCGGCCGCGCGATGCAGAACATGATGCAGGAGCGCGCACTGGCCGACAGCGGCGAATTGCGCGAAGGCAGCAACTTCGGCAAGGGCCAGATGGTCGCGGCCGATTACTCGATGAACCCCAGCATCAATTTCTCGCAGAGCGATGCCGGCGGCATCGGCGGCATGCTCGGCGCGTTCGGCGGGCGCAAGCTGGGCGCGATCGGCGCGGTGGTCGGCGGCCTGAAGTTCAAGAAGGCCGAAACCATCCTGACCATGATCGACAACCGCTCGGGCGTGCAGATCGCCGCCGCGCAGGGGCAGGCGCGCAAGACCGACTTCGGCGGCGGCATCGCCGGCTGGGGCGGCTCGGGCTATGGCGCGCTGGGCGGCTATACCAACACCCCGGAAGGCAAGGTGCTGGCCGCGGCCTTCGCCGATGCCTACAACAACCTGGTGCGCGCGCTGCGCAACTACGAGGCGCAGGAAGTCCAGGGCGGCCTCGGCAAGGGCGGCAAGCTCAAGGTCGGCAACTGATCCACGCCGCCGCGCGGCAGCTGCGGACGCCCGGCGATGCCGGGCGTTTTCGCGACTGCCGGGGCAGTCGGCACCGGGTGAACTGAGCCAGCGACTCCAGGCGGCCGCGCATCGACCGGAGCAGGCAGGGATTCCGCCATCCTCCGCATCACGGGTTCCGCCATGCGATCGAACCCCTTGCCTGCCTTGCATGCGATGCTGTCGGCATGCCGATCCTGATGGTCAAGGCCAAGCCGAATTCGCGCGTGTCGTCGCTGTCGCAACAGGAGGACGGCACCTGGCTGGCGCAACTGAAATCGCCGCCGGTCGACGGCAAGGCGAATGCGGAGCTGATCGAGCTGGTCGCGCGCCGGTTCGGTTGCGCGAAATCCGCCGTGTCGATCAAGACCGGCGCCGGCAGCAAGCTGAAGCGGGTGACCGTGCCGGATTGAGCCTGGTTACTTGCAGGCAATGCCCTCGACCGCCATCGCCGCGGCATAGACCGGGACGGGCCTGATGTCGCCGGCACGCGCGGCATCCAGGCCGTCCTTCAGGTAGATCCGCGAACGGCCCTGCGCGTCCAGTTTCGGCGGCGTGTTTTTCACGTCCTTGCGCCAGACCCGCACCACCGCCTGCTGCGCCTTGCAGGATGCGCTCGGCACGCGGATCACGTCGTTCAACACCCAGCCGTTGGCGGCGGAGGCTTTCGCGCCGGCAGCATCGACCAGACGCGCGCGCGCCTGGCAGCGCTCGCTGGTGCGCACCGCAGCGAACCTGTAAGGCATCTTCGCATCGCCGGTGAACTGGCCTTCCAGGCGCGCGCAGGCTTCCGGGATCACGCGCAGGGTATGCACCGCGCCGACCGCCTGCGGCGCGCCTGGCTTGCGCTGGATTTCGGGCGCCGGCTCGCTGGCGATGGCGGGGATGCTCGCGGCGAGCAGGGCGGCGAAAAGCATGTGCGGTCGCAGCATCGGGGCACCTCGGATCATCGAAAACATCGACAGGCTGGCACGATTGGGCTGAACCCCGCGTTCATGGCCCGGTTCATGCTTGCCGCGGCATCCACGGGCCGCATGGCTGTGCCATAGTCGAGGCGTTGCCCGCCACCCGGGCACGCCATCGATGCAGGTCCGTTCATTCCTTCGAAAGACTCCGGGGAGGGGTTTCATGCTGGAGCAATACGGTTTGGTACTGGCGCTGGTCTGCGCCGTCGTCGCAATCGCCTACGGCCTGTGGGCCGCGGGCTGGATCAACAAGCAACCCGCCGGCAACCCGCGCATGCAGGAGATCGCCGGCGCCATCCAGGAAGGCGCGCGCGCCTACCTCAACCGCCAGTACACGACGATCGCCGTCGCCGGCGTGGTGCTGTTCGTGCTGATCGGGGTGTTCCTGAGCTGGCATACCGCGATCGGCTTCCTGATCGGCGCGGTGCTGTCCGGCGCCGCCGGCTACATCGGCATGAACGTCTCGGTGCGCGCCAACGTGCGCACCGCCGAAGCCGCGCGCAGCGGCATGGGCCCGGCGATGAACGTCGCCTTCAAGGGCGGCGCGATCACCGGCATGCTGGTGGTCGGGCTGGGCCTGCTCGGCGTGGCCGGCTACTACTTCGTGCTGCAGAAGCTGGGCATGTCGCAGGAAAAGAACCTGCATGCGCTGGTCGGCCTGGCCTTCGGTTCCTCGCTGATCTCGATCTTCGCGCGCCTGGGCGGCGGCATCTTCACCAAGGGCGCGGATGTCGGCGCCGACCTGGTCGGCAAGGTCGAGGCCGGCATCCCCGAGGACGACCCGCGCAACCCGGCGGTGATCGCCGACAACGTCGGCGACAACGTCGGCGACTGCGCCGGCATGGCCGCCGACCTGTTCGAGACCTACGCGGTCACCGTGATCGCCACCATGCTGCTCGGCGGGATGATGGGCGCAGAGGCCGGCCACAATGCGGTGCTGTACCCGCTGGTGCTGGGCGGCGTGTCGATCCTCGCCTCGATCACCGGCGCGGCCTTCGTCAAGGTCAGCGGCGACAAGCCCAACATCATGGGCGCGCTGTACAAGGGCGTGATCATCTCGGCGGTGCTGGCGGCGATCGCGTTCTACCCGATCACCACCCAGCTGATGGGCGACAACGCGCATGGCGCGATGAACCTCTACATCTGCGCGCTGATCGGCCTGGTGCTGACCGGGGTGATCGTGTGGATCACCGAGTACTACACCGGCACCCAGTACAAGCCGGTGCAGCACGTGGCCAAGGCCTCGACCACCGGCCACGGCACCAACATCATCGCCGGCCTCGGCGTGTCGATGAAGTCCACCGCGCTGCCGGTGATCGCGGTCTGCCTGGCGATCTGGTTCGCCTACCTGCACGGCGGCCTGTACGGCATCGCCATCGCCGCGACCTCGATGCTGTCGATGGCCGGCATGATCGTGGCGCTGGACGCCTACGGCCCGATCACCGACAACGCCGGCGGCATCGCCGAAATGTCGGAACTGCCGCCGGAAGTGCGCAACATCACCGACCCGCTGGATGCGGTGGGCAACACCACCAAGGCGGTGACCAAGGGTTACGCGATCGGTTCGGCCGCACTCGCCGCACTGGTGCTGTTCGCCGACTACACCCACAACCTGGAAGCCGCGAACAACGGCATGAAGTTCGCCTTCGACCTGTCCGACCACCGGGTGATCATCGGCCTGCTGATCGGCGGCCTGATCCCGTACCTGTTCGGCGCGATGGCGATGGAAGCCGTGGGCCGCGCGGCCGGTTCGGTGGTGGAGGAAGTGCGCCGCCAGTTCCGCGAGATCAAGGGGATCATGGACGGCACCGGCAAGCCGCAGTACGACAAGGCGGTGGACATGCTGACCAAGTCCGCGATCAAGGAAATGATCGTGCCCTCGCTGCTGCCGGTGGCGGTGCCGATCGTGGTCGGCCTGCTGCTGGGGCCGGAGGCGCTGGGCGGCCTGCTGATCGGCACCATCGTCACCGGCATCTTCGTGGCGATCTCGATGACCACCGGCGGCGGCGCCTGGGACAACGCCAAGAAGTACATCGAGGACGGCAACTTCGGCGGCAAGGGCTCCGAGGCGCACAAGGCCGCGGTCACCGGCGACACCGTCGGCGACCCGTACAAGGACACCGCCGGCCCGGCCGTGAACCCGCTGATCAAGATCATCAACATCGTGGCCCTGTTGATCGTGCCGCTGTTGCCGGTTTCGTCGACCGGCGGCGAGGCGGCGGCGCAGGCCCCAGCGGCGATCGCGGCACCGGCAACGGCAGCCATGGTCGAAGCCGCACCTGCAGCGGCGGTGCCAGCCGAAACCGCGCCCGCCGACACCGCCGTGACGCCGGAAACCCCTAAGGCGGATGCGCCGGCGGAAAGCCCGGCGCAGTAAGCCCGAGCCTCATGCGTCACCGGAACGGCGGCTTCGGCCGCCGTTTCCTTTTCCGGCGGTGGAGCCCGTGCTCGACGCCCACTCCGGTAGAATGCGCGCCCCCACACCGCCCGCCGCGTACGATGCGCGGGCACACCGCAACGGAGCACGCACATGGGCCTGGACCTCGTCCCCACCGGCAAGAACCCGCCGGACGAACTCAACGTCATCATCGAGATCCCGAAGGACGCCGAGCCGGTCAAGTACGAGGTCGACAAGGCCTCAGGCGCGATCTTCGTCGACCGCGTGCTGTCCACCCCGATGCGCTACCCCTGCAACTACGGCTACGTGCCGCACACCCTGTGCGGCGATGGCGACCCGGCCGACGTGCTGGTGCTGATGCCGCTGGCGCTGATCCCCGGTTCGGTGATCCGGGTGCGCCCGGTCGGCGTGCTGCGCATGGTCGACGAGGCCGGCAGCGACGAGAAGATCCTCGCGGTGCCGATCAGCAAGGTCTACCCCGGCTACGACCACATCGCCGATGTCGGCGACGTGCCCAAGCACTGGCTGGACCGCATCGGCTACTTCTTCGAGCACTACAAGGATCTCGAAGTCGGCAAGTGGGTCAAGCTCGACGGCTGGGGCGGCCGCGACGAGGCGCGCCAGGTGCTGATCGAGTCGGTCGAACGCTACGAGGCCTCGGCGGACAAGCCGAAGTTCTGAACCCTGCGTCGCCGCGCCACGAAAAAACCCCGGCCGAAGCCGGGGTTTTTCGTTGGCGCATGGTGAACGCGGATCAGTCGAACTCGTAGCGGATCCCGACCGTGAAGTAGCGGCCGACCGCGCCGCTGTAGTGCATCGGGTTGTAGTTGACCGCGCCGTAGGTGGTCGGGTCCAGCGGGGCGATCTTGTCGAACGCGTTCTGCAGCGACGCCGACAATTCCAGCTTCGGCAGCACCTTCCACTTGCCCGACAGGTCGACCGAGGTGAACGACGGGATGCGGCAACCGTTCGGCGCGTTCGAGCCATCGGCGAACTGCGTGGCGCATCCCCCGCCTTGCTGCAGGGTGTTCTCGAAGCCGCCGATGTAGTTGGCGACCGCGCTCACGCTCCATCGGTCCTTGCTCCAGGTCAGGCCGGCGTTGGCGCGGTTCTTCGGCGTGCCGGCGCAGTTGGTGATGTCGCAATTGCCGTGGGTGCCGGCGTAGTCGAAGGTGGTGCCATCGGCCTCGATGCGGCGGAACTTGTTGATCCGGCTCCACTGCATGTCGAACGCCAGCTTGCCCATCGCATCGAGGTCGAACTCCTGGCGCAGGTCGAAGTCGACGCCCTGCATGGTGCTGGACGCCGAATTGACGTAGTTGGCGCGCGCCGCCAGCAGGGTGCCGCTGTTCGGGATGCCGGGCAGGTTGTTGTCGTTGCGCACGACGTTGCCGGCGCGGATCGCCGCGGCGGTGCTTTCCTGGTTGATCTCGTTGCTGCGCTTGATCTGCCAGGCGTCGATGGTGATCGAGGTGGAGGGCGTGGGGTTGATCACGAAGCCCAGGGTGTAGGACTTGGATTCTTCCGGCTTGAGGTTCGGATTCGGCGAGGTGATGACCGCCAGCGGCGCATTGCAATCGGCCTGGGTGCCGCCATTCGGCGCGGGCACGCCATTGGGGCAGCGGATCGGGTCGGGCGCGGTGGTGAACGCGGCCAGGCCGCCATCGCCGGATTCCGCCGCGTTCGGCGCGCGGAAGCCCTCGCCGTACGTCCCGCGCAGGGCGAGCCATTCGACCGGGGTCCATTTCAGCCCCACCTTCGGCGTCACCGCGGTATCGCCGCCCTGGTAGCTGTCGGCGCGCAATGCCGCGGACAATTCGATCGACTCGGCGATCGGTGCCAGCACTTCGGCGAAGGCCACGCCCACTTTCTCGCTGCCCTTGTAGGCCGAATAGCCCAGGCCGATGATGTCGCCGATGTCGGTATAGGTCAGCGGCGTCAGTTCCACCTTCTGGGTGCGGTACTCGGCGCCCACGGCCAGCGCCAGCGGCCCGCCGGGCAGGTCCCACAGCGTGCGGTTGGCCTTGAAGTCGAGCATGTCCAGGCTGGTGGTGGCCTCGGCCTGGATCAGGGGCGAGATGTAGTCGTACATCGCCTGGTTGTTCAGGTGGGCATCGTCGCCCAGCCGCCAGTAGGCGTGCAGCGGATTGTTGTCGCTGGCCAGCACTTCGCGCACGCGGCTGTAGCGCAGGTAGCCGGTGCGGCGGCCGACCAGCTGGGTGCTGGAATGCAGGTAGCCGACATCGTAGTTCCACTCGCCCCAGGCGCCGTTGACGCCGAACAGCAGCCGCTGGAACTGGTTCTTGTTGTTGGTCACGCGCGGGCCGATGTCGAACGTGGCATAACGCGGACGCGCGGCATAGCCCAGCGGGTTGTCCGGGTGGTTCGGGCCCAGCACGGTCGCCCCCGGCCCGGAGCTGGCGTTCACCGGGCCGCCGGGGAAGCCCCAGGAACCGGATACGCCGCCGGGCTGCACCTGCCAGCGGGTCTTCTTCTCGGAGAAACCGACTTCCGCGTAGAACTCGGCGTTGTCGTTGATGCGCACGGTGGCGCGGCCGAACAGGGTCAGGTATTTCTCGTCCGGCACCAGGCTGCGCCACGGCGCCACGTCCCACAGGCAGCCGCCGCCCGGATCCGGCGGGGCGATGTCGGACACTGCGCTGCATCCCGGCAGCGAGAAGTACGTGCCGTCGTTGCGGCGCAGGTTCACCACCGGGCTGTTGGTGCCGACGGTGCCCCCGCTCTGGATGCTGCCGCCCAGCGTCGGGCTGCCCTCGACCGAATAACCCCAGGGGCGCAGGTCGCTGGTGCCGATCCATTCGCGGTTGCGCCGCGAGGACATCAGCGTGCCGTCGTTGTTGCCCACTTCCATGGTGAAGAACACGTTGGCGCCATCGGCCAGGTCGCCGAAGCCGGCGATCGCCGAGACCTTGCGGTTGGCCATGTCGTTGTCGCCGGAGATGCCGTAACTGGCGCGCGCGGCGAAGCCCTGGTAATTGGCCTTGAGGATGATGTTGACCACGCCGGCGATCGCGTCGGAACCGTAGATCGCCGAGGCGCCGTCCTTCAGCACTTCGATGGTCTGCACCGCTTCGGTGGGGATCGTGCTGAGGTCGGTGAACACCTTCTGGCCATCGTCGGCCAGGCCATGCGGCGCCAGCCGGCGGCCGTTGAGCAGGACCAGGGTCGAACCCGCGCCGAGGCCACGCAGCGACACGCCGGAACCGCCGGAGGCGAAGCCGCTGCCGAAGCTCTTCGGGATCGAACCCTGGCCGTTCGCGGTCAGCGTCTGCAGGTATTCGCCCACCGTCTGCTTGCCGGTGCGTTCGATCTCCGCCGCGGTGATCACCTGCACCGGCGATGCGGTTTCGCTGTCGGCGCGCGGGATGTTGGAGCCGGTGACGACGATCTTGTCGAGCTCCTTGACCCCCGATCCTTGCTGGTTGTCCTGTGCCTGCGTCGTCGCCGACAACGCCAGCATGATGGCCACGGCCAGTGGTGCGGCCCGTTGTGACCTGTTGTGCATGAGTGTTCTCCGATGTGGTTAGAAATGCGTTAACCGCATCGGAACGATAGTGCCGGGCATCGCCCGCGCCCTTGTCCGACATTGGCGCATTCCTGTTCCGATCCGCACGGAATGCTTGGCCGGAATCCTTGTGCCGATGCCGCCCGCGAACGCGGCCGGCCGGGCTCAAGCGGTCTTGAGCCGCAGGTAGGCGACCAGCGAGCGTGGCGGCGCTTCGTCGACATCGCCATGCAGCAACCGTTCCGCGTTGGATGCATGCAGGTCGCGCAGCTGCAATTGCCGTTCCGCCGCGCGCACGCGCTCCTCGAGTTCGTGCAGGTCGCGGCTGAGGCTGCTGAGGCGCTGCTGGTTCGCGGCCAGCTGCCGGTAGCGGCGCAGCCAGAAGAACAGCGAGCCTTCGCTGACGCCGCATTCGCGCGCGGCATCGCTCACGCTGCGGCCGTCGCGCACCACCCGGCGGACCGCGCGCGCCTTGGTTTCGGCATCGTATTTGTAGTGCGCCAAGCTGCCTCCTCGCACCCTCGGTGCATGCATGGGAATGGGATTCAGGCCACGGCGGCCGCCAGCGGCAGCTGCTGCCGGTAGACCGTGGCAGTGACGTGGTAGTGGCTGCGGAAGGTGCGGGCGAAACTGCAGGCGTTCTCGAAGCCGCAGGCCGCCGCGACTTCATTGATCGACAGCGCCGGTTGGCACAGCAGGTCGCGGGCCTGCTCCAGCCGCACCTGCACGCCGAACTGCTGCGGCCCGATGCCGTACACCGCGCTGAACACCTTGGTGAAATACCAGAGCGAGAAGTTGCTGCCGCGCGCCAGGTCCTGGATCCGCAGCACCCGGTCGGGATTGCCCTGCAGGCGCAACCATGCGCGCTGCATGCGCATGAACACCTGGCGCTTGCGGCGCAGCGAATGCCCGGGGCAGGACCCTACCCCGGCCATCGCGTCGCGCTGCACCGAGGCGAGGAAGGCGAACACCGCGCTGCATTCGCGGATGTGGCGGTCGCGCGGTTCGCCGGCGGGGCCGAACGCACCATGCCGGCGCCACAGGGCCAGCGCATCCCAGCATTCGCGGTGCGACAGCCGGCCGCGACCCAGGGTCAGCACCGAGTTGTGCGCGGACACGCCCAGCGCCGCCACCATCGAAGCCGGCAACGACACCCCGAGCACCAGGCCGGAACGCAGCACCTGCAGGCTGGGATCGGATTCGCGGTCGAGCGCGATCCAGTCGCCGGCTTCCAGCTGGAAGCGGCCTTCCTGCGCCATCACCTGGGCCTGGCCGCGCACCACCAGCCAGACCACCGCCGCATGGTCGCCGAGGGTGAGGAATTCGGAACGCGATGCCGCGGTCAGCCGCGGCGTCGCCGCCTGCCATGCGGCGGGAACAGTGGCTGGATTGGTTCGGAAATCGTGTCGTTGCAGGATCGCGCTCATGATGCCGGCCTCATCCCGTGGGGGTTGCCGGTGTTGTCCGCAATCCGTGTCAGGTCTGCCGGAAATTCCTCCGAAATTTCAGCGAAAGATTCACGAATGCTTGCGAATCAATCGCTTGCGCGCGAGATCAATCCAGCCTGACGGTGCCGATGTCGATGTTTTCGGGCCGCACCGACGCCGAGAAATACAGCCAGCCGGCATCGCGGGTGAGCACCGGCTCGCCGTTGGCGTAGCGCAGTTCGCGTTCCATGCAATAGGCCGGGGTGCTTCCAGGCATGGGCCGCAGCGCCATCGCGCAGCCCGCGCCGGGCTGCACCGAATACGGCTTGCCCTGCGCGAGCATCCACATCCGCATCCAGTACACCCACGGCTGCTCGCGATCCACGTTGGCCTGCGTGGCCAGCGCGGCATCGGTGCGCCACAGGCCGGGGACGTCGGTGCGCACGTACCAGACGGCATCGCTGGCCGGGTCGTAGCGCGCCTCGCCCACGCCATCGCGGCGGGCCAGCTCGCGCCACGGCGTCGCGCCGGCATCCAGCAAGCGCAGCGACAGGCGGCCATCGCCCATGTCGGCGACCAGCAGCACGCGCTGCCGCGGCAGCAACGACAGGCTGACCGGCACCAATCCGGCCGGCAGCGCCTGCTTGCGCACGCGGCCGCTGCGCAGGTCGATGGCGAACAACGCCGGCACCGCGCTCGCACCCGCATCGGTCGGTGCGTAGCCGATCGACAGCACGGTGTTGCCATCCTCCATCCAGCGTACCGGTTGGCGCTGGATCGGCACGTAGTCCTCCACCAGCGCCGGCGAGCCGGAACCGTCGGCATTGCCGAACCACAGCCGCAGTTCGCGCGTACGGTCCGAATAGAAGGCGATGCGCGTGCCGTCCGGCGAGACGCTCGGCATCAGGTCGCTGCCCGAGGATTCGAACAGGCGCCGCGCCGGCGCGGACTTGGGATCGAGCGGCGACGCGCGGCGGAACAGGCCGGTCTGCTGGTCGCTGATCTCGAACGCCATCACCGGCGCGCGCGCGGCGATGTCGGGATGTTGCCCGCTGTCGATGCCGAGTGCAGTGACCTGCCTGCTGGCGAAATCGAAGCGGTACAGGCCGGCGCCGTTGCGCAGGTAGGAAAACACGATGGACTTGCCGTCGGGCATGAAATCCCAACCCCACACATTGCCCTGCAGGTGGGTCAGGCGTTCGGGCGTGCCGCCCGCCAGCGGCACCCGCCAGAAATCGGAATTGCTGATGTTGCGGCGGAACACGATCCACTTGCCGTCCGGCGAGACGTGCGGATCGATGTCGACGTCGCCCGGATTGGCCTTGTACGCCAGTGGGCGCCATTCGCCCGTCTTCAGCGACAGGATGTGCAGGCGCACCTCGGTGGCGCGCTCGTCCTGCATGCCGCCGGCGATGATGCCGCTGCCGTCGGGCAACCAGTCGTACACGCCGGTGGATTGCAACAGGCAGGGGCCGGCCTGCCATGGCGTGCCGCCGCTGGCCGCGACCACCAGCAGGTCGCAACTGCCGCGCTCGCTGGCGCGCAGGAACAGGATCTGGCGACCGTCCGGCGACCAGTGCGGCGCACTGTCGCGCATCCCGGACGGCGGCTCGGTCAGGCGACGCGGCGCCACCGCCGCGGTGGTCTGCACGTAGATCGCCTTGCCGGGGGACTCCCCGGACAACGCCTCGTCGCCCTTCGGCGCCGGGCTCATCGCATAGGCCAGCTGGCTGCCGTCCGGGGACAGGCTGGGCATGGTCTCGAGCCCGGTCTGCGAGGCCACCACGCTGAACGCCATCGCCGGCACCTGCGCGCCGGCCGCATTCGGCAGCGCAGGCCTCGCGGGTGCGGATGGGGAGCGCGCGCCGCGCCAGGCGAAGCCGGCGAACACCGCCAGCAGCGCCAGGCAGGCGGCCGCGGCCAGCGCCATGGCCTTCATGCCGGCCCGACGCGACGGCGCGGCCGGCACGATGGCCGCGGGCGCGACGCCACCTGCTTCGTCCATCGCCGCCGGGGCATCCGCTGCCGCCGCCTGCGCTTGCGGATCGAACCCGGTCATCGGCACTTCGCCGGCGCGGCGCGTCGGCAACCAGGCGACATCGGCCAGCAGGCGATAGCCGCCCTTGGCGATGGTCTCCAGGTAGCGCGGCGCATCGCGTTCGTCGCCGAACGCCTTGCGCAGCTGGGTCACGGCCTGGGTCAGCACGTCGTCGCCCGGCAGCGTGCCGGACCACACCCATTCCAGCAGCGCCTCGCGGCTGACCACCTGGCCGCGGTGCGCGACCAGCACCAGCAGCACCTGCAGCGCCTTCACCGTGATCCGGCGCGGCGCCTCCGCGCCCGGCGCCTGCACGTCGCGGCGGGCGATGTCGACCACGCAGTCGCCGACCTTCAGGTGATCCGACTTGGGGACGACCAGGTTTTCATGCTGGTTCAACATGCGGGGGTCATGCCTTGATCCGGATTGCGGCGGCGCGCACGCAGCGCGCCGCCTGGTTGGATTCGCGAACGCGCGTTTTGGTTGCAAGTCCGGGCATGTCGCATATGCCTACATTCCCGCATATCCAAACGCGATGCACCTGACGGAAGTATGACCCGAAGCCATGCAGCCGTTTGCCGAATTTGTCGGAATGCGTGGGCACGATTCCTGCCGGCGGGGCCGTGCTAGCGTGCGGCATCGCGCCAATCTCCACGGGCATGCACGGAAACCGACACGCGCTGTGGCTGCAGGCCCAGCAACACGCGACCGCCGGCAGGCTGGAGGCCGCGCGCGAGGCCTTCGAGGCGCTGCTCGAACACGAGCCGGGCCATGCCGGCGCACGCGCCCTGCTCGCCAGCGTGCTGCTGGCGCAAGATCGCCTGCGAGATGCCTGCATGCAGCTGTCGCGCGCCGCCGATGCCTTGCCGCCGGATCCGAACTTCATCCTGCGCATCGCCCACGGCCTGCGCAGCGTCGGCGAAACCAATGCCGCCCTGGATTGCATGCGGCATCCGGCGCTGGCGCAATCGCGGGATGCGTCGCAACAACTCGCGCTGGGCCACCTTTACCAGGGACTCGGGCTGAATCCGCAGGCGCTGCGCTGCATGCAGCATGCGCGCGATGCGGGGATGGACTCGCCGGATTTCCGTTATTTCCTGGCGCTGCAATTGCAGTTCAACGGCCGCATCGCCGAAGCGGAGGCGTCGATGGAAGCCTGCCTGCGCATGGGCCCGACCTTCGGCCGCGCCTCGCTGTCGCTGGCGCGCATCCGCAAGCAGACCACGCAGTCCAACCACGTCGGTTTCATCCGTGCGCGATTGGCGCAGGTCGCGCCCGGCAGCGAGGACCATGCCGCGTTCGAATTCGCGCTGTACGAGGAACTCGACGACCTCGGCGAACACGACGCCGCCTGGGACGCGCTCGCCCGCGGCAACGCGATCATGCATTCGCGCACGCGCCATGATGCAGGCGCCGAAAGTCGATTCATCGAGCAACTGATCCGCACGTTCGACACCGACGCGGACTCGCGTACCGATGACCACGATGGTCCGATGCCGATTTTCATCGTCGGCCTGCCGCGTTCCGGCACCACCCTGCTCGAACGCATCCTCGGTACGCATCCGCAGGTCGCCTCCACTGGCGAACTCACTGACTTGCCGAAGCAGCTGCGCTGGACGGCCGACCTGCACGGCCATGCGCTGCTCGATGACGCACTGCTCGCCGCCACCGGCACGCTGGATTTCGCCGAACTCGGCCGGCGCTACCTGCGGCAGACCCAATGGCGCGCGCAAGGTCGTCGCCACTATGTCGACAAGCTGCCGCCGAACTGGATGCTGGTCGGCCACATCCGCCGCGCCCTGCCGCGGGCGAAGGTGCTGCACCTGGTGCGCGATCCGATGGACGTGTGCTTCTCCAACTGGCGCGCGCTGTTCGGCGATGCCTACGCCTACTCGTACGATTTCGCCGCGCTTGCGCAGCATCACGGCCTGTATCGCAAGCTGATGGCGCATTGGCATCGCGTCCATCCCGGCTTCGTGCTCGACGTGCCGTATGCCGAGCTGGTGCGCGAACCCGAGGCCAGCTGCCGCCGCGTGCTGGATTTCTGCGGCCTGCCGTTCGAGGCGGATTGCCTGGACCACACCCGCAACCGCAGCAGCGTGTCCACCCTCAGCAGCGCGCAGGTGCGCGAACCGATCCATGCGCGCGGGATCGGCGAATGGCGGCGCTACGCCGAGCGGCTCGAACCGTTGCGCGCGCTGCTCGACGCCTGAGCTACCGACCCACCCCGCGCAACGCAAGGGCCGGCTTGCGCCGGCCCTTGCCTGCTGCGACATGCGCGTTCAGAGCTTCTGGCCGAAATCGATCTTGTACTCCAGCCAGTAGGAGCGGCCGTAGCCGTTGTACGCGAACACGTTGTAGAACGGCGGGGCGAAACCCTGCGACCCGTCCCAGCTCGGGTCGTTCGGCGGCCGGGAATTCAGCACGTTGTTGACAATCAGGCTGAGCTTGCTGCGGTCGCTCACCTTGAAGTCGAAGGTGGTGTTGTAGACCATCCACGGCCGCACCCGGCCCGGCGCGATGCCGTTGGTGGTGGTGCTGAACTGGCGCGCGTAGTTCGGCAGCGAGCCGTAGCGGATGCCGTGCACGTTGGCGGCGAAGCGACCGATTTCCCAGCCGGCATCGCCGCTGACGATGCTCTTGAATTCGGCGGTCAGCGCCTGGCCATCGGCGAAATAGTCGGTCACCGGATCGTTCGGGTAGGTGCGGGCCTTGTGGTCCAGGGTCAGGTTGTATTCCAGCCCGAGGTTGAAGCGCCCGTACCTGCCTTCGCTGCGGAAGTTGCCGCCGGCGGTGATGCCGCTGACGCGCTCCTCGGCGATGTTGATCGGCTTCACCGTGATCTTGTTGAGGGTTTCGCTGAGCAGCGGGCTGCCGGCGTTGACCGGACCGCGGGTCACCGCCGCCAGCGCGTCGATGCAGGTCTGCGAACCGGCTTCCAGCCGGCCCTGGCGGCATTCGTTCTCCTCGAACAGGATCCGGGTGGTGGATTGCGGCACCACCTTGTCGCTCAGGTAGACGTTGTAGTAATCGGCGTGCAGGTCGAACTTCCGGCTCGGCGACCACACGAAACCGTAGCCGAACGACTTCGCGTTGATCGAGGTCAGGTTCGGATTGCCGGTCTGCAGGCCCTCGATCGAAAGGCCGGTGTAGCGCGCCGCGCAGTTGGCGGGATCGATCTCGCACTTGTAGAAGTCGGTCTGGGTGGTGAAGAACCCGTTCGAGCCGGTGAAGGTGTAGCCCATGTCCGGCGCACGGAAGGCGGTGCCGTAGTTGCCGCGCAGCAGCAAGGTGTCGACCGGCCGGAATTCCAGGCCCAGCTTGTAGGTGGGCTTGGCATCGCTGCCGCCGCCGACATTGCGGTAACGGTCGTAACGCGCCGACAGGTTGGCATTGAGCTTGCTGAACACCGGCACCGAGAACTCGACGCCCGCGGCCCAGTTCTCGCGCTTGCCCTGGCCGCTGGTGCCGTTGATGCCGAAGAAACCGGTGCCGCTCACCCGCGGGTCGACCGGGTTGTCCCAGAACTGGTTGCCGGCCTGCACCACCGCCGCCATGCCCACCGGACCCGCCGGCAGCTGGAACAGGTTGGCGTTGACCAGCTGCGCGTTGAGGTTCTGCGTCCAGGTCCTGGACACGTTGTGGATGATGTCGGAGAAGCCGCGGAACTGGTCGGGGGTGATCGGCTGGTAGAACGCCGCCTTGTTCGGCTCGTACACCGGGTAGCCGTAGTAGGTGCCCAGTTGCGGGCCCAGGAACTGGTTCTGGAAGAACTGGTCCATCGCATCCACCAGCGGCCACCACTGGTCGGAGGTGACCTTGAAGCCGGAGCGGCTGTAGTAGGCGTCGTAGCTCCAGTCGCTGTCGCCCAGCGCGCCCTTGATGCCCAGCGCGGCGCTGTAGGACATCGAGTTGGAATCGTAGAACCCGCCGTCGCGGCCTTGCTCCTCGGGCGCGAAGATGCGCTGGAAGGTTTCCAGGGTCTGCTCGGCGCTGTTCCAGATGTAGCCGCCGGTGCCGGCGTTGTAGTTGGGGATCCAGAAGCGCGAGCCGGTATCCACCGTCACCTTGTTGCGGCTGACGAGCAGGGTGGCGTACAGGTCGGCGTTGTCGCTCAGGGCGAAATTCCCGCTCAGGTAGCCCGCGGTGCCCTGCTCTTCGTTGAGGATGGAGATGAAGGCGGGCTGTTCGCGGCTGCCGCAGAAATTGCCGCGGCCGGGCCTGAAGTCCTTGATGACGGTGCCGCCGTAGAGTTGCGAGAACGCATCGCAGCCGTTGCCGGGATCGTTGTACTGGCCGGTGAAGCCGTCGAGGATGATCGCGATGCGGCTGCCGTAGCGGAACGCCGGGTTCGGGTTGTCGTCGGTGCTGTCGGTGTAGCCGCGCTGGCGCAGGTAGATCGGGTCCTGGTGGCCGTACTGCAGGCCCCAGGTCACATCGAGGTCGCCGAAGCGGTTCCCGCCGGTCAGCTGCAGGCGTTCGTTGCCGCCGCCGCCCTCGGTGTAGCCGCCGGCGCGCAGGTCGAGCTGCACGCCCTCGAGGTACTTCTTGAGGATGATGTTGACCACGCCGGCGATCGCCGCCGAACCGTAGATCGAGCTCTGGTTGCCGGGCAGGATGTCGATCCGCTCGATCATCGCCACCGGGATGCTGGACAGGTCGGTGAAGTTGCTCTGGCCGTTGTACAGCAGCGGGAAATCCGCCAGCGGACGGCCGTCCATCAGGATCAGGGTGAAGCTGGGATCCAGCCCCAGCAGGCTGATCGTGGTCGCTTCCGCGGTGAAGCTGCCGCCGCCGGCGGATTGGTTGTCCTGCACCGCGCCGGTCGCCAGCGGTTGCGCGCGCAGCACGTCGGACACGTTGCGGAAGCCCTGCTTCTGGATCTCCTCGGCGGTGATGCTGAAGGTCGGGGCGGCGGTTTCCTGCACCGCGCGCGGGATGCGCGAGCCGGTGACGACCACGGTATCTAGGTCCTTCGCATCGCGGTTCCGCTCCTGGTCCCCGGCATCCTGCTGTTGCGGGGTGGCGGTCGCCGCCTCCTGCGCCAGCGCCACGCCCGGCGCGCAGGGAATGGCCAGCGCGAGGCAGACGGCCGTGGTCAATAGTTTGCGTTTCATCCTGGTCCCCATCGTTGAGTCCTGCGCTTCGCGGCAGTTACCGCACACGATGCCCCCGACATGCCCGGCGGCGATTGATCCAGGTTGCCGTGCGCATTGACCGACTTTGGCGCTTTTGCATCTCCTTAACGCGAGCGCATCGATGCATGCCTGCGCGCGTGCGCGCCGCGGACAAGCCCGCCAATGTCGATCAAGCGGGCTGGCAGGCGAATGCCGGCGGCGGCGACTAGACTCCACGTTCCGCAACAGGCTCCGTCGCCATGGCCCAGCGAATCCGGCTACCCCTCGGACTTCTTTTCGCCTGCGCATGCCTGTCGTCGCCAGTGGCGGCGCAGGCGCGCTGCGCGCTGGCGCATGAAACGCCCACCGCGCTCGCGCAGTGGAAGGCCTCGGGCTTCGCCATGGCCGATGCCGCCGACCGCAACCGGCGCGCGTACGCATTGGTCGATTGCCTCGGCGATGCCGATCCGCAGCTGCGCGACGGCATCGCCTTCGAGGCGCTGTCGACCTGGATGCGCGGCAAGCAACTCGACGCCGCCGCATTGCGCTCGCTCCAGCGCAAGTTGCTGGGACAGCTCGCAGGCGCGGATGCGGAGGGTTACCGCAAGCCCTTCGCCGCCTTGGTGCTGTCCGAGGTCACGCGCACCGACCGCGTGCAGCCATGGATGACGACGGACGAACGCGCGCGAATGGCGGCGTCGGCCGCGGCATACCTGCAATCGGTGCGCGACTACCGCGGTTACGTCGATGGCGAAGGCTGGCGCCATGGCGTGGCGCATGGCGCGGACTGGGCGCTGCAGCTGGCCTTGAACAAGGCGCTGCCGCCATCGCAACTGATGCCGTTGCTGGCCGCGGTGGGCGCGCAGGTGATGCCCGCCGATGGCCATGCCTACGCGTTCGGCGAAGCGACCCGGCTCGCGCGGCCGGTGGCCTACGCGGCGGCGCGCGGCGACCTCGAACAAGCGGCGCTGGATGCCTGGCTGTCGGGACTGGCGTCCACGCTGGGACCATTGCCTGGCGGCGACCGGCAGGCGGCATGGTGGACGCGCCGCGCCAACCTCGAGAATTTCCTGCAGGCGCTCGGCTACATGGTCGATGGCGATCCGTCGCCCCCGCTCATCGCCTTGGCGGCAAGCGTGCGCAAGACGATGCGCGAACTGCCCTGATGCGCCAGCCGCCAACGGCGCGCGCTCAGCCACGCTCCTTGCGCACGATGGTCAGCCCGATCAGGCGCGACACCACGGTGGCGATGTAGCCGACCCCGGCGAATTGCTCGAGCATGGTCAGCACGCGCGCCGGCGGGCCGACCGGCAACACGTCGCCGAGGCCGGTCGCCGACAGGTTGCTGAAGCTGTAGAACAGCAATTCCATCCAGGTCCGCGGCCGTTCCGGCTCGAAGCCGGTGAAGCTGCCCGGATACCAGGCCTGGCAGACGAAATAGGCGTAGGCGAAGCCCCACGCGAGCAGGGTGAAGGTCGCCGCGGCGGCGAACAGTTCGTCGCCGGTGACCTCGTGGTCGCGCATCATGTAGATGATCAGGCCGCCGGCCGCATAGAAGTACAGCGCCGCCTCCAGCATCGCCGAAATCGGCAGCAGCGCCTGGTGTTCGAACACCACGCCGAACACGGTCATCGCCATCGCCGGGATCGCCAGCAACCAGCCGATCCAGTTCATCAACGGGCTGCGCATCACCACCCACAACGCCAGCGGCACCACCACCAGCACCACCGCGCCGAACAGCAGGCGGCCGCTGGTGCCGCCGTCGATCAGCGGATAGGCCAGCAGGCTCAGCAATTGCGCCGCAAGCAGGAAGGCGGACGGATGCCGCCGCGCGATCTTGCCCCACAGATGCAGTTGCGCGGAGGCTTCCATCTCAGAACACCACCAGCTTGAAGTGGTACCTCAGCGCGTAGTAGAGCACGTACAGCCACGACAGCAGGCCATGCACGATCGCCCACAGCAGCGACTTGTTGGCCGACCACGAGATCACCATCGCCAGCGCGCTGCCGAAGGTGATCCCGGTCTTCACCGCCTCGCCCTTGCGGGTCATGCTCATGCCTCCCGGTAGACCTCGGCGCCCTGCTCGCGGAACTGCGCGGATTTTTCCGCCATGCCCGCCTGCAGCGCCGCGGCTTCGTCGACGCCGTGCTCGGCGGCATAGTCGCGCACGTCCTGGGTGATCTTCATCGAGCAGAAATGCGGGCCGCACATCGAGCAGAAATGCGCGACCTTGTGCGCGTCCTTCGGCAGGGTCTCGTCGTGGAAGGACTTGGCCTTCTCCGGGTCCAGGCCGAGGTGGAACTGGTCTTGCCAGCGGAACTCGAAGCGCGCCTTGCTCAAGGCGTTGTCGCGCACCTGCGCGCCCGGATGGCCCTTCGCCAGGTCCGCGGCATGCGCGGCGATCTTGTAGGCCATGATGCCGTCGCGCACGTCCTCGCGGTTGGGCAGGCCCAGGTGTTCCTTCGGCGTCACGTAGCACAGCATCGCGGTGCCGAACCAGCCGATCATCGCCGCACCGATGGCGCTGGTGATGTGGTCGTAGCCCGGCGCGATGTCGGTGGTCAGCGGGCCCAGCGTGTAGAACGGCGCTTCGCCGCACTCGGCCAGCTGCTTGTCCATGTTCTCCTTGATCATCTGCATCGGCACGTGGCCGGGGCCTTCGATCATGGTCTGCACGTCGTGCTTCCAGGCGATCTTGGTGAGTTCGCCCAGCGCCTCCAGCTCGCCGAACTGCGCGGCGTCGTTGGCGTCGGCGATGCAGCCAGGACGCAGGCCATCGCCCAGCGAGAAGGCCACGTCGTAGGCCTTCATGATTTCGCAGATGTCCTCGAAGTGGGTGTAGAGGAAGTTCTCCTTGTGGTGCGCCAGGCACCACTTGGCCATGATCGAACCGCCGCGCGAGACGATGCCGGTGACGCGCTTGGCGGTCAGCGGCACATGGCGCAGCAGCACGCCGGCGTGGATGGTGAAGTAGTCAACGCCCTGCTCCGCCTGCTCGATCAGGGTGTCGCGGAAGATCTCCCACGTCAGTTCCTCGGCGCGGCCATCGACCTTCTCCAGCGCCTGGTAGATCGGCACCGTGCCGATCGGCACCGGCGAATTGCGGATGATCCATTCGCGGGTTTCGTGGATGTGCTTGCCAGTGGACAGGTCCATCACCGTGTCGCCGCCCCAGCGGATCGACCACACCAGCTTCTCCACTTCTTCCGCGATACCCGACGAAACAGCGCTGTTGCCGATGTTGGCGTTGATCTTGGTCAGGAAGTTGCGGCCGATGATCATCGGCTCGCTTTCCGGGTGGTTGATGTTGTTCGGCAGGATCGCGCGGCCGCGGGCGATCTCGTCGCGGACGAATTCGGGGGTGATGAACTTCTGGATGCTGGCGCCGAAGGCTTCGCCGGGATGCTGCTTCAGCAGCAGCGCATCGCGCACCGCGTCCAGGCGCTGGTTCTCGCGGATCGCGACGTATTCCATCTCGGGGGTGATGATGCCCTTGCGCGCGTAATGCATCTGGCTGACGTTGGCGCCGGCCCTGGCCACGCGCGGCAGCGTGCGGTTGGGAAAGCGGACCGCATCCAGCTTCGGATTCGTTTCGCGCGCGCGGCCGAACTCGGAACTGAGCTTCGGCAGCAATTCGGTATCGCCGCGCTCCTCGATCCACTTCGCGCGCAACGCCGGCAGGCCGACCGCCAGGTCGATGCGCGCATCGGGATCGGTGTACGGGCCGGACGGGTCGTAGACGGTGATCGGCGGATTCGCCTCGCCGCCGAACAGCGTCGGCGTCTGGGTCTGCGCGATCTCGCGCATCGCCACCCGCAGGTCGGGGCGCGAGCCCTCGACGAAGATCTTGCGCGAACCGGGGATCGGCCGGGTCACGGATTCGGACAGCTGTCCGGTCTGCTGCAGCAGGTCGGCGGCGGGCTTGGGAATGGCATTCATCGGCATCGTCCAGTAGGGCTCAGGGACGAAGCGGCGGCGCAGGAGAGTGAATGTGGGAGGGGCTTCAGCCCCGATGCCGGGGCGTTCGGGGCTGAAGCCCCTCCCACATTGCCTGCGAAGCTTCCCTACGCCGGTCTCAACCGGATCAGGTTCGAAGGGTCTGTCTCAACCGCGGGCCAGCTCGGCCCCCGGTACCCCCGCTTCGGCGCGAATTACACCACAGCGGCGACCAACGCGCTCAGCGCGGCAGGGCGTGCACGGCTTTCGCGTGGTCGGCGACGATGCCCAGGGTCGAGGCGTCGCTGTCGAACACGGAAAACAGGCCCTGCGCTTCCTGCGGCGGATCGCCGGTGAACGGGTCGCCGGCCTTCCACATGAAATCCGCATTGGCGCTGCGCCCGCGCCCGCCCCAGGCCCAGAAATTCGATCCGGCGATGGCGTCGCCGGCCTGCATGCGTTGCAGCAGGCGCTGGTAGATCGCGCGGTAGAAGCGGTCGCGCGCGATCGTGCCCGAGCCGGGATCGTAGGAACCGCCATCGCGGTTCAGGCCGAACTCCGACAGCACGATCGGCTTGCCCAGCCTGCCGGCGGCATCGATGTGGCGGTCGATGTAGTCGAGCGAGGATTTCAGCCCGGACTCGAGCCGCGCCGCCGGATCCTTGTGGTCGATCCAGCTCCAGTTCGACGGCCACAGGTGGAAGGTCAGGTAATCGACATTCGGGCTCTTGTGCGCCTGCAGGAACAGGTCGAGGTCGCCGATCGAGCCCATCGCGCCCTCGCTGCCGGTGCTCACCAACTGCTTCGGCGCAAGACGGTGGATGTAACCGGCGGTCTCGTCGATCCAGTTGTCGTAGGCCGCGATGTTGGCGCGGCCGCCATCCTGGCTGCCCGGCCGCGGTTCGTTGGCCAGTTGCCAGGACATCACCGTGGGATCGTCCGCGTAGGCAACGCCGCTGATGCCGTTGGTGCGGCCGATCACGGAGCGGATCGCATCGCGATAGATCGCCTGCGCCTTCGGCAACGCATAGAAGCGCGCCGAATGCTGCATGAAGCCGTTCCAGTCGCCGCTGGCGTCCGGATCGGACAGCGGTTCGCCGGTCGCCCATGCCACGTACTGCGACATGCCGCCCGACCATTGCCAGAAATTGTTGAGGTAGAGCACCGCCTTCATGTCGCGCTTGCCCATCTCGACCAGCAGGTAGTCCAGGCCTTGCAGCAGCGATTCGTCGTACTGCCCCGGCGCGGCCATGAAGGCCGGGCGCACCGCGCGCTTGAAGCCGCTGGCTTCCGACATCGCCAGCACGCGCAGGTTGTCGATGCCGGCGGCCTTCAACTGGTCGAGTTCGGCGCGCAAGCGCGCGCGGTCGCCGATGCCATCGGCCGCAGCGAGGTAGGCGCCGTACCAGAAGTTCGCGCCGGCGTAGCGATATTGCCTGCCGTCGAGCATGAAATGCGTGCCCTGCACGGTCACGAAGCCGGATTGCGGCTTCGCACCGGCAGGTGCCGCGGCAACCGCATCGATCGCGGCCGGCGGCGCCGCGCAAGCGGCCAGCAGCAAGGCCAGGGACAACAGCATGTGCAAGGGACGCATGGACGGGCCTGCCTCGTGACCAGCCCGAACGATAGCCCACCCATCGCGCCGCCAGTAGTGACGACCGCGGCATGGCAGTCGTGCCTTTCGTGATGGCTCGCGGCGCCGCGTCAGACCGCGTCCAGCAGCGCCTTGTCGCGCACCGCGCCCTTGTCGGCGCTGGTCGCCAGCAACGCATAGGCCTTCAGCGCGGCGCTGACCTTGCGCGGGCGCGGCTGCGCGGGCTTCCAGCCATTTGCGTCCTGCGCGGCGCGGCGCACAGCGAGCACGTCGTCCGCCAGCAACAGTTCGATGCTGCGATTCGGGATGTCGATGCGGATGCGGTCGCCATCGCGCACCAGCCCGATCGCGCCACCCGCTGCCGCTTCCGGCGAGACATGGCCGATGCTCAGGCCCGAGGTACCGCCGGAGAACCGGCCGTCGGTGAGCAGCGCACAGGTTTTGCCGAGGCCTTTCGATTTCAGGTAGCTGGTCGGGTACAGCATCTCCTGCATGCCCGGCCCGCCCTTCGGGCCTTCGTAGCGGATCACCACGATGTCGCCCGCCCGCACTTCGTCGTCGAGGATGCCCTTCACCGCCGCGTCCTGGCTTTCGTACACGCGCGCGTGGCCTTCGAACACGTGGATCGACTCATCGACGCCGGCGGTCTTCACCACGCAGCCGTCCAGCGCGATGTTCCCGTGCAGGACCGCGAGCCCGCCTTCCTTCGAATACGCATGTTCGACGCTGCGGATGCAGCCTTCGGCGCGGTCGTCGTCGAGCGATGGCCAGCGCGTGGCCTGGCTGAAGGCGACCTGGGTCGGGATACCTGCAGGCCCCGCCTTGTAGAACGTCTGGATCGCTTCGTCGTCGACGGTGGCGATGTCCCATTTTGCGATGGCTTCGCCCAATGTCGGCGCATGCACGGTGGCGACGTCGGTGTGCAGCAAGCCGCCACGTGCGAGTTCGCCGAGGATCGCCATGATCCCGCCGGCGCGATGCACGTCCTCGATGTGGTACTTCTGCGCGTTCGGCGCCACCTTGCACAGCTGCGGCACGCGCCGGCTCAGCGCATCGATGTCGCGCATCGTGAAATCGACGCCAGCTTCCTGCGCGGCGGCCAGCAGGTGCAGGATGGTGTTGGTCGAGCCGCCCATCGCGATGTCCAGGGTCATCGCGTTCTGGAACGCCTCGAAGGTGGCGATACCGCGCGGCAGTGCGCTCGCATCCTCCGCGCCATACCAGCGATGGCAGAGCTCCACGGCGAGCACGCCGGCGCGCTTGAACAGCGCCTCGCGATCCGCGTGCGTCGCCAGCACGGTGCCATTGCCGGGCAGCGACAGCCCCAGCGCCTCGGTCAAACAATTCATCGAGTTCGCGGTGAACATGCCGCTGCAGGAACCGCAGGTCGGGCAGGCACTGCGTTCCACCGCCGCGACCTGTTCATCGCTCGCATTCGGATCGGCGGCCAGCACCATCGCATCGACCAGGTCGAGCTTGTGCTCCGCGAGCTTGGTCTTGCCCGCTTCCATCGGCCCGCCGGACACGAACACCGCCGGGATGTTCAAGCGCAGCGCCGCCATCAGCATGCCCGGGGTGATCTTGTCGCAGTTGGAGATGCACACCAGCGCGTCGGCGCAGTGCGCGTTCGCCATGTACTCCACCGCATCGGCGATCAGCTCGCGCGACGGCAGCGAATACAGCATGCCGTCGTGGCCCATCGCGATGCCGTCGTCCACCGCGATGGTGTTGAACTCCTTGGCGACGCCGCCGACGCGCTCGATCTCGCGTGCGACGAGCTGCCCCATGTCCTTCAGGTGCACATGCCCGGGCACGAACTGGGTGAAGGAATTGGCGATGGCGATGATCGGCTTGTGGAAGTCGTCGTCGCCCATCCCGGTGGCGCGCCACAACGCGCGCGCACCGGCCATGTTGCGGCCATGGGTGGAGGTTTTCGAACGGTAGTCGGGCATCGGCGTGGGGTCCGGTGATGCGTGGCGAATCGCTGCAAGCCCCGATTCTGCTGGGTTTCCACGGTTTCAGTTGCAACCGTCGTTCATGCGAAATCGGAATGACGGCGACGGTTGACAGTAGCGCATCCGCCGTGTTCTGCTCGCCTCATGTTGCACTGCCGCACATCGCCGACGCCCGCCATGACCGCCTCCGCTGCGGCGTCCATCCTCGTACTCGTCCTTATTACCTCGCCCACAGGTGCGGGACGATCCGGCATGTAACAACGAAACACCGCCAGGAATCGCAAACCCCGCACCGCAAGGTGCGGGGTTTTTCGTTTTGGGCCTTCGAAAACCCCCTCCAACCCAGGAACCAGCACGATGACCAGCCCCACCAAACCGCGCATCGCCATCGTCGGCTACGGCAGCCAGGGCCGCGCGCACGCACTCAACCTGCGCGACTCCGGCTTCGACGTCACCATCGGCCTGCGACCCGGCGGCCCCACCGAACTCAAGGCCAAGGCCGATGGCTTCAGCGTGAAAACGCCGGCCGATGCGGTGAAGGACGCGGAGCTCGTCGCCATCCTCACCCCGGACATGGTCCAGCCGCAGCTGTACGGCGAGGTCATCGAGCCGAACATCGCGCAGGGCGCCTGCCTGCTGTTCGCGCACGGCTTCAACGTGCATTACGGGCAGATCGCGCCGCGCGAGGATCTGGATGTGATCCTGGTCGCGCCGAAGGGCCCGGGCGCGCTGGTGCGCCGCGAATACGAGATCGGTCGCGGCGTGCCATCCGTCTACGCGATCCACCAGGACAAGTCCGGCAACGCCGAACAGTTCGCGCTGACCTACTGCGCCGGCATCGGCGGCGCGCGCCAGAACGCGATCAAGACCAGCTTCAAGGAAGAAACCGAGACCGACCTGTTCGGCGAGCAGGCGGTGCTCTGCGGCGGCGCCACCAAGCTGGTGCAGGCCGGCTGGGAGACGCTGGTGGAAGCCGGCTACCAGCCGGAAGTCGCCTATTACGAATGCCTGCACGAGCTGAAGCTGATCGTCGACCTGTTCTACGAAGGCGGCATCACCCGCATGCACGAATTCATCAGCGAAACCGCGCAATACGGCGCGCTGACCCGCGGCAACTACATCGTCGACGACAACACCCGCGCGCAGATGAAGCAGGTGCTGACCGAAATCCAGGACGGCACCTTCGCCCGCCAGTGGATCGCCGAATACGCCGCCGGGAATGCGAATTACAAGGCGATGAAGCAGGCCGACCTCGACCATCCGATCGAGGCGATCGGCAAGAAGCTGCGCGCCAACATGAAGTGGCTGGCCTCGTCGAATCCGGCGCCGTCGAAACCGGCGACCGACGCCGCGCAACCGCAGAGCGAGGCCGCGTGATGAACGGCGCCCGCTGGCTGGCGCAGGCCCTGGTCGCGGAAGGCGTGGACACGCTGTTCGGGTATCCCGGCGGCACCATCATGCCCTTCTACGACGCCCTGCACGGCACCCCGGCACTGAAGCACGTGCTGGTACGCCACGAGCAGGGCGCGGCGTTCGCCGCCAACGGGTATGCGCGCGCCAGCGGGCGCGTCGGCGTGTGCGTGGCCACCTCCGGCCCGGGCGCGTCGAACCTGGTCACCGGCATCGCCGATGCGATGCTGGATTCGGTGCCGATGGTGGTGCTGACCGGGCAGGTGCCGACCACGCTGATGGGCACCGACGCGTTCCAGGAACTGGACGTGTTCGCGATGACCCTGCCGATGGTCAAGCACAGCTTCATCGCGCGGCGCGTGGATGACTTGCCGATGATGGTGGCCGAAGCGTTCCGGTTGGCGCGCAGCGGCCGCCCCGGCCCGGTGCTGATCGACCTGCCGAAGGACGTGCAGATGGCCGATGCCAGCCACCTGCCGGCGCACGCGCCGCTGCCGGTGGATGCGGTGGAAACGCCGAAGGATGCCTCGCTGCACGAAGCGCTGGCGCTGATCTCGCAGGCGCAGCGTCCGGTCGTCTATGGCGGCGGCGGCATCGCGCTGGGCGATGCATTGCAGGACTTCCGCACCTTCGTCGATGCGACGCAGATCCCGACCGTGTTGACCCTGCGCGGGCTGGGCGCGTTGCCGACGAAGCACCCGTTGAACCTCGGCATGTTGGGCATGCATGGCTCGCGCGCGGCGAATCTCGCCGTGCAGGAAGCCGACCTGCTGATCGTGGTCGGCGCGCGCTTCGACGACCGCGCCACCGGCAAGCTGGCCGAATTCGCGCCGCACGCGCGCGTCGTGCACATGGACCTGGACGCCGCCGAGATCGGCAAGCTGCGCGCCGCCGACGCCGGCGTGCGCGGCGACCTGCGCATCACCCTGGCCAAGCTGACCCTGCCCTGCGCCGCGCACCTGCACGGCCGCAACGGTGCCGCCCGCAAGGCCTGGCGTGCGCAATGCCAGCAACGCGCGCAACAGCACGCCGCGCGGTACGACGCCCCCGGCCACACCGTGTACGCACCCGCGCTGCTGAAGCGATTGTCCGAGCTGGCGCCAGAGGCGATCGTCGCCTGCGATGTCGGCCAGCACCAGATGTGGGTGGCGCAGCACTGGCGCATGGACCATCCGCGCAAGCACCTGACTTCTGGCGCGCTGGGCGCGATGGGCTTCGGCATCCCCGCCGCGATGGGTGCCCAGATGCAGAACCCCAGCGGGCAAGTGATCTGCGTCAGCGGCGACGGCTCGATCCTGATGAACATCCAGGAACTGGCCACCCTGCGCCGCTACGACCTGCCGGTGAAGATCGTGCTGCTCGACAACCAGGCGCTGGGCATGGTCCGCCAGTGGCAGGAACTGTTCTTCGACAAGCGCTATTCCGAGATCGACCTGTCCGACAACCCGGACTTCGTCGCGCTGGCGCAAGCCTTCGGCATCGAGGCGCTGCACGTCGAACGCGCCGGGGACGTCGATGCCGCGTTGCAGGCGCTGCTGGAGGCGACAGGCCCGGCGCTGCTGCACGTCGCCATCGACACCGCCGCCAACGTCTGGCCGCTGGTGCCGCCGAACCGCAGCAACAGCGAAATGATGGATGACATCGAAGCGTCTCCCGCCGTCGCCATTCCTTCCCCGCCCACCCAAGCTCCCTCCCCCCAAGAGGCCTGACATGCGCTACCGACTCGACCTCACCCTGCGCCACGCCGAAGGCGCGCTCGCGCGCGTGCTCGGCACCGCCGAACGCCGCGGCTTCCGCCCGCTCGCGGTGGAAGGCGAAACCCGCCCCGACGGCGACCGCTGGCACCTGCAGATGACGGTGGAAGGCGACCGCACCGCCGACAACCTGCACGAGCAGCTGGCCAAGCTGTACGACTGCCTGGACGTGCAGGTGCAGCCATGCAGTTGAACGATGCACCCGCCACCGAACAACGCAACGACGGCGAAACCGCCGCCGAAGCACCACAGAAACTGTGGTTCGACGGCACGCTGGTCGACCAGGGCGCGCTGCAGGCCACGCTGGGCACGCATGCCCTGCACTACGGCAGCGGCGTGTTCGAAGGCATCCGCGCCTACGCCACCCGCGACGGCGCCGCGGTGTTCCGCCTGCCCGAGCACCTGGAGCGCATGCGCAAGGGCTGCGAGCTGCTGGGCATGGACTTCGACACCGCACGGGCGACCGAGGCGGTGCTGCAGACCCTGCGCGCGAACAAACTCGGCGATGCCTACATCCGCCCGCTGGCCTGGTATGGCGATGGCGGTTTCGGGCTGGACGTCAGCGGCCGCGCGCACCATTTCATGGTCGCCACCGCGGCCACCAACCTGCACCTCAACGGCAACCGCACGCGGGTGTCGGTGTCGAAGTGGCGGCGCAACCCGGCCAGCTCGCTGCCGCCGCTGAAGCTGTGCGGCGCCTACGTCAATTCGATCCTGGCCAAGCGCGAGACCAAGGCGCGCGGCTTCGACGAGGCGATGTTCGTCGACGAGGACAACTACGTCGTCGAGTGCACCGGCGCGAACCTGTTCTTCGTGCGCGACGGCGCGATCACCGCGGTCGAGCACCGCGACGCGTTGCCCGGCATCACCCGCGACACCCTGATCCGCATCACCGGCGCGGACTCGCGGCCGGTGAGCCTGGAGGAACTGCTGGATGCCGACGAGGTGTTCGCCTGCGGCACCGCCGCCGAAGTCGCGCCCATCGCCGAAATCGACGGCCGCAGCTTCGACGCGAACAGCCCGCTGTCGCGCGAGATCGGCGCGGTGTACGCGGCCACCGTGCGCGGCGAAAGCAGCTGGTCCGGCCGCTGGCTGACCCGGGTCTGACGCGATGCAAAGCGACGTAGCCCGCGATGTCCGCATGCCCACCGCCGGCGACGTGCTGGCGGCGCATGCACGGCTGCGTCGTTACCTGGACGTCACCCCCGCGCATTATGCGGAACGTTTCGGCTGCTGGCTGAAGCTGGAGAACCTGCAGCGCACCGGCTCCTACAAGGTGCGCGGCGCATTGAACGCGCTGCTGGCCGCGCGCGAACGCGGCGACACGCGCCCGGTGGTCGCCGCCTCCGCCGGCAACCATGCGCAGGGCCTGGCCTGGGCCGGCTATCGCCTGCGCATGCCGGTGATCACGGTGATGCCGCGCTGCGCGCCGGAGACCAAGGTCGCCGGCGTGGCGCATTGGGGCGCGACCGTGCGCCTGCACGGCGACAGCTACGACGAGGCCAAGGCCTTCGCCATCGAGCTGGCCGCGCAGAACGGCTACCGCCTGCTGAGCGCGTTCGACGATCCGGACGTGATCGCCGGGCAAGGCACGGTGGGATTGGAGATCGCGACCGCGCTGTCGCCCGACGTGGTGCTGGTGCCGATCGGCGGCGGCGGCCTGGCCTCCGGCGTGGCGCTGGCGCTGAAATCGCAGGGCGTGCGCATCATCGGCGCGCAGGTCGAAGGCGTGGACGCGATGGCGCGCGCGCTGAAGGGCGACGAGACGCCGCGCGATCCGGCGGCGACGCTCGCCGATGGCGTGAAGGTCAAGGAACCCGGCACGCTGACCCGCGCCCTGCTGCGCGAACTGCTGGACGACGTGGTGATCGTGCGCGAGGCCGAACTGCGAGAAACCCTGGTGCGGCTGGCGCTGGAGGAACACGTCATCGCCGAGGGCGCCGGGGCGCTGGCGCTGGCGGCCGGCCGCCGCATCGCGGCCAAGCGCAAATGCGCGGTGGTGTCCGGCGGCAACGTCGATGCCGGCGTGCTGGCGCAACTCCTGTCCGACGTGCGCCCGCGCGCACCGCGCAAGCCGCGGCAACGCGCGCAGGAACGACTTAGCCCGCCGGCGGCGAAGCGCACGCTTCCCGCCGGCCTGCTGCCTGTCGCCCCCGCTGCGCCCACATGGCGCGCCACCGCCCACATCCTCGAAGAACTCCCCGCATGAGCCACCCAACGACGACGGACCGCATCCGGATTTTCGACACCAGCCTGCGCGATGGCGAACAATCGCCGGGCTTCACCATGAGCGCGTCGCAGAAGATCGCCTTCGCCCACGCGCTGGCCGAGCTCGGCGTCGACGTGATCGAAGCCGGCTTCCCCAACAGCTCCCCCGCCGATTTCGGCGCGGTGCAGGCGATCGCCCGCGAGGTGCGCGGCGCTTCCATCGCCGCCCTGGCGCGTTGCCATCCCGGCGACATCGAGGCCTGCGCGCGCGCGCTCGACGGCGCGGCCGCACCGCGCATCCACGCCTTCATCTCGACCAGCCCGTTGCACCGCAAGCACAAGTTGAACATGAGCCGCGAGCAGGTGATCGAGCACGCATCCATGGGCGTCACCCTGGCCCGCAACCGCGTGGACGATGTCGAATTCTCCGCCGAGGACGCCTTCCGCACCGAACGCGAGTTCCTGGTCGAGGTCTTCGATGCCGCGGTCGCCGCCGGCGCGCGCACGCTGAACGTGCCGGACACCGTGGGCTACGCCACGCCCGCCGAGATCCGCGCCCTGTTCGAATACCTGCGCGCCAACGTCAAGGGCGCCGACGGGGTGGTGTTCAGCGCGCACTGCCACAACGACCTGGGCCTGGCGGTGGCCAATTCGCTGGCCGCGATCGAGGGCGGCGCGCGCCAGGTCGAGTGCACCATCAACGGCATCGGCGAACGCGCCGGCAACGCGGCGCTGGAGGAACTGGTGATGGCGATGAAGGTGCGCCCCGGCTACTTCAACGCGGACACCGGCATCGACACCACCAGGCTGCTGGAGACATCGCGCCTGCTGTCGCGGATCACCGGGATCCAGGTGCAGCGCAACAAGGCGATCGTCGGCCTGAATGCGTTCGCCCACGAATCCGGCATCCACCAGCACGGCATGCTCAAGCACCGCGACACCTACGAGATCATGCGCCCGCAGGACGTGGGCTGGCCGGATTCGCAGATCGTGCTGGGCCGCCACAGCGGCCGCGCCGCGGTCGCCGACCGCCTGCGCCAGCTGGGCTACGTGCTGGAAGACGAACAGCTGGACCAGGTGATCGCCGCCGCCAAGGCGCTGACCCAGACCCAGCACATCATCCACGACGCCGACCTGCAGCGGTTGGTCGAAGGCGAACGTTACGGCCCGGGCTGGCGGATCTCCGCGATGCACCTGTCCGATGCCGACGATGCGACCCATGCGCGCGTCGACCTGTCCGCGCCCGATGGCCGCCACGTGGTGCAGAGCGCAGAAGGCGACGGGCCGATCGAAGCCCTGTTCGCCGCGCTGTCGCATGCGACCGGGGTCGGCTTCGTGCTGGAAAGCTACGAGGTGCACAGCATGGGTGTGGGTGCGGATGCCCGCGGCGAAGCCAACCTGAGCGGCCGCATCGACGGCGAGACCATGAGCGGGCAAGGCACCAGCCGCGACGTGTTGGAAGCCAGCGCGATCGCCTGGCTGGACGTGGCCAACCGCGTGTTGCGCATGCGCCAGGCGCAGCCGCGCGTGGAGGCCGCGTGATGTCGCCGCGCACCCTGTTCGACAAATTGTGGGACGCGCACCTGGTCGCGCCGGAAACCGAGGCCGCGCCGGCCGTGCTGTACATCGACCTGCACCTGATCCACGAAGTGACCTCGCCGCAGGCCTTCGCCGAATTGGAGGCGCGCGGCCTGCCGGTCGCGCGGCCGCAACGCACCACCGGCACGCTCGATCACTCCACGCCGACGCTGCCCGCCGATGCCACCGGCAAGCTGCCATACGCGAACCCCGAGGCCGAAGCGCAAGTGGCGAAGTTGCGCGAAAACGCCGCGAAATTCGGCGTCGAGCTGTTCGACTTCGGTAGCGCGCACCGCGGCATCGTCCACGTGATCGGGCCGGAGCTCGGCATCACCCAGCCGGGCATGACGATCGTGTGCGGCGACAGCCACACCGCCACGCATGGCGCGTTCGGCGCGCTGGCGTTCGGCATCGGCACCAGCGAAGTCGGCCACGTGCTGGCCACCCAATGCCTGCTGCAGCGCAAGCCGAAGACGCTGGCGATCAGCATCGATGGCGAACTCGGCCCCGGCGTGACTGCCAAGGACCTGATCCTGCACGTGATCGGCACCATCGGCGTCAACGGCGGCACCGGCCATGTCATCGAATACCGCGGCAGCGCGATCCGCGCGTTGTCGATGGACGAGCGCATGACCGTGTGCAACATGTCGATCGAAGCCGGCGCGCGCGCGGGCCTGATCGCGCCGGACCAGACCACGTTCGACTTCCTGCGGCAGACGCCGCGCGCGCCACGGGGCGATGCGTTCGATGCGGCAGTGGCGAAATGGCGCACCTTCCACACCGACGAAGGCGCCAGGTTCGACCGCGAAGTGCGGATCGACGCGCGCGACATCACGCCCACCGTCACCTGGGGCACGCACCCCGGGCAAGTCGCCGCGGTCGCCGGGCGCATCCCCGCCGATGCCGGTAGCGACGAGGCCAAGGCGCGCGACTACATGGGCTGGGAGGCTGGTGCGGCGGTGGCCGGGCGCGCGGTGGACGTGGTCTTCATCGGCAGCTGCACCAATTCGCGGCTGAGCGACCTGCGCGAAGCCGCCCGCGTGCTGAAGAACCGCAAGGTGCACCCGCGCGTGCGCATGTTGGTGGTGCCCGGCTCCGAGCAGGTGAAGCAAGACGCGGAAGCCGAGGGCATCGACGCCATCGTGCGCGCCGCCGGCGCGGAATGGCGCGAGCCGGGCTGCTCGATGTGCATCGCGATGAACGGCGACATCGTGCAGGCCGGGCAGTTGGCGGTGTCGACTTCGAATCGCAATTTCGAAGGTCGCCAGGGCAAGGGCGCGCGCACCGTGCTGGCCTCGCCACTGACCGCGGCGGTGTGCGCGGTGACCGGCGAGATCACCGACCCGCGCGCATTCCTCCAGCAACAGGAGGCCGCGTGATGCAGCCGTTCAAGCACCTGCAAGCGCACACCGTGGTGTTGCGCGAACGCAATATCGATACCGACCAGATCATCCCCGCGCGTTTCCTGACCACCACCGAGCGCAAGGGCCTGGGCCAGCATGCCTTCAACGACTGGCGCCGCCTGCCCGACGGAACGCCCAACCCGGAGTTCCCGTTCAACCGCGCCGAGAATGCCGGCGCGCAGATCCTGGTCGCCGGCCGCAACTTCGGTTGCGGCTCATCGCGCGAGCATGCGCCGTGGGCGTTGACCGACCTTGGCCTGCGCGCGGTGGTCAGCAGCGAGATCGCCGACATCTTCCGCAGCAACGCGCTGAAGAACGGCCTGCTGCCGATCGTGCTGGACGATGCCGTCGTCGATGAGCTGCTGGCACAGCCCGGCATCGAACTGCGCATCGACATCGCGGCGCGCACGCTCACCCTGCCCGATGGCCGCAGCTTCGAATTCCCGCTGGATGCGTTCGCGCAGACCTGCCTGCTCGAAGGCGTGGACCAGCTCGGCTACCTGCTCAACCAACGCCCTGCCATTGAACGATTCGAAGCCGCACGCGACGCGGCGGAGGCTGCCTGATGAACGCGAACATCCTTGTCCTGCCGGGCGACGGCATCGGCCCCGAAGTGACTGCCGCGGCGGTGTCGGTATTGCGCGCCATCGCCAAACGCTACGGCCACGACTTCCATTTCGAGGAAAAGCTGATCGGCGGCGCCGCCATCGACGCCACCGGCGAACCACTGCCTCAGGCCACGCTCGATGCGGCGCGCAGGGCCGATGCCGTGCTGCTGGGCGCGGTCGGCGGCCCCAAGTGGTCGGACCCGAAGGCGAAGGTACGACCGGAGCAAGGCCTGCTGGCGATCCGCAAGGCGCTGGGCCTGTACGCCAACCTGCGCCCGGTGACGCCGCACCCGGCCACGCTGGGCGCCTCCCCGATCAAGCCGCACCTGCTCAACGGCGTGGACCTGATGGTGGTGCGCGAGCTGACCGGCGGCATCTATTTCGGCGACAAGACCCGCGATGCCGACACCGCCAGCGACCTGTGCCGCTACAGCGCGGCCGAGATCGAACGCGTGGTGCGCCGCGCCTGCACGCTGGCGCGCGCGCGCCGCGGCAAGGTCACCAGCGTGGACAAGGCCAACGTGCTGGAAACCTCGCGGCTGTGGCGCGAAACCACCGAGCGCGTGGTGCGCGAGGAATTCCCCGACATCGAACTGGAACACCAGTTGGTCGATTCGATGGCGATGCACCTGCTGGCCAAGCCGCGCGAGTACGACGTGATCGTCACCGAGAACATGTTCGGCGACATCCTCACCGACGAAGCCTCGATGCTGGCCGGTTCGCTGGGCCTGCTGCCGAGCGCATCGCTGGGGGACGACAGGGTTGGGATCTACGAGCCGATCCACGGTTCCGCGCCGGACATCGCAGGCAAGGGCATCGCCAATCCGTTCGCGACCATCCTCAGCGCGGCCATGTTGCTGCGCCATTCGCTGGGCCTGGAACGCGAAGCCACCTGCATCGAACAAGCGGTGGGCAAGGCGCTGGATGCGGGCGTACTGACTGCCGATCTCGCACCCGCGGGTCGTGGCGTGCGCACCGCGGACGCGACGCGTGCGGTGCTCGAACAATTGGAAGCGGATTGCTACGTAGCCGAACTACGCGATTGATCCACTGCAAACCGCGGTAAAGATCGGGCGCTCCGGCGCGGGGTGTGCCGGAGCGAAATCAAGGGGGAGGCATCGGCGCTTTTACCGATGCCGGAGGACATTCGCTCCGGCACACCCCGCGCCGGAGCGCATGCCTACTTGGTTAGGCGTGCGACGGCTCCGGCTTCACCCGGAACCACGCCGCATACAACGCCGGCAGGAACAGCAGGGTCAACGCGGTCGCCACGATCAGGCCGCCCATGATCGCCACCGCCATCGGCCCGAAGAACACCGAACGCGACAGCGGGATCATCGCCAGCACCGCCGCCAGCGCGGTCAGCACGATCGGGCGGAAGCGGCGCACGGTGGCGTCGATGATCGCCTGCCAAGGCGCATGCCCGGCGGCGATGTCCTGTTCGATCTGGTCGACCAGGATCACCGAGTTGCGCATGATCATGCCGAACAGCGCGATCGTGCCCAGCATCGCCACGAAGCCGAACGGCACCCGCAGCACCAGCAGGAACAGGCTCACGCCGATCAGGCCCAGCGGCGCGGTCAGCCACACCAGCAGCACCCGCGAGAAGCTGCGCAGCTGCAGCATCAGCAGCGTGGTGACCACCAGCACGAACAGCGGCATGCCGGCGTTCACCGAGTTCTGCCCGCGCGCGGAGTCCTCCACCGTGCCGCCGATCTGCAGCAGGTAGCCGGACGGCAGCGCAGCGCGGATGCCGTCCAGCGTCGGCGAGATCTGCGCCATCACGCTCGACGGTTGTTCCTTGCCGTAGATGTCGGCGCGCACGGTCACCGTCGGCAGGCGGTTGCGATGCCAGACGATGCCGTCCTCGAAGCCGTCCTCCAGCGTCGCGATCTGGCTCAGCGAGACCGCCTTGCCGCTCGCCGTCGGCACCGCCAGCGAACCGAGCATGCCGAGCCGCGTGCGCTCCTCGCCGGGGCCACGCAACAGGATCTCGATCGCCTCGTTGCCTTCGCGATAGGTGCTGACCGAGGTGCCGGACAGCGAACCGGACAGGAACTTCGCCACCGCCGCCGAGCTCACGCCCAGCGCGCGCGCGCGTTCCTGGTCGATGCGCAGGCGCACCACCTTGCTCGGCTCGCTCCAGTCCAGGTTCACGTTGGTCACATGCGGATTGGCGCGCACCTTGTCGGCGACCTGCCGCGCGATCGCCTGCACGCGGTCGATGTGCTCACCGGACACGCGGAACTGCACAGGATAGCCGACCGGCGGGCCGTTCTCCAGGCGGGTGACGCGCACCTGCAGTTCCGGGAACGCCGGCGCGGCTTCCTCGATCAACCATTTGCGCACGGCTTCGCGCGCTTCGATGTCGTGGGTGAGCAGCACGAACTGGGCGAAGTTCGCCGCCGGCAGCTGCTGGTCCAGCGGCAGGTAGAAGCGCGGCGAACCGGTGCCGACGTAGGCGACGTAGCTTTCCACGCCCTCCTGCTTCTGCAGCATCGCCTCCAGCTTCTTCGCCTGCGCCGCGGTCGCCTTCAGCGACGCGCCTTCGGCCAGCTCCATGTCCACCATCAGTTCCAGCCGCGTGGATGCGGGGAAGAACTGCTGCGGCACGAAGCGGAACAGCATGATCGAGGCGATGAAGATCGCCACGGTCACCGCGATCACGGTCTTGCGATAGCGGACGCACCATGCGACCAGCCTGCGGAAGCGCTGGTAGAACGCGCTCTGGTAGGGATCGTGCGCGGCCTCGTGGTGGTGTTTGGCGGTGATGTGGTCGGACAGCGCATTGCCGATGCGCGGGATGCGCGATGCACCGGCGGCAAACGCATCGCGCAGGCGGCGGAACGCGCGCGAGACCCGGCCCTTCGGCGCGGCCTCGGCGCCCTGCTCTTCCAGCAACTGGTAGCCCAGGTACGGGATGAACACCACCGCCGCCACCCACGAGATCAGCAGCGCGATGGTCACCACCTGGAAGATCGAGCGCGTGTACTCGCCGGTGCTGGACGCCGCGGTGGCGATCGGCAGGAAGCCCGCGGCCGTGACCAGCGTGCCGGTCAGCATCGGGAACGCGGTGCTCTCCCACGCGAAGGCCGCCGCCTTGATCCGGTCGTAGCCCTGCTCGATCTTCACCACCATCATCTCCACGGCGATGATCGCGTCGTCGACCAGCAGGCCCAGCGCCAGCACCAGCGCGCCCAGCGAGATCTTGTGCAGGCCGATGCCGAAGTACTGCATCGCGGCGAAGGTCATCGCCAGCACCAGCGGGATCGACAACGCGACCACGGTGCCGGTGCGCAGGCCCAGCGACAGGAAGCTGACCAGCAGCACGATCGCCACCGCCTCGGTCAGCACCTTGATGAATTCATCGACCGAACGCGTGACCGCCAGCGGCTGGTCGGAGACCTTGCGCAGCTGCATGCCGGTCGGCAGGGTCTGCTGCAGGCGCGCGAATTCGCTTTCCAGCGACTTGCCCAGCTTGAGGATGTCGCCGCCGTCGCGCATCGATACCGCCAGGCCGATCGCGTCCTCGCCCATGAAGCGCATGCGCGGCGCGGGCGGATCGGAGAAGCCGCGGACGATCGTGGCGATCTCGCCGAGGCGGAAGGTGCGGTCGCCGGCGCGGATCGGGAAATCGCGGATCGCCTGCACCGAATCGAAGCGGCCGCTGACGCGCATCTGCACGCGTTCGCCGGCGGTCTCGAAATAACTGGCCGGCACCACCGCGTTCTGTTCGTCCAGCGCCTGCTGCACCGTCGTCAACGGAATCCCGAGCGACGCCAGCTTGGTGTTGGACAACTCGATGAAGATCTTCTCGTCCTGCAGGCCGAGCAGGTCGACCTTGCCGACGTCGGGCACGCGCTGCAGTTCCAGTTCCAGGCGTTCGGCGTAGTCCTTGAGCACGGCGTAGTCGAAACCCTCGCCGGTCAGCGCGTAGATGTTGCCGAAGGTGTCGCCGAACTCGTCGTTGAAGAACGGACCGATGGCGTCGCGCGGCAGGGTCGCCTTGATGTCGCCGACCTTCTTGCGCACCTGGTACCACAGCGGCGGGATGTCCTTGCTGCGCAGCGAATCCTTGGCGATGAAGATGATCTGCGACTCGCCCGGCCGCGAATAGGCGCGGATGAACTCGTACTGGCCGGTCTCCATCAGCTTCTTTTCGATGCGGTCGGTGATCTGCCGCGAGACGTCCTCGGCGGTCGCGCCCGGCCAGAGCGTGCGCACCACCATCGCCTTGAAGGTGAACGGCGGATCCTCGGACTGGCCGAGGTGGCGGTACGACCACGCGCCGAGCAGGCCCAGCATCAGGATCGCGTACAGCACCAGGGTGCGGTTGCGCAGCGCCCATTCGGAAAGATTGAAGTTCATGGCGGCTTACTTCGCCGCGGCCGCGGGCGCGGCCTCGAGCACCGGGCGGTTGTCGCGATCCACCGGCGCCACCAGCTGGCCCTCGCGCAGCAGGTGGCCGCCGGCGGCGACGATCCATGCGTTCGCATCGATGCCGCCCAATACCGGCACCGCATCTTCGGCATAGGCGCCCAGTTGCACCGTTGCGAGGTGTACGCGATGCGATTTCGGATCGACCACCCACAACGAGGCTGGCTTGCCGTCGGCTGCACGCTGTACCGCCGACAGCGGCACGCTCAACGCCGCGGCTTCGCCCTGTTCCTGCATGTACACGCGCGCGCTCTGGCCCAGCTCGACCGCACCGGCGGCATCGCCATCCAGCGCGACGCGCGCGGCATAGGTGCGCGCCTGCGGATCGGCGGCGGGGGAAATCTCGCGCACGCGACCCGGCAAACGCTGGCCGGGAGCGCTCCACAGTTCGACCAGCACCTGCTGGCCGACCACCACTTGGCGGATGCGCGATTCCGGCAGGGCGATCGCGACCTCGCGGCCGGCATCGCCGGCCAGCGTGTAGACGGTCTGGCCGGCGGCCACGGTCTGCCCGGCTTCGGCCAGGCGGGTCGCGATCACGCCATCGCGCGGCGCATGCAGGCGGGTATACGCGGACTGGTTGCGCATCAGTTCGTATTGCGCGCGGGCGGCGCGATAGGCGGCCTGCTGCGCGTCGAACGCCGACTGGCTGACCAGTTTCTGCGCGACCAGTTTGCGATAACGCTCGAGGTCGCCGCCGAGGCGTGCCATCTCCGCCTGTGCGGCGGCGACCTGCAGGCCGGCATCGCCCGGATCGAGCTCGGCCAGCAACTGGCCGCGATGCACGCGATCGCCGGCATCGACCAGCCGCTTCACCAAACTGCCACCGATGCGGAACGACAATGCGCTCTCTTCGCGGGCGCGGATTTCGCCGGCATAGGCGCTGAACGCGGATTGCGCGCCGCCGGCGGGATGCACAACCAGCACAGGCCGCGCGGTTTCCGCCTGCGCCTCGGGTTTGGCGCAGGCCGCAAGACCCATCGTGAGTGCCGCCGCCAGCATCGCAAGCTTCGTCCTGTGCCCCATATCGCCCCCGGCGGCATTCGCCAAAAATTAATGAACTTGACGGTATAGTATAAATATCGAACCAAGTAGTCTAGTATTCAAGCATGATCCCGCCGGTCGCATCGCAAACGCCAGACACCACGGTCGCCAAGGCTGCCGGGCCCGGCCGCCCGAAGGATCCGGGCAAGCGCGCGGCGATCCTGGACGCGGCCAAGCGGCTGTTCGTCAGCCAGGGCTTCGAGCGGGTCAGCATGGACCAGATCGCGGCCGAGGCCGGGGTCTCCAAGCTCACCGTCTATAGCCACTTCGGCGACAAGGACAGCCTGTTCACCGAGGCGGTGCGCGCGCATTGCGAACAGGGCATGCCCACCACCCTGTTCGTGGCCGAGCCGGACACTCCGGTGCGCGAGCGCCTGCTCGCCATCGGCACCGCCTTCTTCAGCATGATCATGACGCCCGAGGCGATCGCCGGGCATCGCATCCTGTGCTCACCGCAGGTGGCCTGCAGTTCGATGCCGGCGGCATTCTGGGAAGCCGGCCCGCAACGCGTGCAACAGTCGTTCGCGGACCTGCTGGAGCGCCGCGTGGCCAGCGGCGAACTGGAGATCGACGACTGCCAGCGCGCGGCCTCGCAGTTCTTCACCCTGCTCAAGGGCGAACCGCATGCGCTGGCCGTATTCGGCTTCAGCTGCGGCGGCCATGTCGACACGCCCGCGCAGCATGTGGCCTCGGTGGTCGAGTTGTTCCTGCGCGCCTATGCGGTACGCCGCTGAACGCAGCGCGCCCGCAACGGCCCGGGTGACGCCAGTCCCGGTGACTTCCGGCACTGCGTGCCACTGTGCTAGCACAGCCAAACTGCCCGGCATCGGGGTCGCAGCACCGCTAAAATGACCGGTTCCCCGCAACGGATTCCAAGCGCATGAGCATCGACTACGCCAAGGCACGCGAAAACATGGTGGAACAGCAGGTGCGTCCCTGGGACGTGCTGGACGCGCGCGTGCTGGAGACGATCGCCAGCGTGCCGCGCGAAACCTTCGTGCCGGAGGCGCTGCGCGCCCTGGCCTATGCCGATACCGCACTGCCGCTGGGCCATGGCGAGGCGATGATGAAGCCGGTGCTGCAAGGCCGCGCCCTGCAGGCGCTGCTGCCGCAGGCGGAAGAGAGCGTATTGGAGATCGGCACCGGCAGCGGCTACCTGACCGCCTGCCTGGCCACCCTGGCCCGCGAAGTCGTCAGCATCGAACGCCACCCCGACCTCGCCGAGGCCGCGCGCGCGCGCATCACTGCGCAGGGCATCGGCAATGTGCGCATCGAGACCGCGGACGCGCTGTCCTGGGACAACACCCAGCAGTTCGATGCGATCTGCGTCGGCGGTGCGGTCGAGACGCTGCCGCCGCGCTTCCTCGAATGGCTGAAGCCGGGCGGCCGCATCTTCGCCGTGCAGGGCCGTTCGCCGGCGATGGAAGCGACCCTGGTGCACCGCGAGGTCAACGGCGCGCGCACCGAATCGTTGTTCGAGACCGACCTGCCCTACCTGGCCGGTGCCGCGCCGCAACCGGCATTCGCCCTCTAAGCATCCCTACCCGAAACCATTTCGCGCCCAAGGATTCCCCCATGCTGCGTCGCCCGCTCGCCTTCGCCCTTGCAACCGCCCTGCTACCAGCAGCCTTGCTGCCCGCCGCGGCGCAGGCCGACGACCTGCTGCAGAGCTACACCAACGCGCGCAACAGCGACCCGCAATACGCCGCCGCCGAATCCAGCCGCGCGGTCGCCGCGGAACGCCCGGTGCAGGCGCGCGCGGCGTTGCTGCCGCAGGTGAACGGTTCGGTCGGCTGGAGCCGCAACGGCAGCCCCGGCGATGGCCGCCGCAGCGGCTCGTGGGACGTGAGCGCCTCGCAGTCGGTGTTCGACTACGGCAACTACACCGCACTGCGCGCCGCCAAGGCGCAGGACCGCGCCGGCGGGTTCGACCTGGAAGCGGCCGGCCTCAGCCTGATCACCCGCACCTCGGCCGCCTATTTCAACGTGCTGGTGCAGCTGGAGACGCTGAACGCCGCCGAAGCCGCGGAAACCGCGTTGAAGAAGCAGTTCGACTTCGCCAGCAAGCGCCTCGATGTCGGCCTGGCGCCGATCACCGACGTGCACGAAGCGCGCGCGCAGTACGACGCCGCCCGCGCCAACAGCATCCTCGCCCGCAATGCGGTGCAGGACGCCTACCAGGCGCTGGTCGAGATCACCGGCACCCCGGTCGGCAACCTCAAGGGCCTGCCGGACGACTTCAAGCCGGCATTGCCGGAATCGCGCGATGCCGACGGCTGGGTCGCCACCGCCCTGGCCGAAAACCCTTCGCTGAAGGCGCAGGCTGCGGACCTCGAGGCCGCCGAGCACAACGTCGCCACCGCCCGCTCCGGCCACTATCCGACCCTGGGCCTGCGCGCTGGCTATGGCCAGGCCCTGCCGAGCCTGTACGGCAACCCGGAGTTCAGCGGCGACAAGACCTCCACCAGCGTCGGCCTGACCCTGAGCATCCCGATCTTCTCCGGTTTCGCCACCCAGTCCGGCGTACGCAGCGCGCTGGCCCAGCGCGACATCGCCCGCGACCAGCTGGAACAGCAGAAGCGCGCGCTGGAACGCAACACCCGCAATGCCTACCAGGCGCTGGTCGCCGGCATCAGCGAAGTGGAGGCGCGCCGCCTGGCACTGGTGTCCGCGCAGAGCGCCTACGACGCCTCGCAGGTCGGCCTGGAAGTCGGCACCCGCACCGTGCTGGACGTGCTGAACAACCAGCGCACCCTGTTCTCCGCGCAGCAGGACTACGCGCAGGCCAAGTACAACTTCCTGCAGAACCGCCTGCTGCTGGAACAGGCCGCAGGCACCCTGCAGGTCTCCGACCTGGAGGACGTGAACCGCCTGCTCACCACCGACGAATCGGTGGCCAAGGCGATCGGCGCGCAGTAGCCGCGGACGCACGCCTGGATGCGAAAATCCCCGCGCAGGCGGGGATTTTTTTGCCCGTCACTTCGGCAACGCGGGCTCGATCAGGGCCATGGTGCGCTCCAGCGCGCCGCGACCGGCCTGCAACAGGTGCTGCGCGTTCGCGGCCATGCGTTCGCGCATGGCCTCGTCGGCGAACAGCTCGAGCAGCGCCGCGCCCAGCCCCGCGGCATCGTCGACGACGCGCATCGCATCGGCCTCGCGCAGGCGCTTGGCGATGTCGGCGAAGTTGTGCAGGTGCGGGCCGCTGAGGATGGCGGTGCCGGTCGCGGCCGGTTCCAGCAGGTTGTGCCCGCCGACCGGCTGCAGGCTGCCGCCGACGAAGGCGATCCTGGCGCAGGCGTAGAAGCGCGCCAGCTCGCCCAGGGTATCGACCACGAACACTTGCGTCCCCGGGCGCGGCCAACGCTGTTCGCTGCGCGTCGCCACCGCGAAGCCGGCCTCCGCCGCATGCAGCGCCACCGCGCGGAAACGCTCCGGATGGCGCGGCGCCCACAGCAGCAGCGCATCGGGATGGGCCTTGAGCACCGCGCGATGCGCGTCGAGGACCGCGGCTTCCTCGTCCTCGTGGGTGCTGGCGGCGATCCAGGTCGGCCCGCTGCCGCGATGCGCGCGGAATTCGCGCACGAAATCGGTGTTGTCCACCGGCAGGGTGTCGAACTTGAGATTGCCGGTCACCACGACGCGCTCGGGCTGCGCGCCGAGCCGGGCGAAGCGCTTGCCGTCTTCATCCGACTGCGCCGCGACCAGGTGCACGCTGCGCAACGCGCGCCGGATCAGCGGCCCGAGCACCCGGTAGCCGCGCAGCGAGCGCGCGGACAGGCGCGCATTGAGGATGTACGACGGGATGCCGCGGTCGCGGCAGCCGAACAGCAGGTTCGGCCACAGCTCGGTTTCCACGATCAGCGCCAGGGCCGGCCGGAAATGCTCGAGGAAACGCGAGACCGCGCCGGGCAGGTCGTAAGGCAGGTAGACATGCACCACCGCATCCCCCCACAGCGCCTGCACGCGCTCGGAACCGGTGGGGGTGATGGTGGTGACCACCAGCCGCAAGCCGGGGTGGTCGCGCAGCAGGCGCGTCACCAGCGGCGCGGCGGCATTGACCTCGCCCACCGAAACCGCATGCAGCCACAGCGGCGCCTCCACCGCGATGGTCGGATAACTGGCATAGCGTTCGTTCCAGCGCTGGAAATAGGCGCGCTGGCGGAACCCGCGCCAGATCAGGTGGTAGAGGGTGATCGGCGCAAGGATGTACAGGGCGGCGGAGTACAGGCCGCGCAGCACGCGCTCGGTGAGGTCGGCCCGCATCGCTACAGCATAACCAAGCGCGCCCGCCCGATAGCAGCGCGTGGGTAGAATCCGGGGCATGTCCGCGACCGCAGCACCCGAACTTCCGATCCCGCCATGCGGCCCGCGCCACTGGCCGGTATGGTTCGGCGTCGCCGTCTGCATGGGCTTGGCGCGCCTGCCGTGGCCGGTGCAACGCAGGCTGGGCGCGGC
This sequence comes from Thermomonas aquatica, assembly GCF_006337105.1. Lineage (NCBI taxonomy): Bacteria > Pseudomonadati > Pseudomonadota > Gammaproteobacteria > Lysobacterales > Lysobacteraceae > Thermomonas > Thermomonas aquatica. The sequence continues at coordinate 2,254,950 of NZ_CP040871.1, read as the reverse complement.
AGTCGGCTGGCTGGCGCTGCGGCTGTCGCGCCGCCGCCGCGATGCCGCACGCGCCAACCTCGCGCTGTGCCTGCCGGAGCTCGATGCGGCGCAACGCGAAGCCTTGCTGCACGCGAACTTCCGCGATGTCGGCATCGGCCTGTTCGAGTTCGCCCGCGCCTGGTGGGGCGATGCCGAACCGATGCGCGGCACCGCGACCATCGAAGGCCTCGGCATCCTGCACAAGCTGCAGGCCGAAGGCCGCGGCGTGCTGCTGGTCTCCGGGCATTTCATGACCCTGGAAATGTGCGGCCGCCTGGTCTGCGACCACGTGCCGCTGGCCGGCATGTACCGCAAGCACCGCAGCCCGGTGATGGAGTGGGCGGTGCTGCGCGGGCGCCTGCGCTACGCCAGCGCGATGTTCGGCAACGGCGACACCCGCGCCGCGATCCGCCACCTCAAGCGCGGCGGCCTGCTGTGGTACGCGCCGGACCAGGACATGCGCGGCAAGGACACGGTGTTCGCGCCGTTCTTCGGCATCCCCGCGGCGACGATCACCGCCACCCACCAGTTCGCGCGCCTCACCGGTTGCGCGGTGGTTCCCTTCTTCCACAGGCGCGAAGGGGATCGCTACCTGCTGCGCATCGGCGAGCCGCTCGCGCCCTTCCCCAGCGACGACGCGGTGGCCGACACCAGCGCGGTCAATGCCGCGATCGAGGCGATGGTGCGCGAAGCGCCCACGCAGTACCTGTGGCTGCACCGACGCTTCAAGCGCCAACCCGAAGGCGCGCCGCCGCGCTATTCGCGCGACTGACGCTGCGCTTCCAGCACCTTCGCGTATTTGAGGAAGGCATAGAACGACTGCGTCTTCGCCGCGAAGAAGCCGGCCCATCCGTTGAGGAAGTAGCGCTTGCCGAAGTACAGCTTCAGGAACGCGACCCCCGGGTAGAACAGCAGCCGCAAGGCGATGAAACGCACGCGCTTGCCGCGCTTGTGCTCGACCAGGCCTGAGGAATAGCGATTGACCTTGTCGACGCGATCGGCGAGCCGCGGCTCACCGTAATGGCGGAATGGCGCGTCGAGGTCGAGCAGGCGCCCATCGACTTCCGGCGCGGCATGCACCGGCACCATGTTCATCCGACCCGCCGTTTTGCGGAACAGGCGCAGCTGCCAATTCGCGCGAGTGCCCGCATGCGGCCAGCGCCAGAACAGCCATTCCTGGCGCGGCAGGCGGTAACCGTCCGCGCGCGGCGCGGCGAGCTCGCGTTCGATGGCGATGCGCCCGGCATCGGTCAGGTGTTCGTCCGCATCCAGCAGCAGGATCCAGTCGCCGGTCGCGAGCTCGATCGCCGCCTGCTTCTGCGGACCATAGCCCGCAAAGGCCTGGGTTTCGATGCGCGCGCCATGCCGGCGCGCGATCTCGAGGGTGGCATCGGCCGAGCCCGAATCCAGCAACACGATCTCGTCGCAGAACCCCAGGCTGGACAGGCAAGCCTCCAGCGTCGCCGCGTTGTCCAGCGTGGTGACGACCGCGGAAAGCCGCGGCTTCACGTGGACTCGCGGCCCAGCAGGCTGCCCGCATACAGCGCGGCGAGCAGCAACAGCACGCCGCCCCAGAAGGTGGAGTACACGGCGAGGTGGGTATTGAAGGGGAACACGGTGACCGCCAGCGCCAGCATCGCCGGACGCGCGGCCTCGCGCGCCGCGGCATCCGCGTAACGCCAGGCGCGCCTGGCCATCGCCGCGCCCGCCAGCCACAGCAGCAGGCCGAAGCCGCCGGTTTCGCTCAGCACCTCCAGCACGATCTGGTGCGCATGCAAGGCCGGGCCGGTGCCCCAGGCCGCAAGCGTGCCGCTCTCCGCATCGCAAGCGGGGAAGGCTTCGCGGAAACCGCGCGCGCCGACGCCGTTGAACGGATGGGTGCGCGCCATGCACAGCGCCGCCGACCAGATCCTGCTGCGGCCGGACAGCGCATGGTCCACGCCCTGCGCGTTGCCGACGAACACCGCGGTGCTGCGGTTGAGGCGTTCGGCCACCGGCGGAGACACCAGCGCCGCGGCCAGCAACAATGCGGCGCCCAGGCCGAACACCGCGAGCAACCGCTTCCAGCCGAGCAGCCGCCAGCCGGTCCACGCCAGCACCAGGCCATAGGTGAGCCAGGCCGCGCGCGCGCCGGCGAGCAGGATGACCAAGCCAACCAATGCCGCGGCGATGAACCAGCCGGCACGGCCATAGCGCCGCCACGCCGCGTCCAGCGCGAACGGCGACAGGCTGGCCAGCACGATGCCGAGCTTGAGGTTGCACGGCCCGAGCACGCCACCGAGCCGGTCCAGCGCGGCCACTTCCTGCACGGTGCACATGCCGTGGCCGCTGATCGCCTGCTTGGCGGAGTCGATCGCCCAGAACAATGGACTGGTGCCGGTAGCGGCTTCGAGCAGGGCATCCAGCGTCCAGACGCCGACGATCACCGCCAACCCGCCGAAGGTGCGTCGCCGTCCTTCCTCGCTGGCCACCGCAGAGGCCACGATCCACAGGAACGGCAGGTAGCGCAGGTCGACCAGCGCTTCGCGCAAGGCGCGCACGCGGTCGGCCGCGTCGATCGCGGAGATCGCCTCCGGCAGCCAGTAGGCGAAGAACAGCACGCTGGTCAGCGCCCAGGCCGGGCCGCTGAGCAGGCTCGCACTGCCGCGGAAACGCGACAGCAACAGCTGCACGATGCCGGCGATCGCCCCCAGCGCCAGCACCGCTTCCGCATAACCGGGCGCCGGCCACAGGGCGACGAACGCGAGCACCCATGGCGGGGCCCAACGCCAACCGGGCGCGGCCGGGCTTGCGCTCATGCGTCCACCAGCGATCGGTACAGCCCCAAGGTCGCCTCCTGCATCGCCTGCAATCGATACGCCTGCATCGTAACGGCTGCCGGCGGATGCGCGAGCAGTTCGCGCGCCGCTGCCGCCAGCGCCGCGGCATCGAACGGCGGCACCGCGCCCCGTGGTTGCAGTTCGCGCAGCAACTCGCCGACGCCGCCGTGCGCCCAGCCCAGCACCGGCCGCCCGACCGACAAGGCCTCGATCACCGTGCGCCCGAACGACTCCGGCTTGCGCGACAGCTGCAGGACCAGGTCGCTGGCGGCATAGGCCTGGGCGATGGCCGGGGTAGTCTCGCTGATCGCGATGGCATCCTCGACGCCGGCTTCACTGGCCAGTTCTTCGAGTTCGGCGATGTACGCCTCGCGACCATCCTGCTGCGCGCCCGGCATCCACAACCGCGCATCGAGGCCCGAGGCGCGCAGGTTCGCCAGCAAGGCGATCGCATCGGCATGGCCCTTCAAGCGCGTGCCGCGCCCGGGCAGCAGCAGCAGCGGGCCCGCGCCGCCGAGTTGCGGATGCCGCGCGGCGATGCGTGCCCGCGCCTGCGGATCCGGCATCGGCGCGCGCGGGAACGCTACGGGATCGATGCCGCGCGGGATGACCGCCAGGCGTGCGGGATCGCTGTTCGGATAGTGGCGGAGCAGGTACTCGCGCACCGCCTGCGACACGCAGATGACGCGCTCGCCGCGGGCCATGATCGCGCTGTAGCGCGAGGGCGAATTCAGGCCGTGCGCGGTGGTGACGAAATGCGGTGGCTTGTCGCCGATGCCGCGCAACGCGAACCAGCCCAGCCATGCCGGCAAGCGCGAGCGCGCATGCACGATGTCGGCATCGACCTCGCGGAAGAGTTTCCGCAGCGCAGGCACGTGGCGGAACGTCAACGGCGACTTGCGGCCGATGTCGAGCGCGACATGCTCCGCGCCCAGCGCTTCCAGCGGCGGCAGCAGGCGCCCGCCCTTCGACACCACGATGGCGCGATGCCCGGCGCGCACCAGCGCGTCGGCGATCTCGAGGGTGGAACGTTCGACACCGCCGGACTCGAGCGCCGGCAGCAGCTGCACCACGGTCAGGCGGCGCATCGGGTCGGGGTCGGCGTCAGTCGACCAGCACGTAGGTCGCGCCGCAGTACGGGCACTGGCAGGTGCCGCCGTCGGCCTCGATCGGCAGGTACACGCGCGGATGCGAGTTCCACAGCGCCATCGACGGCTGCGGGCAGCTCAGCGGCAGGTCGGCGCGGCGCACCTCGTAGCGTTGCTGGGCATTGGCGGGCGACGAGGCGGTCTGGGTCATGGCGATGCGGCGCGGTGGCGGGAACCGCGCCAGTTTACCAGCCGCAGGTCGCGTTCCGACTCAGGCCGGCAGGTCGAACAGCAGCACGTCGCTGGCCTCGCCGATGCCGCGCAGGGCCAGCTCGCCGGCTTCGTCGACGAAGCCCAGTGCATCGCCGGCCACCAGCACGCGCTCGCCCACGGCGACTTCGCCGGCGGCGACATGCAGCCACTGCTTGCGGGCCGGATCGAGCGTTGTGGTCACCGCATCGCCCGCAAGCAGGCGGGTAGCGCGCAGCGTGGCCTGCTGGCGGATCGCCAGCGAGCCGTCCGCGCCATCCGGCGAGACCAGCGTCGCCCAGCGTGCGCGCCGCGCTTCGGGATCGAAGAACTTCTGCGCGTAGTCCGGCTGCGCATTGAGCCGGTCCGGCTGGATCCAGATCTGCAGGAAATGCACCGGCGCCGTGTTCGAGCCGTTGTATTCGCTGTGCTCGATGCCGTGGCCGGCGCTCATCCACTGCACTTCGCCGGCGCGGATCACGCCGTCGGTGCCGCGGCCGTTATTGGACATGTTGTCCTTGTGCGCCAGCGCGCCGTCCAGCACCACGCTGATGATTTCCATGTTGGCGTGGCGATGCGGGGCGAAACCGCCGCCGGGGGCGACGGTGTCGTCGTTGATCACCCGCAACGGGCCGAAGCCCATCCACGCGGGATCGTGGTAATGGCCGAACGAGAAGCTGTGCTTGCTGCGCAGCCAGCCCAGGTCGACGGCGCCACGCGCGGCGGACGGGCGTTCGATGATCACTTGGTGTTGCTCGCCTTGCCGGTCTTGCCCGCCTTGGCCTTCGCTTCCGGCGCGTCGGCCTTCGGCGCGTTCGCCTCGGTGGTGATGCGCAGCGCGATTTCGTCGCTGACCATCGGCACCGCCATGCCCATGCCGTAGTCGGTGCGCTTGATGGTGGCGGTGGCATCGAAGCCGATCTTGGCGCCGCCGTTGTTGCCCTCGCCGCGCTTGTTGAGGGCCACGTCCAGCACCACCGGCTTGGTGATGTCCTTGATGGTCAGCTCGCCGGTGACCTTGAGCTTGCCTTCGCCCGCGGCCTCGACCTTGGTGCTCTTGAAGCTGGCGGTCGGGAACTTGGCGGAATCGAAGAAATCGGCGCTGTTGAGGTGGGCGTTGAACTTCTCGGAGAACCCGTTGAGGCCGGACAGCGGCAGGGTCACCTGCACGCTCGACTTGCCCACGTCGGCGGCGTCGTAGACCAGGCTGCCGTCTACGCCGCTGAAGCTGGCGCTCGGGTTCGAGTAACCCATGTGGTTCCAGCTGGCGATGACGTTGGTGTGGCCCGGGTCGAGCTTGTAGGTCACGCCGGCGGCGAAGGCGTTGGCGCTGGCGGCGACGAGGGCGGCGGTGAGGATCAGGCGCTTGAACATGGGAGTTTCCTTGCGGGAATGGGGGTCAAAGGATCTGGCAGGCTTCGTCGAACGAAAGCCGCGGCGAACGCGGGAAGATGCTGGCCGGATCGCCATGGCCGAGGTTGACCAGGATGTTGGAGCGGATCGAGGTGCCGGCGAAGAAGGCTTCGTCGACCTTGGCGTTGTCGAAGCCGGTCATCGGCCCGCAATCCAGCCCGAGCGAGCGCGCCGCCAGGATCAGGTAGGCGGTCTGCAGGCTGCTGCTGCGCATCGCCACCCAGGCCAGGTTGTCCTGCTCGCGATGCTCGAACCACGGCTTGGCGTCGGTATGCGGGAACAGCACCGGCAGCTTGTCGAAGAAGCGCATGTCGTAGCCGACGATCGCCACGCAGGGCGCCGCCATCGTCTTCTTGTAGTTGCCCTCGCTCAGCGCCGGGCCGAGCTTGGCCTTGGCCTCCTCCGACTTCACGAACACGATCCGCGCCGGGGTGCTGTTGGCCTCGGTCGGGCCGAACTTCAGCAGGCCGTAGAGCTGGTGCAGGGCGTCGTCGGAAACCTCGCCGGTGAAGGCGTTGTAGGTGCGCGCGGTGCGGAACAGCTGGTCCAGCGCGGCATCGTTCAGGGCTTGCGGCATGCGATCCTCGGGGTTGTGCTTGCGACCTCCATTGTAGAGTTCCACGGGTGAATCCAAAGCCACGCAATCGGAACGGATCGGCATCACTCGTGCAACGACACGGGGACCAGGCCGCGTGAGCGCCACCCTCGCCCTGCACGATGGCCGCGCCGGCAATGCCCGCCAGGCGCTGGCGCTGGCGCGGGCGCTGGATGCCGAGGCCGGCGAATGCCTCCTGCTGCCGCACGCGCCATGGCGATGGCTGGCGCCGCGTGCCCTGCCCGGCGCGGCTGGCGCATTCGGCAGCGGATTCGATGCGCAGGCCGCACGGCCGCCGCAACTCGCCATCGGCTGTGGCCGGCAGGCGGCGCTGGCTACGCGGCTGTTGCGCGCCCGCGGCAGCAAGGCGGTGCAAGTCCTCGACCCGCGCATCGACACCCGCCATTGGGATCTCGTGGTCGCGCCGCAGCACGACGGGTTGCGCGGCGGCAACGTCATTCCGATGCTGGGCAGCCTGAACCCGATCGACGACCTGTGGCTGGCGCAGGCGCGCCGCGATGCGCCGCAGATTGCCGTCCTGCCCGCACCGCACACGCTGCTGCTGGTCGGCGCGCCCAGCAAGCATGTCGCACTGTGCGACAGCGACTTCGAATCGCTGCTGCGGCAACTCGCGCAACGCGCCCGCGACGAGCACGGCAGCTTCAGCGCGGTCGCCTCACGGCGCACGCCCGCACGCTGGCGCGAAATGCTGGCGAAGCTTCCCGCGGACGTGCCCGGCATCCGCTGGCGCGACGCGCGCGATGGCGACAATCCGTATGCCGGCCTGCTCGCCCATGCGCAACGCATCGTCTGCACGCCGGATTCGGTGAACATGCTCAGCGAGGCGGCGGCGACCTTGGCGCCGGTGTTCGTGTGGTCGGCCGGCATCGCCAGCGGACGGCTGCGGGTGTTCCTCGATGCCTTGCGCGCCAGCGGGCGCGTGCGCGACCTCGATACTGCGCTGGCGCCGTTCGCGGCGGAACCCCTGCGCGAAACCGCGCGGGTCGCGGACGAGGTGCGCCGGCGGTTGTCCGATGCCGGCCTGCAAGTGCGTAACTCCGGCCAATGAACGACGACAACGCCGATACCAACGCCCCTGCCCATCGCTCGCGCTGGCGGCGGTTCTCGCCCTCGATGGGCTGGAAGGCGTTCTGGAGCGAAATCCTGATCGTGGTGCTGGGCGTGGCGATCGCGCTGGCCGCCAACGAGGCGGCGGAGGACTGGGGCTGGCGGGCCAAAGTGCATGACGGCGAACGTCGCGTGCAAGGCGAGGCGAATCGGATCTTCGTGTGGGGCGCGGAACACTATGCGACCCAGCCCTGCGTCCAGACGCAACTGGATGAGCTCGCACGACGCGTGCTGGACAGCGGTGCCACCCTGATGCCGGCAGCCGTGCATGCCGATGCCACCCCGACCAGTCCGCGCTTCGTGGTGCGCATGCCCATCCGCCCCTGGCGATTCCCGGTCTGGGAGGCATTGGTCGCGAACGGCACCGCCACCCACTTCAGCCAGCGGCGGCAGGACGTCTACAGCATGCTCAGCGACAGCATCGCGGCCGCGCGCGACTACAAGGAGGACGCCAACCGCTTGTCCGGGCGGTTGATGGCCCTGTCCTACCCGACCGCGCTGGACGCGGATGCGCGCCGTGACTACCTGGTGGATATCGAAACGCTGCGTCGACTGAACGCTTCCATCTTGGTCACCGCCCAGCAACAGATGGCCATCATGCTCCGGGACGGCATGGCGCCGACACCGGACTCGGTGGACGCCTACCTCAAGGCGTCCGGGACGGTGAAGTTCTGCAAGGAACAGGGCCTGCCGCTGGCGGACTGGCGCGACGTGAAGCCGGACAGTCCAGGCCGCTAGCGTACGTCAAGCTTGGAAGCGCAGGCCCTGCACGCGCGCCGCATCGCGGATCGCTGCCCGCGCCCGTTCGATGACGTCGCCGTACGGCACGCGCCGTGGCCTGCGATCCAGCGTGCAGCGCATGCCGGCATCCAGCAGCACCGCGTGTGCAGCGAGCAGCGCGGCGTGCGTCGATGCATCGATCGCACCGGCATCGCGTGCGGCATCGAGCAAGGCCGGCGTCGCCCGTGGCCGGAGTAGCGCGGCATGCGTGGCCGCATCGCGCATCACCAGGCACTGCAGCAGGAATTCCAGGTCGACCAACCCACCCTCGCCCTGCTTGAGGTCGAATACCGCGCCATCGCTGCGGTCCAGTTCGGCGCGCATGCGCTGGCGCATCGACGACACATCCCCGGCAAGCGCAACCGCATCGCGCGGTCGCGCCAACACTTCGTCGCGCAAGCCATCGAACGCGGCGATCAATGTGGCATCGCCTGCCACCGCGCGCGCGCGCACCAGCGCCTGGTGCTCCCAGGTCCAGGCGCGTTCGCGCTGGTACTCGGAAAAACTGGCCAGGCTCGAGACCAGCAAGCCTTTCGCGCCATCCGGGCGCAGGCGCACGTCGACCTCGAACAATCGACCGGCGCCGGTGCCGGCGCCGAGCAGGGCCACGATCTTCTGGCCGAGCCGGGCGAACCAGCGCGGCGCGTCCATCGCGCGCGCGCCGTCCGACTGCGCATCGGCGGCAGCGTCGTACAGGAACACCAGGTCGAGGTCGGAACCGAAACCGAGTTCCTCGCCGCCCAGGCTGCCGTAGCCGAGCACGGCGAAGCGCCCGCCTTCGATCGTCCCGTGCGCGGCCTGCATTTCCTCCAGCGCGATGCGCAGCACGCAGGCCACCACCGCGTCGGCCAGCCAGGCCAACCGCTGCGCGCAGGATTGCGCATCGCAACGCGCATCCAGTAAGGCCAGCGCGATGCGGAAGCTCAGCGCCTGCCGCACTTCGTTGAGCGCGTGCAGCGAGGCTTCCGCATCGCCCTCGCGCAACGCGGCCGCGCATTCGGCCTGCATCGCGGTGCGATCCGGCAGGCCGCCGGCCACGCGCCGGTCCAGCAATTCGTCCAGCAGCAGCGGATGCGCGGCCAGCCGTTCGCCGAGCAGCGCGCTGCGCGACAGCGCATCGACCAGGCGCTGCAGCGCGACCGGCTGTTCGTCGAGCAGGGCCAGGTAACTGGCGCGCTTCAGCAGGGTGTGCAACAGCGGCAGCAAACGGCGCAGCGAGGCATCCGGTTGCGAAGAAACGGCCGCCGCCTGCAGCAGCGCGGGCAGCACCCGATCCAGCCGCGCACGCGTGGCATCGGACAGCTCGCGCACGCCGGGCGCGCGCGCGAAATCGCAGAGGCTGCGGTGCAACGCGTCGCCGGCCTCGAAGCCGGCGGCCGCCAGCTGGCCCGCATCGCCATCGTCGGGCAGGCTGCGCCAGTACAGGGCCAGGTCGCTGTCGCCGGTTGCGGCCTGGCGTGGCGCCAACAATGCCGCGAACTCGGACGCGACGCGCGCGCGCACGCCCTGCAGTTCGCGTTCGAGCGCGGGCGTGTCCGCGTATCCCAGCCCACCCGCGATCCGCTCGCGTTGCGCGGGATCGGCCGGCAGCGCATGCGCCTGCGCATCGCCGAGCATCTGGATGCGGTTCTCCAGCACGCGCAGGAAGCGGTAGGCATCCACCAGGGCGGCGCCCGCTTCGGCATCGACATGGCCCGCGTCCACCAGCGCCCGCAGCGCCGGCAGCAGGCGGCGTTCGCGCAGCGCCGGTTCGCGCCCGCCGCGGATCAGCTGCAGCGCCTGCGCCAGGAACTCGATCTCGCGGATGCCGCCCGGCCCGCGCTTGATGTCGTCCGCCAGTTCCTTGCGCGCGACTTCCGCGGCGATCGCCGCCTTCATCGTGCGCAGGCCGTCCAGCGCGCCGTAGTCGAGGTAGCGGCGATACACGAACGGCCGCAACGCGGCGAGGAAGCGTTCGCCGGCCGCCAGGTCGCCGGCCACCGGCCGCGCCTTCTGCCAGGCGTAGCGCTCCCAGTCGCGACCCTCGCGCTGGAAGTATTGCTCCATCGCCGCGAAGCTCAGCGCGACCCGGCCGGCATTGCCGAACGGGCGCAGGCGCAGGTCGACGCGGTGGCTGAAGCCATCGGCGGTGACTTCGTCGAGCAGCTTGGCCAGTTGCTGGCCGAGCCGCGCGAAGTAGTCCGATGCCGCCAGCGGGCGCGCGCCGTCGGATTCACCCTCGTGCTCGTAGGCATAGACCAGATCGATGTCGGAACTGAAATTGAGTTCGCCGCCGCCGAGCTTGCCGAGGCCGAACACCACCAGTCGCTGCGGGTTGCCCTCGGCATCGCGTACCGTGCCGAAGCGCTGCGCGAACTCGGCTTCCAGCGCAGCCAATGCGAGCTGCAGGCAGTTTTCCGCCAATGCGGTGCTGCCGGCGAGGATGGCCTCGACCGGATCGCCGGCGACGACATCGCGCCAGACCAGGCGGGTGGATTCGGCCTGCCGATGGCGGCGCAGCAGGCGCGGCCAGTCGGCGCGGTTGCCGGGATCGAGCGCCGGCAGCGGCGCAGGCGCGGCACCGCCATCGGCCTGCAGGCGCTCGATCAGCGCAGGTTGCGCCGCCAAGACAGCCAGCGCGAAATCGCTGGCGATGGCGAGCCTGCGCAGCTTCGCCATGAAGCCGGCATCGCCGCGCCAGGCGGATTCCGCAGGCAGGCGGGCGAGCTTGCGTTCGACGAGCTGATCGAAATCGTGCATCGCTCGATTCTTGCATGCGCGCATGGCATCCCGTGCCGCGGCATGCGCGCATAAAAAAAGCCCGCTTCGACCGAAGTCTCTGCGGGCTTGCTCCCTCCCCCACGTCGGGATGCGGGGTGATCGTGAAGGAATCGTTATGGGCTTTGCACGCTGCACTGCAAAAAAGGACTGCCCAGTGCAGGAATAACGACTCAGCGCCGATGCGCGGCCAGGCCACGCTGCAGCAGGACCGCCTGCGCGGCCAGCTCGCCGGATTCGCAGCCGCCTTCCATGAAGCCCTGCGCTTCGATCGAACAATGTTCGCCGGCGAAATGCAGGCCGCCGACGGCCTCGCCCATCGCCCCGCCGATCGACGACCAGTCGCCCGGCTGGAAGCAGGCGTAGCTGCCCAGCACCCACGGGTTCGACGGCCAGTGCATGCGCGCCTCCGCGGCATTGCCGCGGGCGGCGGCGATGCCGGGAAACACCCGTTCGAGGTCGCGCACCGCGGCTTCGGCTTGTTGCTTCGGCGTGCCCTGCCCGAGTTCGATGCCGTGGCGTCCGCCGGTGAAATTGGTCAGCGCACCCGCCGTGCCGGCCTGCTTGCGCGAGGTATCCCAACTGGTCTGGTAGCCGAGGTCGCTCATCGATGCGCCGTTGGCGTGCTGTTCGCGCCAGGTGCGGCGCTCGAAGCCGATCATCAGCTTGGCATTGGTGCCGTAGGCCAGGTGGTCGATGGCATGGCGCTTGCGCGCGGGCAGCGCGACATCGATGCGCACCTTGCGCAGCAGGGTGAATGGCAACGCCAGCACGACCTGCCGCGCACGCACCTCGCGCGAGGAATCGCCCTTGCGCAAGCTGAGCACGTAGCCATCGGCATCGCCACGCACCGCTTCCAGCACGTGGCCGGTTTCGATCGCGTCGGACAGTTTCGCCGCCAGCGCCTGCGGGATCAGGTCGTTGCCGCCGCGCACGTGGAAGCGCTCGTCGCTGCCGCCGAAGATGCGGAATGCGTCCTTGTCCTCGGTGCCGATGAAGGTGAGGAAATTCAGCGCCGACTGCTGCTCGATTTCCAGCCCCATCTCGGTGGTATAGGCCACGTCGAGCAGCTTGCGCAGCCAGCCGTTCACGCCATTGCGGTCGAACCACTGGGCGATGCTGAGCGCGTCGAGTTCGCGGAATTTCGGGTTCTGGTCGGTGTAGTCGTAGTCGCCATCGCCCGCGGCGGCGAGGTCGCGCTCGATCGCCGCCGCCACCGGCACGAACGCGCGCACGATCTCGGCCTCGCCGATCGCGCGGCCATCGAAGAACCAGCTGTCATGGTCGCCGTCGCCGTCGAGCAAGTCGTCGAGGGTCAGGCCGAGTTCGCCGGCCAGCTTGCGGATGTGCGCATGCCCGGTGTCGATCAGCTCGCCGCCGAGTTCGATCACCTGGCCATCGGCGAAATGGTTGCGCAGCGACAGCATGCGCCCGCCGATGCGGTTCTGCGCTTCGTACACGCGCACGCGCACGCCGGCCTGGCGCAGCCGCCACGCCGCGGTCAGGCCGGCGATGCCGGCGCCGACGATGGCGACTTCATCGTCCGTCTTCGCGCGCATCGGCAACGGCAGCGATTGGCAACCGGCCAGCAATGCGCTGGCGCCCGCCGATTGCAGCAGGCGACGACGACGATGGTCGATGCGCTGCGCGCGCGCGGCATCGTGGAATTCGTCGAGCGGCATGCGCACGTGGCGCGATGCGCGGGCGATGGCGGCGGCGCGTTGCAGCAGGCGGAACAGCGGGGTGCGGCCCATGGGTGGACTCCGGGGTGCGTCGTCCCGGATCAACGCGCGCAGCGACTCAATCCGGACGCGGCCCCTTGCGCAAGTCCTTCAGGATCTCGCGCGCGGCATTGCGCCCCGGCAGGCCGGTCACGCCGCCACCCGGATGGGCGCCGGAACCGCAGAGATAGAGATTCTTGAACGCACCGCGGTAATTACCCTGCCCCAGCAGCGGGCGCGCGCTGAACATCTGGTCCAGGCCGAGCGCGCCGTGGAAGATGTCGCCGCCGACCAGGCCGATGCGGCGCTCCAAGTCGAGCGGGCTCAAGGCTTCGTAACCGAGCACGCTGCGCGCGAAGTTCGGCGCATAGTCGTTGACGGTATCGATCATCAACCTGGCCACGGTATCGCGGTGCGCGTCCCAGCCGCCCTCCACCTCCGGGTTCACCTGCTGGCAGAACAGGCTGGCGACGTGCTGGCCGGCGGGCGCAAGGGTGTCGTCCAGCGTGGAGGAAATCACCACCTCGACGATCGGCTTGCGCGCCCAGCCGGCGTTGTGCGCCTTCGACTTGGCGTCGAAATACGCCTGCTCGAAATACTGCAGCGACGGCCCGATCAGGATCCCGCTGGAGTGGTGCGGCTGTTGTTGCGTGCCCGGCATCGCGGTGAAATCCGGCAGTTCGCTCAGCGCCACGTTCATGCGGAAGGTGCCCGAACCGTTGCGATGGCGTTCGATGCGGTTGGCGGTGTCGTCGTCCAGTTGACCGCGTTCGACCAGCTTGGTGTACAGCAACTTCGGGTTGAGGTTGCTGGCGATGGTGGCCGCGCGCAGCTCGCGGCCGTCGGCCAACGCGACGCCGACCGCCTTGCCGTTCTCGACGATGAGTCGCGCGACTTCCGCATCGGTTTCGATGGCGACGCCGCGCGCCTCGCATTCCTTGCGCATGGCCTGGGTGATCGCACCCATGCCGCCGATCGCATGGCCCCACACGCCGGTCTTGCCGTTCACTTCGCCGAACAGGTGGTGCAGCAGCACGTAGGCGCTGCCCGGGGTGTAGGGGCTGGCGAAATTGCCGACCACCGAATCCCAGCCCAGCACCGCCTTCAGCGGCGCGCCCTCGAAGTAGTGGTCGAGCAATTCGCCGGCCGACTTGGTGAACAGGTCGAGCAGGTCGCGGCGGCCGCGCAGGTCGAGGTGCTTGAGCCGCTTGGCCACCGCGTAGGAATTCAGCCAGTCGGCGAAGGCGATGCGCTCGCCGATGTTCGGCGGGGTCAGGTGCACCAGCTCCTTCAACACCGCGACCACCCGATCCAGCATCGCGTTGTAGCCGGCCCAGCGCGCGACGTCGCCCGGCGCGAACTTGGCGATCTCGGCTTCGGTGTGGCCGCCGCCGAGGCGGAAGCTGCGTCCGTCCGGCAACGGCAGGAAATTCGCGTAGGGGCGCTCGACCACGCGCAGGCCGTGCTGGTGCAGGCGCAGGTCGGCGATCACCTTCGGGTTGAGCAGGCTGACCGTGTAGCTGGCCACCGAGTTGCGGAAGCCGGGGTGGAATTCCTCGGTCACCGCCGCGCCGCCGACCAGCTGCCGGCGCTCCAGCACCCGCACCTTCAGTCCCGCGGCCGCGAGATAGGCCGCGCAGACCAGGCCGTTGTGGCCGCCACCGATGATCAGGACATCGTCGTTCCGGGATTCGCGCACGGGTACCGCCTTCGCCTCGTTTGCCGCCGATGATCCCTGTCCGGCGCGGAAAACGGAAGCGTGCTTCAGCCCGGCTCCGGCTCGTTGAGGAAGCCCCGGCAAAGCGCCGCGCCGCAACGGCAGGGAATCGGGTCGATCTCGCCGCGCAGGTGGTAGTCGAACAGCAGTTCCTCGCCCGCGGCGATCGGCCGCAGGCTGAGCAGGAATACCCGGCGGTGGTCGAAGCGGGCGGCCAGGTTCGGTTCGCAGCCGTGGTTGATGTACTGCGCGCCGCTGCCGCCGATGCCGCCGTCGATCAGCCGGCGCGCGCTGCAGCGGAACAGGTACAACTGCGGACGCAGCCGGCGACGGAAGCCTTCGCGCAGGCCGATCCGCTGGCCGGTGTATTCGATCACCCGCCGTCGCGCCGGGATGTCCTGGTCGGCGTACACGCCCCAGCGGTGGATCCGCGAGCGATCCAGGCGCAGCCGGAACGCACTGGCCCCGGCCTCGAGCCGGGGTTGCTGCCACGGTCCGCCCGGCATCAGGACTTCGCGCACGAAGGCGGTGGCGTCCTCGCCCGGGTCAGCCGCCCCAACCATGCGCGGCCTCAATAGCCCTTGGCACCGCCGCCCTTCTGCGGGAACGGGAATCCGCCGCCCCCGCCGGGCGGCATGCCGCCACCGCTTTTCTGCCCGAATGGATCGCCGGGACTGCCGCCCTTGCCGCCCGGCTGGCCGAAGCCCTTCTGCCCGAACGGATCGCCGGGACCGCCGCCCTTGCCGCCCGGCTGGCCGAAGCCCTTCTGCCCGAATGGATTGGCCGGGCCTTTCGCAGCGGCGGGGCTCAGCGGCTGGTTCGGGTAGGGGTCGTTCGCCCTGGCCTGCAGGTTGCGCAAGGTGGCGCCGCCCGGATCCACCCGGCCATCGCAGACGCAGCCATTGCCGCGCTGGAATTTCTCGATCGCCGCGATGGTCTTCGGGCCCGCCGCGCCATCCACCGCCAGCTCCTGCATCGGCCCGCCGGCTGCGGCAGGCACGCAGTTGAGCAGGTACTGCACGGTCATCACGTCCAGCGCGGGGAAATTCCTGCCGCCGCGACCGACGGTTCCGCCAATGTTCTTGGGCATGGGCCACCTCGCGATCGGCATCGACGATGCCTCTGCCCATGCCAACGCATCCGCCATCCGATGGCGGACACGCCCATCCGGCTCAGCCCGGCGCCTGCCGGTCCAGCGCGTCGCGGAAGATGCCGGCGGCGTTGCGCATGCCCTGCGCATGGCCATCCACCCAGGACGCGACGATCAGCATGTAGTCGTCGCTGCCGATCGCCGCGCGGTAGCGCGCCAGTCCGTCGGGCGACTTGCCGCCCTGCAGGATCGGCATCGCCCGCTGCGGTCGCGCGAACGGCCAGGCATCGGCCATGCCGGCGCCGTCATGCGCGCCGTACTCGCCCGAGGTCACCACCCAGTCCGCGCCGAAGGCCTCGTGCAAGGCGCACATCACCGGATGCGCGACGCCCCAGCCGGGATTGCGGGTGAGCAGGTCGCTGAAGGTGTTGTGGGCCAGGATCGGCATGCGCCGCTGGCGCGCCAGCATCTCCAGCGTGCCCATGCCCTGGATGCCGGGCGCCACCAGCACCGCGTCCACGCCGGCCTCGCACGCGACCTCCCAGCGCGACTGCAGTTCCCAGGGCTCGCAGATCAGGTTGGCGAGGTAGCCCTTGCGCTGGCCGCTGGCCGCGCGCGCGGCATCGCGCGCGGCCACCATCGCCTGTACATGGCGGGCGAAATCCCCGCCATCCGCGAACACCTGCAATTCGTCGTCCTTGACCATGTGGAAGCCGCCTTCCAGCACCTCGCGGTTGAGCCGCGCCATGGTGTCGGTGTCCAGGCCGACAGCGGGCCGCATCGAGCGGCACAACACCGGCCCGCGCTCGATTCCCAGCATGGCGCGGATGCCGGACACGCCGAAGCCCGGACCGGGCCCGAAACCTTCCGGCAACGCCAGCGCGGCCAGTTGGAACCGGGTCAGGAACCCCAGCCGCGGGATTTCACCGACCACCACGTTCCACAGCTGGGCCGGCTTGCCGGCCAGCAATCGCCGGGGGATGGCCAGTTCGACGCGCCACGCGCTTTCGCCGCCTTCCTCGTCGGCGTACACCTCGGTCTGCAGGTGGTAGGGCGCCACCGCGCCCGCGGCATCGCCATCCGCCTGCACGTCGAGCACGCGGATCGTCCAGTCCTCCAGCATCGCCGGTTCGACGTGCCCGCGGATCGCGGTGGTCGCCGCGCTCTGTTCCATCGCCATCGCCATCGCGGTGGCGACGCCGTCGTGTTGCGACGCCACCCGATAGGTCGCCCGCAGGTAATCCGCCGGCGACAACCGGGCTTGCCACTGGAACAGTTCGGGGTGCTGCGTGCGCGGCATGTTGCCACTGCTCATGTCAGGTATTCCTCCAGCAATGTCGCGACCCGCCAGTCGATCGGCGTGGTCAACTTGATGTTGTGTTTCTCGCCGGCGACGGCGGCCACCTCGATTCCCGCGTCGATCGCCAGTTGCAAGGTCGATTGCGGCCGGTAGCCGCGTTCCTGCGCATGCGCCAGCAGCCTGCGCATCGTCTCGCGCGAGAATGCCTGCGGCGACTGGAACACGCCCGCTTCGTGGCGCAGCAGGACCGCTGCCACCTTGCCGTCGCGCAGCCGCGCCACCGGCACTTCGGGATCCACGAACGCGCCGGCGCAACCGGTTTCGCGCGCGCGGGCCAGCACCGCGGCACACAGCGCGATGCTGGAGAACGGCCTGGCAGCATCCTGCAGCAGCAACCAGTCGCCGCGCGCGGCGCGGGCCAGCAGGGCCACGCTGTCGTGGCGGGTTTCGCCGCCGACGATCACCCGGCAATCGGGCAACAGCGCGTTGGCTTCGTCGAGCCGGTCGGCCGGCACCGCGACCACGACTTCATCCGCGACCCGGCGCCCCTTGTCCGCCAGCCAGCGCAGCAGGGGCCGCCCGGCCAGTTCCAGGAAACCCTTGCAGCCGAGCCCGAGCCGATCACCGCTGCCCGCCGAGGGAATCAGGCATGACACTTCGACTTCAGCCATCGAAACGCAGCCCGTCATGGCCGGCGGCCTGCAGCCTGGCCAGCAGGCCGCGCACTTCGGCCAGGTCTTCGCGCGCCAGCAGTTGCGCGCAATAGGCCACCGCGCGCGCCCATTCCCGCCCGCGCAACGCATGCGCCAGCCGCAACAGGCCCAGCGTCACCGCGCGCGGCAAGGACTCCGCTGTCCGGCTCGGGTTCGACAGCATGGTGTCGCTGTAGCAGCGGTCGTATTCGATACCGGCATCCACCCGCCGCTGTTCGCGCCAATCGGCGCCGTACATCGCGCCCAGGAATGCATCCAGCGGCTCCGGGACCGGCCAGTCGCGGCCATCCCAATGGAAGGTCCCGATCCGGTACGCGGGCATTTCGGAGGCCAACTGGTCCGGCCAGCCCATCTGGTTGCGCATGCGCCCGTCCGGCCCGCTGCGCGGGAGCATCAGGTCCACGCCGATGCCGCTGGCGACATGCAGCAGTCCGATCACGGTGACAGGCGCCGACGGCGGCGGCGGGAACGCGCGATAGTCCGGATTGGCGGCGAAATGCGCGCGGACCCGCTCGCGGCCGTGCTCGGAAAGGTCGGGGAGGGCCAGGTCGATGTCCTTGTCGTGCGGGAACGGCCGCCCGTCCTTGACGATCGCCAGCAGGACGCCCGCGGTCAGGTGATAGCCGACGCCCAGCGCATCGAGCTGCGCGCACGTGTCGTGCAGCACCGCCGTCACCCCGGCATCCGCCGGCGGGCGCAGGCCGCTTCGTCCCGGCGCAGCGAAATCCGTCGCTGCGGACAGACCGCGCAAGGCCTGCAACACGGCTGCGCGCGCCTCGTCGTGGCACATGCGCAGGCGCGCCTGCTCTGCGTGGGCGAGCGCGAGTTGCCAATTGCCGGGCAGCCGCGCCGCGGCATCCCGCAGGACCTCCAGCGCGCGGTCGTCCCGCCCCACCGCGCGCTGCATCTGCGCATAGTTCAATGCCGCCGCTTCCAAGCCGGGCACCAGCACCAGCGCCTG
This sequence comes from Thermomonas aquatica, assembly GCF_006337105.1. NCBI lineage: Bacteria > Pseudomonadati > Pseudomonadota > Gammaproteobacteria > Lysobacterales > Lysobacteraceae > Thermomonas > Thermomonas aquatica. The sequence continues at coordinate 2,236,598 of NZ_CP040871.1, read as the reverse complement.
GTGCATGGCCTGCGCGGCATCGCGCCGTCGTTGCAGCATCCAGCTGGCGACGCCGTAATTCACCCAGGCGTCGGCATGGCGACTGTCCAGCTGCAGCGCGCGCTGCGCATGCGCGCGCGCGCCGGCGGCATCGCCCAGGCCGATGCCGAGCGCGGCGAGGTTCGACCAGCTCGCGGGATGGCGCAAGGCCTCTTTCTGCGCCTTGCGATAGCCCTGTTCGGCCTCTTGCCTATCCCCCGCGTCGAGCGACCTGGCGGCCTGGACGATGGCATCCGCCGCCGGCTCCGGGGATCGCGCGACCCGGACGTTCCACTGCAATTGGCTCACGATGCCCCCTGAGAGCGCCGCGCATGTTACCGAATCCGACCGCCCGACAACCGTGCTTGCACCTCGCGCACCGCGTCCTGCTGTTCGACGGCGAGGATCTGGTGGCACAACGCCGCCGCCGACCGCATCTGGCCCTCGTGCAAGGCCGTGAGAAGCGACAGCAGGGCGCGGTTGAGCGCTGCCGGGCGACTCGCCGACGCGATCCCCGGGCTGTGCAAGCCCTTCTGGATGAATTCCCGGGGCACCGGGGTGCCGGCCACCATCTGGGTAGGCAGCGCCCAGTCGTCGCCGTAGATCCATTGCAGGTATTCGTCGAGCGGCTGCGGTAGCGGCAACGGCACCTGCATTCCCGCGCATGCTTCCTCGACGATCGAGAATGCGGGCGTGTCGAACACCAGGTGATCCGGGGCGCCAAACGAGCCCCGCCAGCGCCCGCCGCTCCGGTCCTGCAGCATGATGTCGATCGGAATGCCGCTGGCCTCGTGCACCAGGCCGAGCACGCCGATCGCGCCGCCACTCGGGGCAATCTGCCCTTGCCGGGCGAACGGACGGTAGCCGTCGGCGAAGGCGGCGCGCAGCGCGTCGTGGCCGACCCGGCTATCGACGACGATGTCGATATCCTTGCGCGGTTCTGGCAGCCCGCCGTGCAACGCGTAGATGCGCACCGCGCCACCCGCCATGCATGGATCGCAACGCAGGGGCGCCAGCCTCCGCAGGCAATCCTCCAGCACCCCGCGCCATGCCTCGAGCGAATGGGGAAGCTGCGCGGGCAGCTCGGGCAGTGCCGGACTCGGCAATCCCTCGTTCGCCATCAACTGCAATGCCTCCAACGCATGCTGGCGGCAATCGCCGAACCGCCCGAGGATCCGCTCCAACTCCGCCATCGCCCGCAACAGCGCCGCCGTCCGGGTGCCGCATTCGCGCGCCGCGCGCATCACCTCGTAGGCTTGGGTCACGCGATCCACGCTACGCAACATGTAGGCGTAGTCGATCGCCGCCGTTGCGTTCGCGGGCGCGAGTTCGACTGCATGCGCCATTGCCCGTGCGCCGTCCTTGCGCGCTCCGGCATGCCAACAAGCGACCCCTGCGTTCACCCACGCCTCCGCCTGCGCCGGCGCCATGCCGATCGCCTTGCGCGCATTCGCGAGCGCGGCATCGAAATCCTTCAGTCCCAGCGCGAGCGCCGACAGGTTCGACCAGCACTGCCAGGTCGAGGCCCGTCGCAACGCTTCGGCATAGGCACGCCGCGCCTGGTCGTGGTCGCCCATCGACAATCGACGCGTCGCCTCCGCGGCCAGACGGGCAGCCGGCGGAAACGCGACGGACGCGGGCTGAGTGATGACACAAGCGGAAAGCAATGCAGCGGCTCCGACCACACACGTACGGCAAGCATACCCAGTCGAGGTCCGCACGAAGGAAAGGCCGCCGAAGCCGAGGCGGCATGTCGATGCAAGGGCATGCATGCAACCGCGGATCGGAAATCCCTGCCGCTGGCCCATCGGCGCCGGCCCGTACTTCTCGGACCGGCGATCGAGGCGGCGGCGGGTGCGGCGATGCTGGCGACCCTCGGCAAACCGGCTAGGATGAATCGCGGACGAACCGGGAGAGGACGGGCTTGCGAAGCATCAGGGCGCTCACCTGCGCCGCGGCGATCCTGGCGCTGGCGGCATGCGGCCGCGAGGACGTCCCGTCCCCCACTCCGGCGGGCGTCGCCGCCGCCACCCGCATCGATTTCGCGCAGGTCGCCAATTACGCCGCGCCGCCGCTGCCCGCCTATTTCGACGGGACGGTGGCCGCGCTCGACAACAGCCCGGCGTCCAACCCCGGCGACGACCGGGTGGCGACGCTCGGGCGGGTGCTGTTCCACGACCTGCGGCTGAGCACCAACAACCGCAGCTCCTGCGCCGCCTGCCACCAGCAACGCATCGGCTTCACCGATCCGCTGCGCTTCAGCAACGGCATCAGCACCGCCGGCACCACCGACTTCCATGCCATGCGGCTCGGCAACCTGCGTTACTGGCGGCCGGGCAGCGCCTTCTGGGACCGGCGCATGCCCACCGCGGAAGCGCAGGCGAGCCAGCCGCTGCACAGCCTGGTCGAGATGGGCTGGGGCGAGACCGCGGGCGGCATCGATGCCCTGCTCCGCAAGATGGCGGCGACGGCTTACTACCCGGACCTGTTCGCCTGGGCGTTCGGCAGCGCGACGATCAGCGAGCCGCGCATCCAGCAGGCGCTGGCCCAGTTCGTGCGGGCGATGGTCTCGCACGACAGTCGCTGGGATGCCGGCTATGCGCGGGTGTTCTCGCCCACCGCGCCGAACCGGGCGCTGGACGTCGACCTGCCGAATTTCACTGCCCAGGAGAACCACGGCCGCCACCTGTTCATGACCTCCGTGGACCAGGGCGGCGCCGGCTGCGCGTCCTGCCACCGGCCGCCGACCTTCGCCCTGGCCGCGGATGCGCGCAGCAATGGCCTCGATGCCGGCGAGACGCGGCTGTTCAAGGCGCCATCGCTGCGCAGCGTGGGCCTGAGCGGGCCGTACATGCACGACGGCCGCTTCGCGACCCTGGCCGAGGTGATCGATTTCTACGCTTCGGGAATCCAGGACGGCCCGGCGCTCGACCCTCGCCTGCGCGACGGCGGCGCGCCACGACGCCTGCACCTCGATGCGACCGACCGCGCCGCGCTGGTCGCCTTCCTGAAGACGCTGGACGATCCCGCGCTGACAACGGATCCGCGCTTCGGCGATCCGTTCCGCCGCTAGGCGCGGATCGCGTACAGGGTCGCGTTGCTGATCGCGTAGACCCCGCCGTCGGCACCCACCAGGGTCGGCGTATAGGCCTGGCCGAGCCCGGCGTTGAGCCGCACGTTCTGGGTGAAGGTGTTGGTGGTGAGGTCCCAGCGATACAGGATGCCGTCCTCGTTGTTGGCCAGGATCGACTTGCGCGCCGGGTCCGCGGCCATGGTGTTGATGCACCATTCGCGCCGCGCCGTGGTCGAGCCGACGTCCAGCGTCGGGCCGAGGATGGTGAGCACTTCCTTCATCACCTGCATGGCCGGCACGATCGTGTCGGCCTGGCTCGCGCCCGGATCGAGGATGGCCAGCTGGTTGAGCCCGATGCCGGTGCCGACGCCGGCATAGTTGTTGTACTTCTGCGCAAGCAGGTAGGTCGAGGCGCCGGTGTAGGACGGCACCATCGATGCCGGGATCACGCTCGGCGACACGTCCCAGCCGAAGCTGCCCGGCACGCCCACCGGATTGAGCATGGCATCGAACTGCAGCAGCCAGCCGCGCGCGTTGTGGGTGCCGAACGTGCGTTCCAGCACGCCGTAGAACACGTGGCCATCGGGGCCGATCACCGGCGTCGCCGTGCCGTCGTCGCTGAGACGTGCAGGAACGCCCAGGTTCGGATCCATCAGGGCGACGCTGGCGCGGGTGGCCAGCGTGGTGCTGTTGAGCGCGAGCAGCACGCCGTTCTGGGTCGCGCTGGTCGCGCCGCGATTCGCCGCGATGTAGACGGTGCTGCCGTCGTTGGAGAGCGCCGGCGCGCAGTTGAGCACCGGCTTCACGATGGTCGGATCGGCGGCGGCGGCGGCGACGCCGACCCAGGTGCCGGTGCCGTCCGCGGCGATGCGGGCGATGCCGCTCACCAGCCCGGCCGGATTGCTCCCCGTCACCTGGAAGCCGAAGAACAGATTGCCCTGCGCGTCCGCGGTCACCGGCGTGTTGATGAAGACGGTGGCGTCGAACGCGGCCGGATTGGCGTTGTACTGCGCGGCGCCGTAGAACACCTGCGGCGTGAACGTGCCGGTGGCGGCGTCGCCGTCGGCCCGCATCAGCAACTTGCCGCCGGCGCCCGGCGCATACAACCGGCCCTGCGGGGTGAGCAGCAGGTTGTAGGGCGGAACCCAGTTGTGCGGCGGGGTCACGTAGTCGGTATTCGCCTGCCAGACCAGCGCGCCGTTGGCGCCGTTGCGGCCTTCCACGCGGTAAGCGCCGGTGGCCGTCGTCTTCACCGGGATGAGCACGGTGTTGTGGGTGGTCACCACCGGCGAACCGTAGTGGGTGAGCAGCGCGCCGGACGGTGTGTATTGCGGGGCCAGGTCGACCGGCGTCGTCCATGCCACGCGCGCCAGGTCCTGCGTGGCGATCGCGCTGACCGCGGTGTGCTGCGCATCGTGCCCGTAGCTGAACCAGGCCGGGCCATTCACTGCCGGCGGGGGCGGCGTCACCGGCGGTGGCAACGGCGACGGCCCGGGACTGGACCTGCCGCCCCCGCCGCCGCATGCGGCCAGCGCGATGGACGACGACAACATCGCCAGTGCTTGACGGCGCGAAAAGAGCAAGGGCTTCGGCGGCGCGGGATGGCGACTCATGGCGCGGGCATGCTCCTTCCTTAGATGCGCCGCACTCTGCCGCAAAAACGAAGCCCGGCACAAGGCCGGGCTTCGCATTCAGGCTGACGTGGCGGGCCGGATCAGAAATCCATGCCGCCCATGCCGCCCATGCCACCGCCGGCCGGCATCGCCGGCTCGTCCTTCTTCGGGGCCTCGGCCACCATCGCTTCGGTGGTGATCATCAGGCCCGCGATCGACGCGGCGTTCTGCAGCGCGGTGCGGGTGACCTTGGTCGGGTCCAGGATGCCGAACTCGATCATGTCGCCGAACTCGCCGTTGGCGGCGTTGTAGCCGAACGCACCGGAACCTTCGACCACGCGGTTGAGGATGACCGACGGCTCGTCGCCGGCATTGGTCACGATCTCGCGCAGCGGGGCTTCCATCGCGCGCAGGGCGATCTGGATGCCGTGGTTCTGGTCTTCGTTCACGCCCTTGATGCCGGCGATCGCGGCCTTGGCACGGATCAGGGCGACGCCGCCGCCCGGGACGATGCCTTCCTCGACGGCCGCACGGGTCGCGTGCAGGGCGTCTTCGACGCGCGCCTTCTTTTCCTTCATCTCGACTTCGGTGGCGGCGCCGACCTTGATCACCGCCACGCCGCCGGCCAGCTTGGCCACGCGCTCCTGCAGCTTCTCGCGGTCGTAGTCGGAGGAGGTCTCCTCGATCTGCGCCTTGATCTGCTTGATGCGGGCCTGGATGCCGTCGGCTTCGCCGGCGCCGTCGATGATGGTGGTGTTTTCCTTCGACACCTGGATCTTCTTGGCGCGGCCCAGGTCCTTGATGGTGGCCTTCTCCAGCGACAGGCCGACTTCCTCGGAAATCACCACGCCGCCGGTCAGGATCGCCATGTCTTCCAGCATCGCCTTGCGACGGTCGCCGAAGCCCGGGGCCTTCACCGCGCAGACCTTGACGATGCCGCGGATGGTGTTGACCACCAGGGTCGCCAGCGCCTCGCCTTCCACTTCTTCCGCCACGATCAGCAGCGGCTTGCCGGCCTTGGCCACGCCTTCCAGCACCGGCAGCAGGTCGCGCACGTTGGAGATCTTCTTGTCGTACAGCAGGATGAACGGGTCGTCCAGGTCGGCCGACATCGACTGCTGGTTGTTGACGAAGTACGGGCTCAGGTAGCCGCGGTCGAACTGCATGCCCTCGACCACGTCGAGTTCGTTGTCCAGGCCGCTGCCTTCCTCGACGGTGATCACGCCTTCCTTGCCGACCTTGTCCATCGCCTGCGCGATCAGGTCGCCGATGTTGGCGTCCGAGTTCGCGGAGATCGCGCCGACCTGGGCGATTTCCTTGCTGGTCGACGACGGCTTGCTGATGTTCTTCAGCTCGCCGACCGCGGCCTTCACGGCCTGGTCGATGCCGCGCTTCAGGTCCATCGGGTTCATGCCGGCGGCGACCGCCTTCATGCCCTCGCGGATGAACGCCTGCGCCAGCACGGTGGCGGTGGTGGTGCCGTCGCCGGCGTTGTCGGAGGTCTTGGAGGCGACTTCCTTCACCATCTGCGCGCCCATGTTCTCGAACGCGTCGGCGAGTTCGATTTCCTTGGCGACGGAGACGCCGTCCTTGGTGATGGTCGGCGCGCCGTAGCTCTTCTGCAGCACGACGTTGCGGCCCTTCGGGCCCAGGGTGGCCTTGACGGCATTGGCGAGCACGTTGACGCCGCGCACCATCTTGGAGCGCGCGTCCTCGCCGAAACGAATGTCCTTGGCAGCCATTGCAATTACCTCGATGAGAATTCAGTAGATAGGGAATGCGGGGAAGCGACGCGCGATCAGCCGAGGATCGCGAACAGGTCGTCTTCCTTCACCACCAGCAGCTCGACGCCGTCCAGCTTCACTTCGGTGCCGCTGTACTTGCCGAACAGGACCTTGTCGCCGACCTTGACCTGCGGCGCGCGGACCTGGCCGTTGTCCAGCACCTTGCCGGTGCCGACGGCGATCACTTCGCCCTTGATCGGCTTCTCGGTGGCCGAATCCGGGATCACGATCCCGCCGGCGGACAACTTCTCTTCTTCCATGCGCTTGATGACCACGCGGTCGTGCAGCGGCTTGATATTGGACATGGCAACCTCGTAAATGGTTGATTGACGTGGGAAAACCCGGCGATTTTAGCAGTCGGTCGAAGCGAGTGCCAAATTGCGGACAACAGCACCGGGCGAACCCGGCATGGCACCGAGATGGGGCGGCTGGCGGGGCTTTCAAGGGCAAACGGCAACCATTCGCGAACCTTCGGCAGGTTCGCCGGCCCGGGGCTGCCGCTACCCTATGCGGATGACTGCGCTGCTCTGCTACTGCACCTGCCCCGACGCCGATACCGCCGGGCGCATCGCCAGCGCGCTGGTGGAGGAACGGCTGGCCGCCTGCGTGAACATCCTGCCGGGGATGCGCTCGATCTACCGTTGGCAGGGCCAGGTCGAGACCGCGGATGAAGTCCTGCTGCTGATCAAGACCAGCCGCGAGGCCTACCCCGCCCTGCAGGATCGCCTGCGCGACCTGCATCCGTATGAACTGCCGGAGCTGCTGGCGGTCGAACCCGCGCTTGGCCTGCCCGGGTACCTGCAGTGGCTGGCCGATGAAACCCGTCGCAAGGACTGACCGAATGCCGTTGTCCCGTTTCCGTCGCTGGCTGGCTGGCTTCGCGCTGGCGATGGCCCTGCCCGCCGTCGCGGCCGATGTCGAGTTGCCGCCGGTCGACGAGGTCTTCGTGCTGTCCGCGCAGGCCACCGCGCCGGATCGCATCGAGGTGCGTTGGCAGATCGCCAAGGGCTACTACCTGTACCGCCATCGCACCTCGGTCAAGGCCGATGCCGCCTTCACCGGCGCCAAACTGGCGCTACCGACCGGCGACAAGCATCGCGACGAATTCTTCGGCGATGTCGAAACCTATCGTCGGCAACTGGTCGGCACGCTGCGCGGCACCCCCGCCGCGGGTGCGGCCACGACCACCCTGACCGTGAAATACCAGGGCTGCGCCGATGCCGGCGTCTGCTATCCGCCGCAGACGCGCACGCTGAAGGTCGCGCTGCCGGGCGAAGCCGCCGGCGACGGCGGCTTCGGTTTCGCGAAGAAGGGCGGCGGGCTGTTCGGCCTGGGCGGCAACGACGCGGGCGCGGTCGATGCCGCGCCGTTGCCGGTGGAACGCGCCTTCACCAGCGAGGTCATCGCCGATGGCGGCGACCGGCTGCTGCTGCGGCTGACCCCGGCCAAGGGCTACTACCTCTACCGCGACAAGCTGTCGGTGAAGCTGGACGCCGGCAAGGGCTTGTCCGCCTCGTTGCCGCCGGCATCGAAACTGCCGAAGGCCCAGCCTTACCGCGACGAGCATTTCGGCAATGTCGCGGTGTATTTCGACCAGGTCGAGATCGCGCTGCCGGTGACCCGCCGCGTGACCGATGCCGCCAAGGGCACGCTGGTGCTGGGCCTGCAGGGCTGCCAGGACGGCGGCATCTGCTATCCGCCGATGACCCGGCGGCTGGCGGTGTCGCTGCCGGCGGGCACGGTCACGCCGGCCGCGGCCATCGCGCCGGCGGCGGGCGGCGATGCCGCAGGCGCCAATGCCGATCCGGGCACTGCCAGCGATGCGCCGATCGCAGCGGCCCCGGCAAGCGATGCCACCGCAAGCGATGCCCCACCTTCCGGCGATGCCGAACGCACGCAACCGCCGCAGCAACAGACCCGCGGCCTGCTCGGCTCGTTGCTGCTGGCCCTGCTCGGCGGCCTGATCCTGAACCTGATGCCCTGCGTGCTGCCGGTGCTGTCGCTGAAGGCGCTGGCGCTGGCGCAGGGCGGCGAGAGCCCGCAGCGCGCGCGCAACCATGCGCTGGCCTACACCGCCGGCGTGCTGCTGAGCTTCGCCGCGCTGGGCGCGCTGGCGCTGGCCCTGCGCAAGGCCGGGCTGGCGCTGGGCTGGGGCTTCCAGCTGCAACAACCGCTGGTGGTCGGCGTGCTGGCACTGGTGGTGTTCGCCTTCGGCCTGAGCCTGTCGGGGCTGTGGTACGCCAATGTCGGCATCGGCCAGCGCGGCAGCGCGCTGATCCGGCGCGGCGGGATGTCGGGCGATTTCTTCACCGGCGTACTGGCGGTGGTGCTGGCCACGCCCTGTACCGCGCCGTTCATGGGCGCGGCGCTGGCCTATGCCTTCACCGGCCCGGCCGCGGGCGGGATGCTGGTATTCCTGATGCTGGGCCTGGGCCTGGCGCTGCCGTTCCTGTTGATCGGTTTCGTGCCGGCGTTCGCCCGCCTGCTGCCGAGGCCGGGCGCGTGGATGGAGACGCTGAAGCAATTGCTGGCCTTCCCGATGTACGTCACCGCCGCCTGGCTGGTGTTCGTGCTGGCCTCGCTGCGCGGCGCCGAAGCCGTGTGGCAATGGCTGCTGGCGGCGATCGGGCTGGCGTTCGCCGCCTGGGCCTGGATGCGGGCGCAACAGGGCGGGCGCAACCGCTGGAGGGCGGCGGCGCTGCTGGCCCTGATCGCGACGGCATGGCCGCTGGCCACGCTGCATGGCTTGCCGAAACCGGAAGCCGCGCCCGCCATGGCCGCGCGCAACGGCATCGCCAGCATCGCCTTCTCCGAACAGGCCTTGGCCGACCTGCGCGCGCAGGGCCGGGTGGTGTTGGTCAACATGACCGCCGACTGGTGCGTGAGCTGCAAGGTCAACGAAAAGGCCGTGTTCGCCCGCGACGGTTTCCGCGCGGCGATAGACGCCGCCGATGCGGTGTACATGACCGGCGACTACACCGATGTCGATCCGTCCATCACCGCCTACCTGGAACGGCACAAGGCGGTCGGCGTGCCGCTGTACGTGGTCTATCCGCGCGGCGGCGGCGAAGGCCGGATCCTGCCGGTGATCCTGACCCCGGGCCTGGTCGAGGACGCCCTGGCGCAGGCTGCGGGCGGGCGCTGATGCCATCGAACAAGGCGATCATCGGCGTCGCTTTGCTGGCGGCGCTCGCCGGGGCGGCCGCAAGCCTGTACTTCGAGCCCAGCATCGCCCAGCGCCTGGCCGGCACCGAACTCGGCCAGCGGATGCTCGGCGCGGTGCTGCAAACACGTGCCCCGGCGCCACCGCATGGGGTGATCGTCGCCGAACGTGGCGACATCGTGCCTGCCATGCGCCTTTTGACGGTCGATGGCGCCGCAACCGGCATCCCCAAGGCCTGGGCCGGCAGAACCACCCTGGTCAACCTGTGGGCCAGCTGGTGCGCACCCTGCCTGAAGGAAATGCCGGAACTTGAGGCATTCGCCCGCGAACAGGGGGCAAATGGCACGCAAGTCGTCGGCATTGCGCTGGACGATGCAGCTTCGGCGCAGGCCATGCTGCAGCGACTGCGCATCGCCTATCCCAACCTGGTCGACGCCCCCGGCCCCGCCGATGCCGGTGTGCGCCTGGGCAACCCGGCCGGCGTGCTGCCGTACACGGTGCTGGTCTCGGCCGAAGGGCGCGTGTTGAAGACCAGGATCGGGCCGTTTGAAAGCCGGCAGGACATCGCCGACTGGACGCAGCACTGAAGAGCCGGCGGGCATGCAAAGGAGCACGGGCGGCATTCGCGGCACTGCCGCCGCTCCGTCGTGATGACCGGATGAAGCGGTTGCACATGCCTGCCCCTCAGTCGCAGCGGCCAACCAGCCCATTAGAGCCTTCGCTCAAACAAGCGCTTAAAATTCCGTTATCAAGCTGAAGTTCGCCGAACTGGACAGCATCGCCGGCTTGCGCGACACTGCGCGCCCGCTCCGACGGCCTTGTCGATGGCACAGCTGCTGGTCCTGCACGGCCCCAACCTCGACCTGCTCGGCAGCCGCGAGCCCGAGGTCTATGGCCGCACCACGCTGGCCGACATCGACGCCGACCTGGCCGCCCGCGCCGCCGCCGCCGGCCATGCCCTGCTGTCGCTGCAGTCGAACGCCGAGCACGTGCTGATCGAACGCATCCATGCCGCCCGCAACGACGGCACCGCCTTCATCCTGATCAACCCCGCTGCCTTCACCCACACCTCGGTGGCCCTGCGCGACGCGCTGGCGGCCGTGGCCATCCCCTTCATCGAAATCCACCTGTCGAACCCGCACAGCCGCGAACCCTTCCGCCAGCACAGCTATTTCAGCGACAAGGCGGTCGGCGTGGTCTGCGGCTTCGGTGCCGATTCCTATCGCTACGCCCTCGATGCCGCGCTTGCGCGGCTCGCGGCCTGACCCAAGAGGACCCGTTCCATGGACCTGCGCAAGATCAAGAAGCTGATCGACCTGCTGGAAGAATCCAACCTGGCCGAGATCGAGATCAAGGAAGGCGAGGAATCCGTACGCCTGGCGCGCGTGCCGAAGGGCGGCCTGGTCCAGGCCGCCGCGCCGATGGTCCAGCACGTCGCCGCGCCCGCCGCCGCGCCGGCGCCGGCCCCGGTGATGCCGATGCATTCGCCGTCGGAAGCCGCCACCGGCGGCTCGCACAAGCCGCATGCCGACCTGCCGCCCGGCCACGTGGTGCGCGCGCCGATGGTCGGCACCTTCTACGCCAGCCCGTCGCCGGACAAGCCGGCCTTCGTCAGCGTCGGCCAGGCGGTCAAGGCCGGCGAGACGCTGGGCATCATCGAGGCGATGAAGATGTTCAACCCGATCGAGGCCGACGTCTCCGGCACCGTGCTCGCCATCCAGTGCGAGAGCGGGCAGCCGGTCGAATTCGACCAGCCTCTTTTCGTTATCGGGTAATCGGGGGTTCCCATGCTCGATAAAGTCGTCATCGCCAACCGCGGCGAGATCGCGCTGCGCATCCTGCGCGCCTGCCATGCGATGGGCATCCGCACGGTCGCGGTGCATTCCACCGTGGACCGCAACCTCAAGCACGTGGCGATGGCCGACGAATCCGTCTGCATCGGCCCGGCGCCATCCAGCGAGAGCTACCTCAACATGCCGGCGATCATCGCCGCCGCCGAGGTGACCGACGCGCAGGCCATCCACCCCGGCTACGGCTTCCTGTCGGAGAACGCGGACTTCGCCGAACGCGTGGAGCAGTCCGGCTTCGTCTTCATCGGCCCCAAGGCCGACACCATCCGCCTGATGGGCGACAAGGTGGAAGCGATCCGCGCGATGAAGGCCGCGGGCGTGCCCTGCGTGCCCGGCAGCGGCGGCCCCTTGGGCGACGACACGGCGACCAACGTGAAGATCGCCGCGGAGATCGGCTACCCGGTGATCGTCAAGGCGGCCGGCGGCGGCGGCGGCCGCGGCATGCGCGTGGTCCACACCGAAGCCGCGCTGGCCAATGCCATCGCCACCACCAAGCAGGAAGCCAAGGCCGCGTTCGGCAACGACATGGTCTACATGGAGAAGTTCCTGGAGAACCCGCGCCACGTGGAGATCCAGGTGCTGGCCGACGGCCAGGGCAACGCCATCCACCTGGGCGAGCGCGACTGCTCGATGCAGCGCCGCCACCAGAAGGTGGTGGAGGAAGCGCCCGCGCCCGGCATCAGCGACGAACAGCGCGCCGAGATTGGCCGCGTCTGCGTGGAAGCCTGCATCCGCATCGGCTACCGCGGCGCCGGCACCTTCGAGTTCCTGTACGAGGCCGGCCGCTTCTACTTCATCGAGATGAACACCCGCATCCAGGTGGAGCACCCGGTCACCGAACTGGTCACCGGCATCGACCTGGTGCGCGAGCAGTTGCTGATCGCCGCCGGCCACAAGCTCAGCATCAAGCAGAGCGACGTGGTGCTGAAGGGCCATGCGATCGAATGCCGCATCAACGCGGAAGACCCGGACACCTTCATGCCCTCGCCGGGCCTGGTGACCCACTTCCACTCGCCGGGCGGCCCGGGCGTGCGGGTGGATTCGCACATCTACGAGGGCTACCGGGTGCCGCCGAACTACGATTCGATGATCGGCAAGCTGATCGTGCACGGCGCGACCCGCGAGCAGGCGATCGCGCGCATGCGGGTGGCGCTGAGCGAGATGGTGGTGGACGGGATCAAGACCAACGTGCCGCTGCAGCAGCGGATCCTGGCCGATGGCGGTTTCGCCCAGGGCGGGCAGAACATCCATTACCTGGAAAAGAAGCTGGCGGAACGCAAGGACAAGGCGCTGTCGGTGATCTGACGCGCCCGCCGGCGTGACCGGTCTTGCCGCGAAAATCCGCTATCCAGTGGAAGATCGACACGAAAACCCGGAGCCGCCATGCAACGTCGCCACCTGCTCTGCCTTGCCCTGACCACCGCGCTCGTGGCCCTGCCCGCGTCCAGCCAGAAGGCCAAGAACCCGCCGACCAACCTGTACATCGACGTCCTCACCCACAACATGGCGGGAATGCCGGACATGGGCGGGATGATGGGCGGACTTGGCGGTTTCATGGCCAAGCGCATGGGCGGCGGCGCCGAGAACCGGTTCGTCTACCCGACCGCGCGCGTCGGCGGCATGACCGGGCAGTACATGGACATGGCGCTGCGCAACGACCTCAAGCCGGGCGTGGAAGCGCAGGACCTGATCCCGGGCGGGCTGAAGCTGGGCAAATCGCTGACCTTGATCGAGCCCGAACCCAGCACGCCGACCAAGGGCAGCACCCCGCCGGGCAAGATCCCGGATGTCGAGGTGAAGATCTCCGAATACTGGGGCTGCGGCGCGGCGGTGCGCCCGGGCCAGCCCAAGGTCGCGACCTTCAAGATCAAGGGCGGCGGCAGGACCATCGACCCGAAGAACCCGATGGGCGGCATGCAGGGCGTGGACTTCCAGTCCAGCGGCAGCCTGTCCAAGGGCCAATACGTGCCGGACCGCGACATCGACCTGAAGCCGGGCTGGGTCTACTGGCCTAACCGCAAGTCCGGCAAGCAGGTGCCGAGCGGCGCGCGGTTGGCCGGCGAGCACAGGATCACCGGCGACGGCATCCCGGCCTCGATGCAGTTCCAGGTCGAGCAGTCCGCCGACTTCATGCCCAAGCTGATGCTGCGCACGCAGGGCGAAGCCACCGCCGCGGTCGGCCTGAGCTGGCCGTCGGTGGATCGCGCGCGCGCCTATTTCATCAGCGGCATGCACATGCAGATTCTGGGCGAGAACTCGTACGCGCTCACCGTCTGGAGCAGCGCCGAAGTTCCCGGCGCCGGCCAGGAACTGCACGCCTACCTGAGCGGCAGCTACATCGACAAATGGCTGAAGCAGAAGATCCTGCTGCCTTCCAGCGCCACCAGTTGCACCGTCCCGAAGGGCATCTTCGCCGGCGCCTCCAACGTGCAGGGCCAGCAGGCCAGCATGCCGGGCATGCTGATGATGACCGCCTACGGCCCGGAAAGCTGGATCACCTATCCGCCCAAGCCGGCCGACCCGAAGCAGCCGTGGAATCCGGAGTGGAGCGTCCGCCTGCGCGCCAAGTCCACCGCCACCGCGATGCTGGGCATGGACTTCGGCAACATGCAGCAGATGGACGACGGCGACGGCCAGCAACAGCAGCAACAGAAGAAGCCCGGCATGAAGGGCCTGCTGAAGGGCATCCTCGGCGGCTGAGCCAGCGCGGCGCAGCGCCCTGCCCGCGTCCATGCCACCATGGGCGCGGGTCCGAAGCCAGGCCGCCATGTCCGATCCCGCATCGTCCCCGTCCAGCAACGCCGGTCCCGCGCTGGCGGCGCGCTCGTCGGCGAAGACCGCGCTCGACGCGACCGTGGTCAACATCGAGCTCACCCTGATCAGCATCATCCAGGGCCTGGCCCTGGGCGTGCTGGCGAGCGCCAGCGTGGCGCCGCTGGTCGAGCTGCAATGGCAAGCCTGGCCGTACATCGCCACCGGCCTGCTGGTGGTGCTGATCTTCTGGTCGCGCGCGCTGCTGCACACGCTTTCGTTCATCGGCTGGCCGCTCGAATTCGGCCATACCTTCGTGTATTTCGGCGCGACCCTGCTGGAGGCCGTGGCCCTGACCCAGGTCGGCGACCCGCAGCGCTGGTTCGCCTTGAACGCGCTCTACGCGATCGCGGTCTGGGGCCTGTACGGCTACGACCTGCGCATCGTGCGCAGGCATGCGGACGATTTCGGCACCGCAGACGAACGCGCCCTGCTCGACGACATCGTCAGCGACCAGCGCATCAACATCCGCTTCATGATGCCGGCCGCGATCGCCTTCCAGGGGCTGGCATGGTGGTTGGTGCGGACCTACCCGGCCATCTTCGTCGATCGCGGCTGGCACCTGTTGCTGATCGGCCTGACCCTGCTGTTCAGCGTCAACTACCTGCTTGGCGGCGTGCGCCTGCTGCAGCGGCGGCAGGCATGGATCGTCTCGCGCAACGCGCAGGAACGGCTCGAATCCTGAAACGGCCATTCCCGCGACGGCCGCAATGCCCAATACTTGGCGCATGCCCTACCTGCAACTCGCCATTCCCTGCACCGAAGACCGGCAACCGCGCGTCGAGCGCGCGCTCGAGGACGTCGGCGCGCTTGCCGTGACCCTGCAGGACGCGCACCTGGATGCCGCCGACGAGCAGGCGATCTTCGAACCCGGCGTCGGCGAGATCCCGCTGTGGCGGGAGATGACCCTGACCGCGCTGTTCGATGCCGACAGCGACGCATTGTGGCTGCTGGCCGCGCTGGAAGCCTTCGATCCCGGCATCGACTGGACGCAGGCGCGCTTCGAGAAGGTCGAGGACCAGGACTGGGAACGCGCCTGGCTCGACCAGTTCCAGCCGATGCGCTTCGGCGCGCGCACCTGGATCGTGCCGTGGAACCACGAGCTGCCCGATGCTGCACAAGCCGGCGATGCCGCGGTCGTGCGCCTCGATCCCGGCCTGGCGTTCGGCTCCGGCACCCATCCGACCACCGCGCTCTGCCTCGCGTGGCTGGATGGACTCGCCGCGCGCGGCGAACTGCAGGGCCGCGAGCTGCTCGATTTCGGCTGCGGCAGCGGCATCCTCGCGCTCGCGGCGCTCAAGCTCGGCGCGGCGCGCGCGGTCGGCGTCGACAACGATCCGCAGGCATTGATCGCCACCGCCGACAATGCCCAGCGCAACGGCATGGTCATCGACGTATTCCTGCCGCAGGACGAACCGGTGCGCGCCTACCCGGTGGTGGTCGCCAACATCCTCGCGGTCGCGCTGGACGCGTTGGCCGAGACCCTGGCCGCGCGCACCGAGGCGGGCGGACGCATCGCGATGTCCGGCATCCTCGCCGGCCAGGAAGGCGAACTGCTGGAACGCTATGCCGCCTGGTTCGACGAGCTGCGCGTCGCCCGCCAGGATGACTGGATCCGCATCGAAGGCCGGCGCAGGTGAGCCGCGCGCCCAGCTTCATCCGCGAAGCCGCGCCGCGCCGCGCGCGCATCGGCGAATGGATCGCGCTGGCGCTGCTCGCGCTGGCGCTGCTGGCGCAGTTGTTCTTCAGCCAGCGCGCGCCGCTCGCGGCGGATGCGCGCTGGCGCCCCATGGTGGTCGCAGCCTGCGGCGCGCTCGGTTGCAGCGTGCCGGCATGGCGCGAACCCGGCGCCTTCAGCATGCTTTCGCGCGACGTGATCGCAGTGCCCGGGCGCCCCGGCGTGCTGCGCGTGCAGGCCAGCTTCCGCAACGACGCCGCCTGGGCGCAACCGTGGCCGGCGCTGGTGCTGGCGCTGTCGAATGCCGAGGGCCGGCAGCTCGGCATGCGTCGCTTCCTGCCGCGCGACTACCTCGGCAATGCGCCGAAGGACGCGCTGCTCGCCCCCGGCCAGGCCACGCAACTGGCGTTCGACATCGTCGAACCGGCAGCGGGCGTGGTCGCCTTCGACTTCCGCTTCGAGTGACGCACCGCACGATTCCGCGCGGCGGCAGGATATTTTTCGATGAATGCGTCGGCGCGCTGCGCGGCGCAAACATTTCGCGCTAGACTCGCCCTCCCGCGGCGATGGATTCGCTCGACGCGGTTCGCATCGAGGGCTCCCGCTTGAACGTTTCCGCCGACCGCCAGGACGCCAGCCGCGCGCCGTTGCGCGACCACGTGGCAACCTCCGTGCGCCGCTACCTGCGCGATCTCGACGGCTGCGATACCGACGACCTGTACAACATCGCCCTGCGCGAGCTGGAAATCCCGCTGTTCGCCGAGGTCCTGAAGCACTGCGACGGCAACCAGAGCCGCGCCGCGACCATGCTCGGCATCCATCGCGCCACCCTGCGCAAGAAACTCAAGGATTACGGGCTCTCCTCCTGAGCCTGCGGCGGCAGCGCGTTTATAATTCGCGCTCCCCTCCGCACCGCCTCTCCGCATGACCGCAAACCTGTTCGAAGGCCCGTCCGTGGCCGTTCGCCGCGCCCTGCTGTCCGTCTCCGACAAGACCGGCCTGCTCGATTTCGCCAAGGCGCTGGCTGCGCACGGCGTGGAACTGCTCTCCACCGGCGGCACCGCCAAGACGCTGCGCGAGGCTGGCCTCACGGTGAAGGACGTCAGCGAGCACACCGGCTTCCCGGAAATGATGGATGGCAGGGTGAAGACGCTGCACCCGAAGGTGCACGGCGGCCTGCTCGGCCGCGCCGGCACCGACGACGCGGTGATGGCGGAACACGGCATCGACAGGATCGACCTGCTGGTGCTGAACCTGTATCCGTTCCTGAAGGTGTCGATGGATCCGGCCAGCAGCTTCGAGGACGTGATCGAGAACATCGACATCGGCGGCCCGGCGATGCTGCGCAGCGCGGCCAAGAACTTCGCCCGCGTCGCCGTCGCCACCGATCCGGCGCAGTACGCCGGGATCGTCGACGAGTTGAATGCCAATGCCGGCGCGCTGTCGGCGAAGACCCGCTTCGGCCTGGCCGTCGCGGCGTTCAACAACGTCGCCTTCTACGACGCCTGCATCAGCAATTTCCTGTCGGCGAAGCAGGACGACGGCAGCCATGCGCAGTTCTCCGCGCAGGCCAACGGCAACTTCGTCAAGGTGATGGACCTGCGCTACGGCGAGAACCCGCACCAGCAGGCCGCGTTCTACCGCGACCTGTGGCCGGCGCCCGGTTCGCTGGCGACGTTCACCCAGCTGCAGGGCAAGGAACTCAGTTACAACAACATCGCCGACAGCGATGCCGCGTGGGAATGCGTGCGCCAGTTCGAGCTGCCGGCCTGCGTGATCGTCAAGCACGCCAACCCGTGCGGCGTGGCGATCGGCGCCGGTTGCGCCAATGCCTATGAAGCCGCCTACGCCACCGACCCGACCAGCGCGTTCGGCGGCATCCTCGCGTTCAACACCAGGCTGGATGCGGCGACCTGCAAGGCGATCCTCGACCGCCAGTTCGTCGAAGTGCTGATCGCGCCGGATTACGAGGATGGCGCGCTCGATTACGCGCGCAAGAAAGCGAATGTGCGCGTGCTGCGCATCCCGATGGCCAAGCCCTCGCCCGGCTTCATCGACACCAAGCGCGTCGGCTCCGGCATGCTGATGCAGACCGCCGACGACCGCGTGATTACCCGCGACGACTTGAAGGTCGTGACCAAGCTCGCGCCCACCGAGGCGCAGTTCGCCGACCTGCTGTTCGCCTGGAAGGTAGCGAAGTTCGTGAAGTCGAACGCGATCGTCTATGCGAAGGACCACCGCACCATCGGCGTCGGCGCCGGGCAGATGAGCCGCGTGTATTCCGCGCGCATCGCCGGGATCAAGGCGCAGGACGCGGGCCTCGTGGTCGAAGGCTCGGTGATGGCCAGCGATGCCTTCTTCCCGTTCCGCGATGGCATCGACGCCGCCGCGCAGGCCGGGATCAAGGCGGTGATCCAGCCGGGCGGTTCGATGCGCGACAACGAGGTGATCGCGGCGGCGGACGAGCACGGGATCGCGATGGTGTTCACCGGCGTGCGCCACTTCCGCCACTGACGATGGCCGACGCGATCCTGCGCGATGCCGTGGCGGCGGACTTCGAGCGCGTGCTTGCGCTGAATGCCGCCGAAGTGACGCAGACCAGCGCGATGGATCGCGTGCGGCTGGAGGCATTGGCCGCGCTGGCCTGTCGCTTCACCGTCGCCGAAGCGGATGGCCGCGTGGTCGGCTTACTGCTGGCGATGGATCACGACGCCGCCTACGACAACGACAACTTCCGCTGGTTCGCCGCGCACGCGCCGCGCTTCGTCTACGTGGACCGCATCGTGGTGGATGCCGCCGCGGCCGGCATGGGCATCGGCGGCACGCTCTACCGCGACCTGTTCGCGCAGGCGCGCCGGCGCGGCATCGATCGCGTCGTGTGCGAATACAACCTGGCGCCGCCGAATCCGGCGTCGAAAGCCTTCCACGACCGCTTCGGTTTCGTCGAAGTCGGCCGGCAACATGTCGCCGGCGGCAGCAAACTGGTGTCCCTGCAGCAACTCGTTCTTGCCCCGGAGGCAATGTCATGAAAGTCCTCGTCATCGGTTCCGGCGGCCGCGAACACGCGTTGGCGTGGAAGCTCGCGCAATCGCCGCGCGTGTCCGAAGTGCTGGTCGCACCCGGCAATGCCGGCACCGCGACCGAAAGCAAATGCCGCAACGTCGCGGTCAAGGCCACCGACATCGACGGCCTGCTGCAGCTCGCGCAGATCGAGGACATCGCACTGACCGTGGTCGGCCCGAGCAGCCACTGGTGGCCGGCGTGGTCGATGCGTTCCGCGCGCAGGGCCGGCGCATCTTCGGGCCCACCGCCAAGGCGGCGCAGCTGGAAGGCAGCAAGGCGTATGCGAAGGACTTCCTGCAGCGCCACGGCATCCCGACCGCGTTCTACGCCGTGCATACCGATGTCGATGCCGCGCTTGCCTACCTCCGCGAGAAGGGTGCGCCGATCGTGGTCAAGGCCGATGGCCTGGCCGCCGGCAAGGGCGTGATCGTGGCGATGACGCAGGACGAAGCCGAAGCCGCCGTGCGCGACATGCTCAGCGGCAACGCCTTCGGCGACGCCGGCGCGCGCGTCGTCATCGAGGAATTCCTCGATGGCGAGGAAGCCAGCTTCATCTCGATGGTGGACGGCAAGACCGCGCTGCCGATGGCCACCTCGCAGGACCACAAGCGCGTGGGCGATGGCGACAGCGGCCCCAACACCGGCGGCATGGGCGCGTATTCGCCCGCGCCCGTGGTCACGCCCGAGGTGCATGCGCGGGTGATGCGCGAAGTGGTGAATCCGACCGTGGCCGGCATGATCGCCGACGGCATCCCGTTCACCGGCTTCCTCTACGCGGGGCTGATGATCGACGCCGACGGCGCACCGAAGGTGATCGAATTCAACGTGCGCTTCGGCGATCCGGAAACCCAGCCGGTGATGCTGCGGCTGGAATCCGACCTGGTCGAGCTGGTCGAAGCCGCCATCGACGAGCAGCTGCACGCCATCGAGGCGCGCTGGACGCCGCAACCGTCGCTGGGCGTGGTGCTTGCATCCAAACCGTATCCGGACACGCCGATCACCGGCGATGCGATCTCGGGCCTCGATGCCGTGCCCGCGAACGCCAAGGTCTTCCATGCCGGCACCGCGCTGGACAATGCCGGCAAGGTCATCGCCACCGGCGGTCGCGTGCTGTGCGTGGCCGCGCTGGGCGACAGCGTGGCCGATGCGCAGCGCAATGCCTATGCCGGCGTCGACGCGATCCATTGGGACAGCGAATTCCACCGCCACGACATCGGCTGGCGCGCGATCGCGCGCGAACACGGCACGGCCTGACTCAGCGCGCGGGCAACGCGTCCAGCGCCCGCAACATCTGGTCCGCCAGCAAGGGCTGCGCCGCGGCCACCGGGTGCAGGTTGTCGGCCTGGAACCATTTGCGCTGCGTGCCCAGCGGCGCCAGGAAATGCGGCACCAACCCGGCATCGAGGCGCTGGGCGATCAGCGCGTAGCTGCGCTGGAAATCCGTGGCGTAGCGGCCGAAGTTCGGCGGCAGCTGCAGGCCGACCAGCAGCACGCGCGCACCGGCCGCTTTCGATGCACCGATCATCCAGCCCAGGTTCGACCCCAGTTGCGTGAGCGGCAGGCCGCGCAGGCCGTCGTTGGCGCCGAGTTCGATCACCACGATGTCGGGTTTCGTCCGCGCCAGTTCGGCGGCGATCCGGCTGCGCCCGCCGGCGCTGGTCTCGCCGGAAATGCTGGCGTTGTGGAAGTCGTAGCGCGCGGATTTCGCCTCGGCCAGCGCCACCCAGCCCTGTTCCGGGCGCAGGCCATAGGCCGCGGACAATGAATCGCCCATCACCAGGACTTGCTGCCCGCGCGCCGCGGCCGCCGGAGCGGCTAGCATCAAAGCCATGACGCACACGCCCGATACCCACGCCCGCAACGACATCGACACCGCTCCCGTTCCAACGCCTGCCGCAGACGCTAGCACGCCCGCGCGCGGCAGCCTGCGCACGCGCGGGGTCGGCAAGACGGTGGCGTTGCCGGACAGTCAGCTGACCATCCTCGACGACATCGGCCTGGACATCACGGCCGGCGAACGCGTGGCCATCGTCGGCGAATCCGGTTCCGGCAAGACCACCCTGCTCTCGCTGCTGGCCGGCCTGGACGTGCCCAGCCACGGCGAGGTGTGGCTGGACGGCGTGCCGATCCACGCGGCCGATGAAGATGCACGCGCCGCCTTGCGCGCGCAGGCGGTGGGCTTCGTGTTCCAGAACTTCCAGCTGATGCCGGCGATGAGCGCGCTCGACAACGTGGCGCTGCCGCTGGAATTGCGCGGGAAGTCCGGCACGCAGGCCGCGCGCGAATTGCTGCAGAAGGTCGGCCTGGGCGAACGCCTGCATCACCTGCCACGCCAGTTGTCCGGCGGCGAGCAGCAACGCGTCGCCATCGCCCGCGCCTTCGTCGCCAGGCCGCGCATCCTGTTCGCCGACGAACCCACCGGCAACCTCGACCGCAAGACCGGCCTCGCCATCGAGGACCTGCTGTTCGACATGGACAGCGCGCGCGCGACCACGGTGGTGGTGGTCACCCACGACGAGCGCCTGGCCGCGCGTTGCGACCGCCAGCTGCGGCTGGATGCCGGGCGCCTGCGCGCATGACTTTCGCGGGGACGATGCGGATGGCCACGCGGCAGGCGTGGCAGGGCTGGCGCAACGGCGAATTCGGCGTGCTGCTGGCCGCGTTGTTCGTGGCGGTGCTCGCACTCGCGGGCGTCGGCAGCATCGCCCAGCGCACCACCGATGCGCTGGCCGAACAAAGCCGGCGCCTGGTCGGCGGCGATGCCGCGTTCAGCAGCGACGACCGCGCCATCGATGCCGCGCAACGCGATGCGCAACGCCTGCACCTGCGCATGTTCCGCAGCGTGGAACTGGCCAGCATGGTCGGATCGCACGAGGCCGCACCGCAGCTCGGCACGCTGAAGGCGCTGGCCGACGATGCGCCTCTGCTCGGTCCGTACACCGTGCGCACCGCGCAGGGCGTGCAGCGATTGCCGCGCCCCGCCGCCGGCACGCTGTGGCTGAGCGACACCGGCGCGCAGCGCATGCGTAGCAAGCTTGGCGGCATGGTCGAGGTCGGCGGTCGGCCGCTGCGCTTGGCCGGCATCGTCGTCGAGGAACCCGACCGTCCGCTCAACGGCGTGGAGCTCGGGCCGCGGGTGATCCTGCCGCTTTCGGAAGTCGAAGCCGGCGGACTGCTCGGCCCCGGCGCGCGCGCGACCTGGCGGGTGGCGGTGACCGGCGCACCCGTCGCCATCGCGCAATGGGTCAAGGCGCGTGAAGCCGAACGCATGCCCGGCGCCCGCGTCGAAACCGGCGACGACCTCAGTCCGCAATTGCGCAACGCGCTGGAGCGCGCGCAACGTTTCCTGTCCGTGTCGTTGGTGCTGACGGCCGCACTGGCGGCGGTCGCCATCGGCATGGCGGCGCGCCAGCATGCGGAACGGCATCGGCAGATCGCGGCCACCTTGCGCGCGCTCGGCGCGGGCCAGCGCGACATCGTCGGCCTGTACGTCGGCACGCTCGCCATCCTCGGCGGCATCGCGATCCTCGCCGCAGTCATTGCCGCCGCGGTGTTGCAGCAGATCGCCGGCGCGTGGATCGCCGAGCAACTCGGCACCGCGCTGCCACCGGCGAGACTGTTGCCGTTGCTGCAGGGCGCGCTGGTCGGCATCTGGATCCTGCTCACCTTCGCGCTGCCGCCGTTGCTGGCATTGCGCCGGGTGAGTGCGCTGGCGGTGCTGCGCAGCGACCTGCGCACGCCGTCGCCGCCGGCCTTGCTGCTGTTCGCGTTGGCGCTGCTTGGCCTGCTCGCATTGTTCTGGCAAGCCGCCGGCAATGCGCAGGCGGCCGGCATCCTGCTCGGCGGCCTGCTGGCGACCACTTTGGTGCTCGGCATCGCCGGCTGGGCGCTGGCCGCCTTGGTCGCGCGCGCCGGACGCGGCGGCAGCGGCATCACCCGTTATGCGCTGTTGAACCTGTCGCGACGCCACCGGCTCACCGTGGCGCAGGTGGTCGCGCTGGGCACCAGCCTGATGGCGTTGCTGCTGTTGCTGCTGGTGCGCACCGATGTGTGGGAGCAGTGGCAGGCCACGGTGCGCGGCGATGCGCCGAACCGCTTCGTGATCAATGTGCAGCCGGAACAGCGGCCGGCGTTCGATGCCGTGCTCCGGCGCCTCGACTACCACTCGGTCGGGCTGTCGCCGCTGATCCGCGCGCGCTACATCGGCCCCAGTGCGCAGCAGCGCGGGCGTCCCGCGCCCGAAGGCCGCGGCGAACGCCTGGCCGACCGCGAATTCAACCTGTCCACCGCCGATGCGCTACCGGCAGGGAATACGTTGAAGGCCGGAAAGTTCTGGAATGCGGCGACGGCGCGCAATGAATTTTCCGTGGAAACCAGGTTCGCCGAACAATTGCGCTGGCAGCTGGGCGACAAGATCACGTTCGATGTCGCCGGCCAACGCATCGAAGGCAAGATCACCAGCCTGCGCGACGTGCGCTGGGAAAGCTTCACGCCGAACTTCTTCGTGCTGGCCTCGCCCAACATGGCGCGCGAGCTGCCCGCCACCTACATCACCGCGGTGCGCGTGCCGCGCGGCGATACTGCGCTGGCCAGTGCGCTCTCGCAAGCGCTGCCGAACGCCAACGTGATCGACATCGATGCGATCACCGGCGAGATCCGGTGCATCGGCGACCAGGCCGCGCTGGTGATCCAGGTGGTGTTCTGGTTCGCCTTCCTGTCCGGCTGCCTGGTGTTCGTGGCGGCGGTGGCGGCGACCCGGCGCGAGCGCATCACCGAGCTCGGCGTGCTGCGCACGCTGGGGGCCAGCAGCGCGCAACTGCGCAATGCGCAGCTGGTCGAGTTCGGCGCGATCGGCGCGATCGCCGGCGGCATCGCCGCAGTCGCGGCGGCCGGCATCGGCACCCTGTTCGCGCAGCGCGTGCTCGACCTGCCGCCGACCTGGAGCGCGACCACGCTCGCCACCGGCGCCATCGTCGGCACCGTGGCGGCGATGCTGGCCGGCTGGCTCAGCATGCGCCGCCACCTGCACGCGACGGTGCGCGAGACGCTGGGCGCCGGCAGCTGAGGTTCAACCGCGCGACATGCGTTCGAAGCCGAACAGGGCCTGCAACGGATGGCGCCTGCGCTGCAGCTGCATGCGCAGGATGCGCGCGCCGATCGCCGCATAGGTGATGCCGTTGCCGCCATAGGCCATCGCGAACTGCACGCGCGGGCCATGTTGCGCATGCGCGCCGAAGAACGGCAGGCCGTCGCCGGTTTCGGCGAAGGTGCCGGCCCAGCAGAAGGCGGGCTGCAGCGTCAGCTGCGGAAACATGCGCTCCACCCGCTTGCGCAGCTGCCGTGCCTTCGACAGCACGCGGCGGTCGCGGCGCGCCGGCACGTCGACGGCATCGTCCGCGCCGCCGACCAGCAGCCGGCCATCGCCGGTGCTGCGCAGGTACAGGTACGGCCGCGCGGATTCCCACACCAGCGTGTCCGCCAGCGCGCGCAAGGCGCCTTCAGGCAAGGGATCGGTGATGTAGGCGTAGCTGCTCGCGTTGCGCGCGACGCGTGCATCCAGCCAGTGCTGCGCGGCATAGCCGGTGGCCAGCACCACCTGGCCAGCGCGCAGCGTGGCGCCGTGATCGGTCCGCAGCGCCACGCCACGCGAGCCGGCCTCCAGACTGGCGATGCAGGTGCGGTCGAAGATCCGCGCACCGCCGCGCTGCAGGCGCTGCAGCAGGCGATGGGTGAAGCGATACGGGTCGATGCGCGCGGCCTGCGCGCTCAGGATCGCGCCCGCCGCGCCGATCCCGAAGCGCTCGCGCAGCGCGGCGCGCTCCAGCCATTCCACCTGCAGCCCGTGCCGCGCGCGCAACGCGCATTCCTCGCGCATCGCGCCCGCATGCCAGCGACGGCTGGCGAAATACAGGCTGTCGGCACGCGCGAAGTCCACGTCGCCGAGCTGTGCGGCCAGCCCGGCCAGCGCATCGAGCGCCTGCGCGCAGGCGCGGTACGCCATCGCCGCATCGGCTGCGCCGTACCGTTTGGCCAGCTCGAGCAGCGGGGTATCGATCTCGTATTGCAGCAGCGCCGTGCTCGCCGCGGTGCTGCCCCAGCCGATGTCGCGCTGCTCCACCAGCACCACATCGAAACCGTGCGCCGCCAGTTCGCAGGCGATCAGTGCGCCGGTGATCCCGCCGCCGACCACCGCGACCTCGCACCGCTGGTCCCCGGCGAGCGGCGGGAAGGCCTGCATCAGGCCGTTCTTCACGGCCCAATAGGGGTATCCGCTCTTAAGGTCCACGCCTGCCCCGGCACTTGCCTCCGTGGGCGCAGCCTGTGCGCATTCCCGTGCAGGAAGAGTCAACGAGACAGGAGAACGCCATGACCACCGGGAACCTGTACGACGCCCTGCGCGAAAGCCACGAACGCCAGCGCGGCCTGTGCCGCCGGCTGCTGCGCTCCAAGCCCGGCACCCGCGCGCGCATCGAGCTGTTCGCCGCGCTGCGCCTGGAACTGGCCGCGCACGAAGCCGCCGAGGAGCGCTACCTCTACGTACCGATGCTGATGGACGACGCCGGCCTCGATGCCTCGCGCCATGCGCTGCACGAGCACCACGAGATCGACGAACGGGTGGCCGAGCTGCAGTCGCTGGATCCGCGCGGCGAACCGTGGCTCGAGAAAGCGCGCGGACTCTCGCACCAGGTGCACCACCACCTGCGCGAGGAGGAAAGGAAGTTCTTCCAGCTTTCCGGGAAGATCCTCGGCGCGGCCGCGAAGCTGCGCTACGCCGGCGGCTACCGACGCGACTACGCCAGGATGCTGCGCAAGCTGGCCGCCGAATGAGGGATGCGGCCGCGACCGGCCGCATCCGTTCCGGCCTCAGGCCACGGCCTCCTGTTCCGGCGGTGGCTGCAGTTCCTTCGCCAGGTCCTCCAGCAAGCCGACTTCCTCGTCGAGCACCTCGTGGAATTCGGCCTGGCGGGTCATCAGCTCCTCGAACTTGCCCGCCTGTTTCAATTTCTTCAGCGGGCCGTCGAACAGCAGCCATTGCGCGGTCAGCTGCTCCACGTAGGTCCTGGAGTAGTGCCGCATTTCCTTCAGCTGCGCCAGCGCGGCATTCACTTGTTCCAGCGGCGTCTTCACATCGGCCGTCATGGGGTGGCTCCTGGGTGGGGGAGGCGCCACCGTACCGACCCCGACCTGTCCACCGCGCGAACGCGCGCGCCGCGCACCGATCGCGGTTCCGTCGGGTTCAGCCGTGTCGACGCCTCGTGACGGCGTCGCCGTTCACACGTTCGCGTCTTCCGGCGGCAGGGTGGTGTCGATCGGCGCCGCGCCGCCGCCATCGCCCGTGGCTTCGGGGCAATGCGCCTGCAGCGTGTACGCGGTCATCGACAGCGAACCCAGGGCATAGCCATCGACCAGCACATCCGTGGTCTTGCCGGCGGCAGACGCCAGCCCGGCGACATACAGCAGCGGCAGGAAATGTTCGTCGGTCGGCACCGCGAGCTTGTAATCGCGATGCGAGGCCAGCGACGGCACGTCGTGCGGGCGTTCGGTCATCAACGCACGCGCGGCGTCATCGAACCGCTGCGCCCAATCGAACCCGCCATCCGGCTGGTGGCGATCCATCGCGCGCAGGTTGTGCACCACGTTGCCGCTGCCCACGATCAGCACGCCGCGTTCGCGCAACGCCGCCAGCTTCGCACCCAGTTGCAGGTGCCAGTCCAGCGGCTTGCGCGCATCGATCGACAACTGCACCACCGGGATGTCGGCATCGGGGAAGGCATGCACCAGCACGCCCCAGGTGCCGTGGTCGAGCCCCCAACCATCGAGGTCCGCGCCGACGCGATCCGGCGAGATGGCGTCGGCCACTTCCTGCGCCAGTTCCGGCAGGCCCGGCGCCGGGTACTGCACGTCGAACAGCGCCTGCGGGAAGCCGTAGAAATCGTGGATGGTGCGCGGCCGCGGCATCGCGGTGACCGCCAGTCCGTTGACGTACCAGTGCGCCGACACCGCCAGGATCGCCCGCGGCCGCGGCACCGCCGCGCCGAACGCGCGCCAGGCCTCGGTATAGCGGTTGCGCTCCAGCGCGTTCATCGGGCTGCCGTGGCCGAGGAAGGCGGCGGGCATCAGCGGGGTGGCGGACATGGCGGACTCCATCGGCATCGACCCCCTCACTCTATGGGCACGGCTGCGCAGGTGCGATGCCGATGGATGGAACGCAACGGTGCGTTACCGCGCCGGCAGCACCCGCGGATTGCGCAGCACCAGCGCCGACACCAGCGAGACCAGCACGCCGACCGGGAACACCTCGGCGAAGGTCATCGGCAGGCGGAACAGCGGGTTCGCATACTGGACCTTGAACGCCTCCATGTCTGCGGTCAGCCTGGCCAGCGCGGCCGGGTCGATGCCCTTGGCCTTCTGCGCGGCGATCACCGACGCGGCGTAGCTGCCGGCGAAGTCGTGGACGATGGTCGCCTGCACGAACTCCCACGCCGCCACGTAGAACAGCGCGGCGACGAACGAGATCCCCAGGCCCATGCCGAACGCCGGCCAGAACCGGATCACCCCGCCGCCGGCCACGTCGCGGTGGTGCTTGATGCCCATGAACACCGCGCTCAGCGCCAGCAGCATGGTCGCGTAGCCGATGACCATGCCCATCGCGCCGTGCGGCATGTCGCCGCCGGCCGACCAGAACCCCACGATCATCACCGCGCCGACCACCAGCCCCGCGATCGCGCCGTACTTCAGGATGTCGCGCCACATGCCCCACCTCCGATTGATTGCACCAGCCCGGATTGCAGGCGATTCGCCCCGCCGCGTCCATCGCCCGGAAGGGTGATTTCATCGGAATCACCCATCAAAACGCAGGCTTACGGCATCAGGCCCAGTTCCCGCGCCCGTCGCAAGGCCTCCGTGCGGCGCTTGGCCCCCAACTTCTCCAGCAGCCGCGCGACATGGGTCTTCACCGTGTTCGGCGAGACATGCAGGCGCGCCGCGATCTCCTTGTTGGAATGGCCGGCAGCGATCTCGTGCAGCACCTCCAGCTCGCGCGCACTGATCCCGAGCGCCGCCTGGGCTTGCGGATTGCCCTCGCCTTCCGTCGGCGGCGGACGCTTCGCCAGCAGGCGTACCCCCAGCCAGATGCCGAGCGCGAGGAAGCCGGTGGCCAGCAGGCCGTCGTAGACCAGCCCCGCGTTGCTGCGTACCAATCGCTGGTAGTCCAGCCACTGCAGGAGCACGGTGCCGGCCGCGAGCAGCGCGGCGTACAGGGCAACGTGGGTCCAGGGGATGGGGAGGCGGG
This sequence comes from Thermomonas aquatica, assembly GCF_006337105.1. Classification (NCBI taxonomy): domain Bacteria; kingdom Pseudomonadati; phylum Pseudomonadota; class Gammaproteobacteria; order Lysobacterales; family Lysobacteraceae; genus Thermomonas; species Thermomonas aquatica. The sequence continues at coordinate 2,208,253 of NZ_CP040871.1, read as the reverse complement.
AGCGCGGCATGGCGCCATGCTACTGCCGCAGGATCTTCTTCATAAAGGAAAAGGGGTCAGAGTAGATTTCGTGCCGACCCAGCCCGGCCAGCCCGTACACCACACCACGAAACTCTACTCTGACCCCTTTTCCGCTGACCTCTTTTCCGCCGTGACAAAACCGCTTGCCTTGGTCATCGGCACTATTCCTTGATTTCCGGGTAACGGAGCGCTAGCGACTGTGCAATCAGCGCACGTTGGTTCGCATCAATCCGTTCGGTTGGGTATGCCATGAAATCCGCCCCCCGCCCCATCGGCGTGAACACGCGAACGGGGGATGCCTTCGCTTGCTCCGTGCGTTCGATGTACCAGCCCGGCAACGACAGAGCGGGGATCACCGGGAAATCGCTCCCCAGCTTCTCTCGCAGGAAGCGCGCCAACCATTGCGCCCCTCGCTCTGCCTGCGGCACGGCTTCGACGTTAGTGAAATCGGGGAAATGCAGTGCCCGTCCGTCGAATCGGACGCGATGGTTTTCGCCATCGCCCTTCGGCTTCCGGAAGGATTTCGTCTCGATCGCAAACACCGCTTGCGGCGACACAACCACATGATCGATATTGCCGACCTCGCTAGGCAAGTCATGCAGCACCACGCATCCTTGGGCGACGAGCCGATTGAGCTGCATTCCCGTGACGCGTTCCGCCAAAAGTCCATCGCGCGCTTGCTCACGCTGCTTGGCATGGCGCTGGTACTGCCAAAAGCCATATCCGAAAAAAATGAGCCAACCTGCCACGAATATCAGCTCGGCCACCCCGAATCGAACGTTCGTCCAATCGATTCGCAGCGTTGCCCAGACCAGAAACAGCAACGGCAACGCGAGCGTCATGACGTCGACGCCGTAGCCGACACCTTCACTGGCCTTTTCGATTCGATCCAGCAATTGCTGTCCCGGCACATGGCCGATCTGCTTACCATGCAGTGGCGAACGTCGGCGCTGGTACTGGCGTAGCAGCTTGAAGCCAATCACGACGACGCCGGTGAAGAGCACCGACGCCACGAAGACGAAGTGACCGATGAAGACTTGCCATTTCATGCAACCGGGTCCTTGCGCTTGCGCGCCGTCTTCTTCTGCTTCGTGGCCGGCAACAGGCTGGTGAGGGCCTGGTAGCGTTCGAACAGGAAGGCCACTCGCTCGGCGTCGGTGGACAGTTTTGGTGGTTTGCGGCCTGCGGCCTTTTCGGCGGCGATGTAGGCGGCGTCAACGGCCTTGTCGAGGGCGGCATGCGCCTTGACCAGGGCGGGTGGCATGGTCAGTGGGTCGTAGAGATCGGCCAGCGTAGCATCGGGGAACTGGGCGCGGGCGCCCAGTACGCCTTGGGCGGCGGCTTCGATGGAGGTACGGTGTTTCTCGTCGCTGATGTCCGGCCAGGGGAAGTTGTTGTAGACGGCGGGCGCATAGCTGTAGCGACTTTCAAGTCGACCAGCGACGGCGCGCATCCAAGCCATGTGCATGGTCGATGTCAGAACACCGAGGTGGAAAAGCGTCGCACCCGGAATGATGATGAGCTTCTCGTGGGCGATGACATCAGGCTCGAGGTATCCCATCGGGATGAATGTGCGCCGTTCCGATGAAACTCTAGGGATTGCCAGATATGACGTCGTCGGCTGGCGATCCTGCGTGAAAAGGCTCGGGCGAATAGCCCACTCGCGCACACTTGCAGTTGAACTTCTCAGACGGGCCGCCTTCACTTTTTCAAGTCGATCAAGTACAGCCGGCATCTTCCGCAACGCGCTCGGCGGACAATCCTTTAGCCACAAGCAATATCGCATTGACCCATTGATCAACTCTTCGCCACCGATGAACGGTTTCACCCACTCGGCGGCAATTGGATCTTGTGCGAGCAAGTCTTCTCTTTCCTCTGGATCAAGAATCAGATGACCGCCATCAGTCGGCTGGCTGCCTTTAGTCATTAGTGGATAGCCGTGCGGCGGCTGTGTCCTGGACGGAAGTACCAACTCACCGCCTTCCACGAGATACGGACTCAGTGATCCGACGATCTGCTCATGTGGCTCGCCTTTGAGTTCGACGTAATCGAAAATTCGCTTAGGAACTGCATCCGTCAAACCGAATCCAACGATGACGCAATGAACCGCTGCTTTTCCCTTTGCCTCATTTGTCCACTGAAAAGTACGATGGCCGAAGTGAAGGCGCACTCCGCGAGCTAACAAATCTGCCCACAGAATGCCAACCTGTTCGCCTTGACTGATCGAATTTGTCGAAACGAATGCAGCCCGAATTGCTGGATTGCCTTGCATGTAATCAACAGCCAAGCGGTACCAAGCCGTGACGTAATCGAGCCGCCCGAACCGCCCTTCCGAGCCCCAGATGCGAGTCATGTCTGCCATCTGATCGGCGTCGCGCCACTGATGCCCGATAAACGGTGGATTTCCCAGGATGTAGCTCAGTTCCACCGCCGGCACCACGTCGTTCCAATCGATCCGCAACGCATTGCCATGCACGATGGTCGCGGATTTCTTCAGCGGCAGCCGCACCACGTTTTCGCCGAAGTGCTCGGACACCCGCAGGTTCATCTGGTGATCCATCAGCCACATCGCCACCTGGGCGATCTGCGCCGGGAACTCCTCGATCTCGATGCCGTAGAACTGGTCCACATCGATCAACACATGGTCCTGCACCCGCACCAGCACCGACTGTTGGGTGGCGAATTGGCGCTTCAACACCTCGAGCTCCAGTTCGCGCAGTTCGCGGTAGGCGATCACCAGGAAATTGCCGCAGCCACAGGCGGGATCGAGGAATTTCAACGTGGCCAGCTTGCGGTGCAGCTGGGCCAGCTTTTTCTCGTCCTTGCCGGCCTTGTCCAGTTCCACCTTCAGCCCATCCAGGAACAGCGGGCCGATCAGCTTGAGGATGTTCTTCTCGCTGGTGTAGTGCGCACCCAGGTTGCGCCGCGCCTTGCTGTCCATCACCGACTGGAACATGGAACCGAAGATGGCCGGGCTGATCCGGCTCCAGTCCAGCGTGCTGGCGTCCAGCAGCAGGCCGCGCATCTGCGCGTTGAAATCGGCCAGCGGCAGCATTTCCTCGAACAGCTTGCCGTTGACGTAGGGCAGCTCGGCGAGCTGCTCGTCCAGCGTCTTCTGGCGCGCCTCCGGCGGGGTGTTCAGCACCTGGAACAGGCGGCCGATCCACAGGCCGAGGTCGGCACCGTCCACGGAGGTGCGCTGGTCGATGAGGTCATGGAAGGCCTGCCGCGGAAAGATGCCGGTGTCATCCGCGAACAGGCAGAACAGCAGGCGCACCAGCAGCAGTTCCAGTGAGTGGCCGTCGTAGCCTGCGGCCTTCAACGCATCGTGCAGCTTGCCCATGCGCTCGGCGGCTTGCACGTTGACCGGGTCTTCTTCCTTGTAGGTACGGGCCTGGTAACCGCTGATGAAGCCGAAACGGCCGATCTGCTTGGGCAGGTCGGCCAGCTTGAATTCGACCGGAGCGGCATCGCCTTCGAGGTCGTGCAGCCGGAAGCGCTGGAAGTCGCTGACCAGCACGTAGCGTGGCAACTCGGCATCACCGATGCCGGCGAAGTAATCGGTGGCCTGCGCGTAGGCGGCATCCAGATCCACGCCGGCGCTCTTGTGCTCCGCCAGCATCACGCCGGGCCAGAACACATCGATGCGGCCCTGCTTGCTGCCGGAGAAACGCTCGGCCTTCTGCTCGAACACCGCCACGCGGCGGCGCTTGACGCCGAACACATCGAAGAAGCCGTTCCAGAAGCTCTGCGCTTCCGCACGCTCCGAGGTCTCTTGCGCCCATTCCTTGGCGAACGCGCGGGCGCGCTCCCGTATTTCGTTGAGACTCAGCGGCATCCGTTGCCCTCCCTGCCCGCGAGGCTATCGCGAAAAGGGGTCAGAGCGAAGTTTCTCGACTGTCGCTCAAGACTGAGCAGACATCGTGGACGCGAAATTCGATCTGGACTCCATTTCGCCTTTTCGGCTCCGCTAGACTCCGCAAAACCCCGGGGGACGCATGTCCGGCCACAGCCAGTTCGAACTGCTCAAGCAGCGCCGCTTCCTGCCCTACTTCACCGTGCAGGCGTTCGGGGCCTTCAACGACAACGTGTTCCGGCAGGCGATCATCGGCCTGCTGGGGGTGATGGCCGCGGCGGGCACGCTGGATCCGTCCACCCGCGGCACCTACACCCAGCTGGCGCCGGCGGTGTTCATCCTGCCGTATTTCCTGTTCTCCTCGATCGCCGGGCAGTTCGCCGAGCGCACCGAGAAGTCGAAGCTGATCCGCATCACCACCGCGATGGAGATCGCGATCATGTCGGTGGCGGCGGTCGCCTTCCTGCTGCAGAGCCTGCCGCTGCTGCTGGTGTGCCTGTTCGCCACCGGCGTGCAGAGCACGCTGTTCGGGCCGGTGAAGTATTCGATTTTGCCCTCGGTGCTGAAGCCGGAAGAGCTGACCGGCGGCAACGGGCTGGTGGAGATGGGCACCAGCATCGCGGTGTTGCTGGGCATGCTGTTCGGCGGGCTGATCTTCGCGGTGGCGGGCGAACACGGCACGCAGGCGGCGGCGGTGGCGGTGATCCTGCTGGCGGTCTGCGGCAACCTGGCCAGCCGCGCGATCCCGACCGTCGATGCCTCCGCGCCCGACCTGAAGGTGCAGTGGAACCCGATCCCGGAATCGCTGGCGATCCTGCGGCTGACGAAGAAGCAACTCGCGGTGCGCAATTCGGTGCTCGGCGTCAGCTGGTTCTGGTTCACCGGGACGGTGCTGACCGGCAACCTGCCGGTGTACGCGGAGACCCACTTGGGCGGCACGCCGACCCTCTACGTGTTCGTGCTGGCGGTGTTCTCGATCGGGGTCGGCGTGGGTTCGCTGCTGTGCGAAAAGCTGTCCGCGCGCACGGTGGAAATCGGCCTGGTGCCGATGGGCGCGATCGGCATGAGCGCCTGCATCCTGCACCTGGCGCTGGCGCCGGCGATCGCCGCGCACGGGCTGGACGTGCGCGGCTTCTTGGCGCAGCCGGGCGCATGGCGGATCGTGCTGGACCTGGCCGGGATCGGCCTGTTCTCCGGCTTCTACGTGGTGCCGCTGTTCGCGTTGATCCAGAGCCGCACGCCGAAGGATGAACTGTCGCGGGTGATCGCCGGCATGAACATCCAGAACGCGCTGTTCATCGTCGCCGCGGCGGTGGGCGGGGTGGCGCTGCAGCAGTGGCTGGGCTGGAGCATCCCGCAACTGTTCCTGGCGCTGGCGATCGCGAGCGTGCTGGTCGCAGCGTGGATCTTCAGCATCGTCCCCGAATTCCTGATGCGCTTCCTCAGCTGGCTGCTGGTGCGCACGCTGTACCGGCTCAAGCTGCACGGCATCGAAAAGCACGTGCCCGACGAAGGCGCGGCGCTGCTGGTCTGCAACCACGTCAGCTACATGGACGCGCTGATCCTGTCGGCCAGCATCCCGCGGCCGGTGCGTTTCGTCATGTACTACAGGATCTTCAACATCCCGGTGATGTCGTGGATCTTCCGCACCGCCAAGGCGATCCCGATCGCCGGCGCCAAGGAGGATCCCGCGGTCATGCAGCGCGCGTTCGACGCGGTCGATGCCGCGCTGGCCGAGGGCGAACTGGTCTGCATCTTCCCGGAAGGCGCATTGACCAAGGACGGTGCGATGGCGCCGTTCAAGTCGGGCGTGGAGAAGATCCTCGAGCGCCGCCCGGTGCCGGTGGTGCCGATGGCGCTGAAGAACATGTGGGGCAGCATGTGGAGCCGGCGCGCCAACGCGAAGCAAGGCGACCTGCTGGACCGCATGCGCGTGCCGCAGCGGCTGCGCGCGCATGTGGAGGTGGTGGCCGGCGCGCCGGTCGATGGCGCGACCGCGACGGCGGAATCGCTGGAGGCGCAGGTGCGCGCATTGCGCGGGGATGCGGCCTGAGGAAACCCGGGAAAACCGGGGTCAGAAAACCGGGGTCAGAGTCGACTTTTTGAACTGGAACCCGGTTCGCAGCAATTTCTCGGAAAAGTCGACTCTGACCCCGGTTTTCTTTTCCGGTTTTCCGGTTTGCTTTCAGCTCACCCAGCCGGCGACCACGAACAGCGCGATCACCGCCAGCCACAGCACCAGGATGCGCCAGACCAGGTTCATCGCGTCGCGCAGTTCGGGCAGCTCGCCGAAGACTTCGCTGAGCGCGGTGGAGGCCGACACGCCGGACTCGGTGTAGTCGGCCACTTCCTCGGCGATCTCGCAGCGCACGCTGGAACGCGCGGCGGCGGCAAGCAAGCCGCCGTGCAGGCCAAACGCGCCCTCCTCGCGCCATGCCGCCAGCACGCTGTCGAAATTGCCGACCAGGGCCAGCGCCAGGGTCATCAGCTGGGTGACCGGCCATTCGAGGATGGCGAGCCAGGTGTTCGCGCCGCTGGCGGTGTCGTGGGCGAGTGGCGCATCGTCGCGTTCGACCGCGAGCACGCTCAGGCGGTACAGCAACGCGCCGAACGGGCCGAGCGCGCAGAACCAGAACAGCACGCCGAACCAGCGGCGCAAGGCGTTGCGGAACACCGCCTCGACCAGCGAGGGGCCATCGAGCTGCACGCTGCCGCCCACCGGCCACAGCCGCGCGGCGGCATTGCGGCGCGATGCGGCGTCCGGCGCGTCGAGCACCGCCGCCACGTCCAGGTCGAGGTCGCGCGGGCCCCAGCAATAAAACAGCACGACGATGTCGAACAGCAGGCCGACGAAGCCCCAGATCGGCTTGTCCAGCGCGACCTGCAGCAGGCCGACCGCCAGCAACGGCACCACCAGCGCCAGCGCGATGCCGTACCTGCCGCGCCAGAAGCTGCCTTCGGGGAACTGCGCATTGAGCCAGCGCAGCCAGTTCGCGTACCAGCCGTACTGGCGCAGGCCGGAGGCGATGTCCGGCGCGAGGTGGCCGATGGCCAGCGCGACGAGGACGGCAAGCAGGGTGGCAGCCATGCCGCGAGTTTACTTGCTGGCGCGCCTACTTGTTCGCGTGCGCCGCATCGTGTTCGGCCAGCCATGCGCGGATCACGTGCCGCGCGATCGAGATCGGCGACGACAGTACGATGCCCTCGCCTTCGGCATCCGCCTTCGCCCAATCGTTGGCCAGCCCGGCGCGCACTTCCTCGGCAGTGAACCATTGCGCCTGCTCCAGCTCGTCGCTGGCGCGCGGGGTGTCCGCGTCCGCGTCGGCGATGAAGCCCAGCATCAGCGAGCCCGGGAACGGCCATGGCTGCGAGGCCAGGTAGCGCGCGGTCCCGGCGCGCACGCGCACGCCGGTTTCCTCCAGCACTTCGCGGGCCACGGTCTGTTCCAGCGTCTCGCCGGGCTCGACGAAGCCGGCCACCACCGACCAGCGCCGCGGCAGCCAGCCGGCCTGCCTGCCTAGCAGCAGCCGGCCGCCGTTGCCGACCGCGACGATCACCGCCTGGTCGGTGCGCGGATAGTGTTCGCTGCTGCAGCCGGTGCACACGCCCAGCCAGCCGGCACGGCGGAATGCGAGGGCCGCGCCGCAGGCGCCGCAATGGCGATGCCGCTGGTGCCAGTGCTGCAGCGCGCGCGCCTGCGCGAACAGGCTGGCCTGCCAGGCCGGCCAGTGGCTGGCGGCACTGCGCAGGTCGACGCGGTTCGGCGCCTCGAGGGAAAGCGTCGTCGCATCGGCGAAGAACCAGGCCCGGCCCTCGCGCAGGCCGAGGAAAGTCGCAGCGCCGGGGCCGCCGCCGAGTTCGGCGCCGGCGACGATGCGCAACGCCCTGTCGTCGTCGGCGAAGGCGCGTCCATCGGCATCCAGCACGATCACGCCGGCCTGCGGCCATGCCGCGTTCAGTGCGCCGGCGTCGTCGCGCAGGTGGTCGGCGCGATCCAGCGCGCCGTCGACGAAGGCGAAGGGCGAGTCGCGCCCGCTCACATCGTGAACGACGAACCGCAGCCGCAGGTGGTCTTCGCGTTCGGGTTGCGGATCACGAACTGCGCGCCGCTCAGCGATTCGCTGTAGTCGACGGTGGCGCCGGCGAGGTACTGCAGGCTGAGCGGGTCGACCAGCAGGGTCACCCCGTCGGTGACGATCGGAAAGTCGTCCTCGGCCTGGTTCTCGTCGAACTCGAAGCCGTACTGGAAGCCGGAGCAGCCGCCGCCCTGGATGTACACGCGCAGCTTGAGCCCGGCATTGCCTTCCTCGGCGATCAGTTCGCGCACCTTGGCCGCGGCCGCGGCGGTGAAATCCATCGGCGCACGCGGCGCGGCATTGGTGACGGTGTCGAGGGTGACGATATCCATGCGCACAGGATGGGGCGCAGACGCGCCGCATTCAACCGCATGGGCGGAAATCAGCGGCTTGCGGGTGCGCCTGCCGTGGCGTCGCCCCAGGTGAAGCTCTGCTCCACCGCGGCACCGGAGGACGGCACCAGCCGCGCGATCACCCGCACCGGCTTCACCCCGGCGGGCAGCACCAGGTCGCCCTCGACCTGCTGGAAATACTTGAACGAATACTCGATGCCGGGCGCGTTCTGCTGTTGGCGCAGCGCGCCCCAGGCGAGTTTCTGCATGCGTCCGGCATCGCTGACTTCGACCGACAACAGCAGGTGGCCGCTGTTGACCGCGCCGCGGTTGAGGTTCTGGGTGAGGGTGGCGACGAAGTGCCAGAGCTGCGGATCGCGTTGCGGCTCCAGCTTCAGTTCGTGCACGGTCAGGCCATGCCGCTGCCCGGTGGCGCCGACGAAGCGCTCGTAGAACGCCACATCGGCGCGCAGGCCGGCGATTTCCTCGTCGCGTTCGGCCAGGGTGCCCTGCAGGTCGGCATTGGCCTGGCGGCTGATCTGGTCGGAACGCTTGAGCGTCGCGGCTTCCTGTTCGAGCGCATCGATCCGCGCGGTCGCTTCGCGCAGGCGTTCGCCGGCATTGGCCGGCGTCGGGCCATAGGCGCGCCACAGTCCCCATCCCCCGAAGGCCAGCGCGGCCAGCACCAGCAGGACGAACGCCATCCGCGGATGGCCGCTGCCGGTGGCCGAATGCGGCGATGTGAAAAATTGCATGCGGCGATATCGCATCGCTTTTAAGCCTGCGTCAAGCCGCACTGCCGTATAGACTCGGGCCATGACGCCGCTGCGTGGCGTCGGGGAAGTGCCGTGGATCAAGCCCACCTGTTCGCCATCGGCGTGCTGCTGGCCTGGCTGGCCGGCATCCGCGTGTATCTGACCGTGTTCGGGGTGGGCCTGGCCGGCTACTTCGGCTGGCTGCACCTGCCCGAAGCCCTGCAGGCCACCCAGTCGCCGTGGGTGCTGGGCGTATCCGGTGCGCTGGCGGCCGGCGAATTCTTCGCCGACAAGATCCCGGGCGTGGATTCGGTCTGGGACCTGCTGCATACCCTGCTGCGGGTGCCGGCGGGTGCCTTCCTGGCCGCGGCGGCGATGTCGCCCAATGGCGAACTCGGCGCGGGCATGCTCGCCACCGGCGCCGGCGTGGCCCTCACCAGCCACCTGATCAAGTCCGGCTCACGCGCCCTGCTCAATACCTCGCCCGAGCCGGTGAGCAACTGGACGGCCTCCGTGACCGAGGATGCGGTGGTGGTCGGCGGACTGGCGCTGGCCTTCAGCCATCCCTGGATTGCATTGGCGATCGTGGTGTCGATCAGCCTGTTGTTCGCATCGTTCGTGTGGTGGCTCTGGCGCAAACTGTTCCGGCGCGCGCCCAGGCCACAGCCCGGCTGATGCCAGTGCAATGACCGCGCGGTGGCCGATCGCCAGCGTGTTTTGCGTCAGGTCTGGATACGGGTGCGTGCTGTTGGGCGCCCGACAGGGGGCAACATGATCGATCCGTCCATCGCCGCCGGCACCCCGCCGGCCAATCCGCAACCCATCGCGTCCACCACGGCGATCTCCGGGCAAAATACCGGGATCCCACAGACCACGGTTTCCATGGCCGATTCCACCACCGAACCACCGTACCGGATCCTCGTGGTCGAAGACGACCGCAGCCAGGCCCTGTTCGCCGAAGCCATCCTGCGCGGCGCCGGCATGCAGGCCGAGGTGGTCGCGGTCCCTGAACAGGTGATGGCGACGGTGGAGCGCTTCGGCCCCGACCTGGTGCTGATGGACCTGCACATGCCCGGTGCCAGCGGCACCACCCTGACCCTGCAGATCCGCGAACATCCGCGCTTCTCGCAGGTGCCGGTGGTGTTCCTGACCGGCGACCAGGATCCGGACAAGCAACTGGAAGTGCTGGAACAGGGTGCGGACGACTACATCCTCAAGCCGGTTCGCCCGCGCCACCTGATCGCCGCGGTGCAGAGCCGCGTGCGCCGTGCACGGATGGCGCAGACCAAGCAGGTGACCGCGGCCGAACCCGAGCGGCACCCGATCACCGGCCTGTATACGCGCCCCGTGCTGATGAAGAAGCTGGCCGAACTGCTGCCGCAACGCTCCGGCGGCGTGCTGATGCTGGAAGCCGGCAATGCCGCCGCACTGCGCAACCGCTACGGCTATGCCGAGTTCGAGCAACTGATGAGCGATGCGGGCCGCTACCTGGGCACGCTGGCGCAGGCGCATGCCTCCGCGCGCCTGAGCGACAACGCGTTCCTGGTGGTCGCCGCCGACCTCGGCGGGATCCCGCTCGAGGCGCTGGCGCGCAGCCTGCGCGACGGCATGGGCTACCACGATTTCCGCGTCGGCGTGGAGGCCGTCCGCCTGCGCACCACCATCGGCTATGCCGACCTGGTGCACGGCTTCCGCGACGCCGGGGCGACACTGTCGGCGGCCGAGGAAGGTGCGCGCCTGGCGCGCACCGAGCCCACCGGCATCGGCGCCTACGTCCCGCCCTGCACCACCGCGACCGATGCCGCGGACGGCCTGCTGGGCGAGATCCGCAACGCACTCGATGGCGATGGCCTGCAATTGGCGTTCCAGCCGGTTGTCGCGGTCGCCGGTGGCGACGAGGCGCAGTTCCAGGTGCTGTTGCGCATGCGCGACAGTGCCGGCAACGAGCGCAGCGCCGGCGAAATCGTGCCGCTGGCGGAAGCGGCCAACCTGTTGCCGCAGCTCGACCGCTGGGTCATCCAGCAATCGATGGCGCTGCTGCAGCGGCGTCGCGCGGAAAGCCGCCCGGTGCGGCTGTTCGTCTCGCAGTCGCCGCGCACGCTGGCGCAGGACAGCTACGCCGGCTGGCTGGCGCAGGAACTGGAAACGGCCAGCATCGATGGCCCGTCGCTGGTCATCGACATCCGCCTTGAGGACGCGCTGGTGCATTCGATGCTGCTGCGCCAGTTCTGCGAACAGCTGGTCCCGGCCGGCGTGCAGTTCTGCCTCAGCCAGTACCGCCACGGCCCCGATGCCGAACAGCTGCTGCAGCAACTCCCGCTGGGCTACCTGCGCCTGTCGGCCGAGTACGCCCGGCAACCGCTGCCAGCGAACTTGCGCGACGAAATGCGCGAAGCGATCGATCGCGCGCATCGGCTGGGCCTGCAGGTGATCGGGCAATCGGTCGAGGATCCGCAGGCCGCCGCCGCGTTGTGGATGGGCGGCATCGATTTCATCCAGGGCAATCTGGTACAACGCGCGGAACACGAACTCAACTTCGACTTCCAGCACGCGACCCTGTGAACGCCGACGACGATCGCGGATTCAACCTGCTCAGCGCACGCTGGCTCGCGCTGGGCGCAGCGGCCGGCGTCGCGTTGTCGCTGGCGCTGGCGCAATCCGGGATCCAGGGCCCCTGGCAGGGAATCGCGCTGGTGCTCGCGCTGCTGGCCCTGTTCGCCACCACCACCCTGGCCTTTGCCGCCGGCAAACATGAAGCAAGGCTGCGCGAGGAGAGCGAACGCAGCCGCCGCGGCGAAGCCGAAGTCAGCGCGTTGCAGCAGGAAATCAACCGGCACACCCAACTCGAGAACGAACTGACCAAGGCCAAGCAGGCGGCCGAGGCGGCGGTGATGGCCAAGGGCGAATTCCTGGCCACCATGAGCCACGAGATCCGCACCCCGCTCAACGGCATCGTGCCGATGCTCGACCTGCTGATGCATTCGCGGATGCCGCCCGACCAGATGGAGCTGGTGCGCACGGCATTCTCCTCGTCGCACCAGATGCTGCGCATCGTCGACGACATCCTCGACTATTCCAAGCTCGAAGCCGACAAGCTGGAGCTGGAAACCACCGGCTTCAACCTGCGCGAAGTGCTGGAAAGCATCATCACCCTGATGGAGCGCCCGGCCGAGGCCAAGGGCCTGCGCCTGCTGCTCAACATCGAGCAGGGCGTGCGCCTGCCGGTGCGCGGCGACCCGGTGCGCCTGCGCCAGGTGGTGAGCAACCTGGTCAGCAACGCGGTGAAGTTCACCGAACGCGGCTCCGTCACCCTCAACGTGAAGCGCCTGCGCGAGACCGCTGCCCAGCACCAGTTGCGTTTCGAAGTGCGCGACACCGGCATCGGCATCGGCAAGTCCGCGCAGGAACATTTGTTCCAGGCCTTCAGCCAGGCCGACGCCTCGACCACCCGCCTGTACGGCGGCACCGGACTTGGCCTGGTGATCTGCCAGCGCATCGTCACCCTGATGGGCGGCAGCATCGGCGTCGAGTCCGAGGCCGGCCAGGGCTCCACGTTCTGGTTCGAGATCCCGCTGCTCAAGGTGCAGGGCGACATGCCGGCGCGGGAAGCAGACCTGACCGGTGCGCGCGTGCTGCTGGTCACCGCCGATGGCCGCCTGCGCCAGCGCCTGGCCATGCTGCTGCCGAACTGGGGCATGCGCCTGACCACCGCCGAGAACACCCAGGACGCGCTGGAACGGCTGCGCCAGGCCGCCGGGCAGGGCGAGCCGTGGACCTATTCGGCGGTGCTGGCCGACCTTGGCACCATCCGCAGCACGGCATTGTCGCTGGCGCGCAACCTGGAACGCACCGCGCTGTACGGCAAGGTCCGCCTGCTCTACCTGCGCAGCGACGACACCACCTCGGTCGAACTGCCCGCTGGCGCCAGCGTGGTGCCGCGCGGCTCGCCGGATGCCGACCTGCGCGCCGCGCTCTCGGGCGCGCAGCTCGGCAACAGCGAACCCCTGGCCACCCGCAACCCTACATCCGCAGGAAGCGACATGACCCAACAGGCGATGCCGCGCATCCTGCTGGTGGAAGACAACCCGGTGAACCTGATGGTGGCGCAACGCCTGCTGCAGGTGATCGGCATGGAATGCGAAACCGCCGGCAACGGCCAGGTGGCGCTGGAGAAACTGCAGGCGACCGCCTACGACCTGGTGCTGATGGATTGCCAGATGCCGGTGCTGGACGGTTATGCCGCGACCCGCCGCTGGCGCGAGCACGAACACGCCAGCGGTGCCGCGCAGCGGTTGCCGATCATCGCGATGACCGCGAACGCGATGGCCGCCGACCGGCAGAAATGCCTGGACGCCGGGATGGACGACTACCTGGCCAAGCCGGTCACCCGCGGCGAACTCGAACGCTGCATCAGTCGCTGGCGCGGGGTGAAGATGCCGGTCGAAGCGGTGCCGGAGCACCGGCCCGCGCAGGCTGCGCCGGCAACGCCGCCGGTGCTGAATGCCAGCGTGCTCGACGACCTGCGCGACGTGCTCGGCGGCGAAGTCGACAAGATCATCGCGCTTTACCTCGAGGATGCGCCGCGACTGATCGCGCAACTGGAACGCGCAGTGGTGGGCAACGACCCGATCGCCCTGCGCGTCGCCGCGCATACGCTGAAGTCGTCCAGCGCGAATGTCGGCGCCACCACCTTGTCGGAAGCCGCGCGCGACCTCGAGCATGGCGCGCGCGACGGCACCCTGGCCAAGCCGGAAGCCCTGGTGGCGCGCATCGTCGGCGAATTCGCCCAGGTGCGCACCGCCCTGCAGGCCAGGTTGCCCGCCAACGCCTGACCCGTTGCGGGCCTTACTTGTCGAGCTGCTGCGCCAGGTAGTTCGACTCGCCGATCCGCTCGATCAGCGACAGCTGGGTCTCGATCCAGTCGATGTGCTCTTCCTCCGAATCGAGGATGTCGGCGAACAGCTGGCGGCTGGTGTAGTCGCCCACCGATTCGCAATACGCGATCCCGTCCTTCAGCACCGGCAGCGCTTCCAGCTCCAGCGCCAGGTCGCACTGCAGCAGCTCGCGCGGGTTCTCGCCGATCTTCAGCTTGCCCAGCGCCTGGAAGTTCGGCAGGCCGTCGAGGAACAGGATGCGGTCGGACAGCTTGTCCGCATGCTTCATCTCGTCGATCGACTCGTGGTACTCGTGCTCGGCCAGTTCCTTCAGGCCCCAGTTCTTCAGCATCTTGGCGTGCAGGAAGTACTGGTTGATCGCGGTCAGCTCGTTGTAGAGCGCCTTGTTGAGGAATTCGATGACCTTGGCGTCCCCTTTCATGGCCGCGCTCCTTCGTCTTGGCAGGGGTGGACTCTAGCGCGAAGCCCGCGCGCCGTGGCGGAACGCGAATCGTCCGCAACCAGCGGCGAAGGCCGGCATGGCGAGGGGGTCGGGCCGGCGCGGCTAGGCAGCGCGCTGCAATACCGGCAAGGGCAGCTCGCGGCGGTTGCGCACTTCGTCGAGGATGGCTTCGGCCGACGGCAGGCAGCTGCCGCAGTTGGCGCCGACGCCGGTGCGCATGGTCAGTTCGGTCAGCGACACGCAGCCGGCTTCCGCGGCTTCGCGGATCTGGTGGTCGGTGACCCCGTTGCAGATGCAGACGTACATGGCCCGGCTATCAGACCGCAAACGCGAATGATTGTCAATTCCGCAAGGCCGCGCGGGTGCGGGCGTTCAGCCGCGGTAGGAACAGCCGGAAGTGCAGGTCTCGTGCACCACCACTTCCGACAACAGCGGCAGGGCTGGCTTCAACCTGGCCCAGATCCACATCGCCAGGCGCTCGCTGGTGGGGTTGTCCAGCCCTTCGATGTCGTTGAGGTAATGGTGGTCCAGCTGCTCGTACAGCGGCTTGAAGGCCGCCTTGATGTCGGCGAAGTCCATGACCCAGCCGGTGTCCGCGCCCGGTTCGCCGGACACGCGCAGCTCGATGCGGAACGAATGCCCGTGCAGCCGCGCGCATTTGTGGCCTGCCGGCACGTTCGGCAGCCGGTGCGCGGCCTCGATGGTGAAGACCTTGAAGATGTCCATGCGCGGAATTGTACGCCGGCACCGCCCGCGCCCATTCAGCGCACGCTGTAGCCCATGAACCGCCAGGTGCGGTCCTCGTCGCGGTGGAAGGTGACCAGCTCGGTGCGCGGCGGCCCCTGCCGCAGGCGCAGCAGGAATTCGGCGGTGACGTACTCGCCGCCGGGGATGGACTGGCCATCGCCCAGCTGGCGGCTGATCACGAGCCATTCGCGGCCTTCGATGGCGGCCAGGCCGTGGCGGCTGGCCTGCACGCCGGCCACGAAATCCTCGCGCTTGACGCGCTGCTTCATCGTCGGCGAGGCCCCGTCCCACAACTGCGCCAGCTGGCCGCGGTCGACCAGGGCGAGCGCCTGCAGCGCCCACTTGCCGACCGAATTCGGATCGACCAATTGCGCCGCGGGGGCTCGCCGCGCGGCATCCTGCTGCACCGGCACCGACGGTTGCGCCGCGTTCGCGACGGACAGCAGGCCAACCGCGATGCAGCTGCCGGCGACGAATCTGAGGGCGGGATTCATGCTGAGGTTCCGTTTGCCTGTCGGTTCGGATGGATCGGCCCAGGCGCTCGCACGCCGGGGCCGCGCCGGTGTTACAGGTCGACGCCGAAGCCGACGCCGGCCGAGCGGTCGCTGCCGCTGAACGCGCCGCTGAGCGAGAACGAGGCGCGGTCGCCGAGCTGCTTGGCGTAGCCGATCGACAGCGCGCTGGTGCCGTTCTGCCAGCCGGCACCGATCGCCACGCGACCGCGCGGGCTGCGCGCGTTCGCCGCGTTCATCGCCATGTTGGTCATCGCCGCGCCCATCGCGCCCTGGCGGTCGATGCGGCGGTCCTGGTCGCCCAGGCGCATCCACACGTCGTCGCTGAAGCGGGTGAACTGCTGGTTGAGCTCGGCCACGCGGCTGTCGGTGTAGCTCTTGGCCTGGCCGAGGGTCTGCGTCGCGGTGGCGTCGGTGTACTGCCGGGCGCTGGCGATGGCGGCGGCGTCGCCGGCCTGCATCTGGCTCAGGTTCACCGCATCGGTGGCGGAAGTGCCCGCCGCCACGTCGGTGACAGCGGCGGCGAAGGCCTGCGAGCCGATCGCCACGGCGTTGCCGCCGCTGGCGAAGGTGCCGGCATCGCCGATCATCATGTCGCCGTTGTTGGCGCCGCCGAGGTAGAACCTGCCGCTGTTGACGCTGAGTTCGCCGCCCAGGCTGAGCGAGGTCGCACCGCTGCCGGCCGCATCGCCGTAGAACAGCGCGCGATCGGTCTGGGTGGCCGCATCGTCCGGCGCGCACTTGGCGGCGTCGGAAACGGTTGCCACGCAGCCGCTGGCGTCGTCGTGCACGGCCACGCAGTCGGCGTCGGTGCCGCTGTTGACATAGACGCCGTCGCCGGCGGATGCGCCGAACGGCAACAACGCGGCCAGGGCCAGGCCGATCGCCGCGGCCAGCGGGCGCTGTGCCGGCGAGTGCGCGCGGCTGCAGGCCAGCTTCACATGGGCGACGTCCAACGCCACTCACTGGCCACCGATAAAGGCGTACTCGCGGCTCCAGTCGAACTGGAAGGCCTCGCCCGGCGGGAACAGCAATGGCACGAAGGCGGGCCGGCGGCTGGCGCCACCGGCCACCTTCCACTGGCGGATGAAGGCGGTCACGCGCGTGTAGGTGCCGGGGTAACCGATCGCCTGCAACTGCGAGAACAGTACCTTGGCGGTGCGTTGCTCGCGGCGGGACCGATGGCTATCGGCACGCAGCCACGTCTCCAATTGCGTGCGGTAAGCATCGAGCCGGGAGGGTGAGGCTCGCTTCGGATAGACCGGCTCGGACTGGCCGCTGCGAAGCCAGCGCCGAATGGTGTTGCGGGACAGGCCGCTGCGCTTGGCGATCTCGCGCAGCGACAGGCCATCGCGGAAATGCATCCGCCGGATCTTGGCCAACATGACCATGGTGATCACTCCTGAAATCCCCCACGCCAAAAGGCGCAGGATGTGGGCTTCAGGGGGGTCAGTTTTGCCCGCGCATCACCGGCGAAAGTGGGTCAGTTCTGGATGCGCGCCAACACCCATCCGGTCGAAGCAGAAGGTACAAGCCGCCGCCATCGGTCAATTTGGCCGGTTTTGCGCCGGGCTTGGCCTTGCGGATCGCTACATCGCTGAGGGCCATAACGGTAACCCTTCTGACGGTAACAAGATTCAGGGTGGTGTCGTTACCGTCAAACGTGACGGTATTCCAGTCGCTCGCATTGGACGTTGCTGGACGTCAGGCAAAGAAAAACCCCTGATTTCTCAGGGGTTTTTGGACTTCCTCGGCTCCCGCGGGACCACTATGTGGTGGTATGGGTGCCCCGGAATATCATCCGGAAGATCCTGATTCAAAAGGATTTTTCCGAATTAGAACTTCGAGTTACCGTCAAACCTACCGTCAGCGCGACAAGCCTTGCCATCCCGTGAATGTGACATTGTCACATGATTCGGCGTACCGCGATGCGTCCTCTGGTCCTTTCGAGACGCTAGTTGGCATAGACCGGCGACGGCAGCGTCGGATAGACCCGCCAGACGTGCTCGTACACAGCATCCGTGGTCACTTCGACCTCGCGCTCGTCGTACAGATCCAGCGGCAGCCCGGTCTTGTCGTCGTAGAGGAAGTCGTGGATGGCCACGCGGACCGCGTCGCGATTGCCTTCGGTGGCCTGCCAGTCGGCGATCTCGGCCAAGCGGGCCTTTAGGGTGGCGAGCAGTGACTTGGAGACGCCCTTGAGCTTCTCGATGCCGCGCTTGTCCAGATCCGGCTTGCGTAGCAGGTCGAAGAGAGCGAGCGTTTCCTCGTCCAGCCCCAGCTCGACGGCCCTCTGTTCCTCCTCGCTGAGACCCTGGCTGAGGAGCAGGAGGCGTTGGAAGGTGGCCTCGATGGTGGCGCGGTCCACCTCGCGGTTGTAGTCGGCCACGATCTGCTCGTACTGCTCCTGGTAGTTCTTGCGTGCAGGGTTCATGGCCAGCAGCTTGGCCAGGCGAGACTCGATCGCCGCTTTCAGGCTCTGCACGGTGGTCTGCTTGCGCTTGCTGCGCTGAAACTCCTTCAGCAGCTTGGCGAAGTCGATCTTGCTGATGTCGAACAGGCGCTCTTCGCCCACCCCAGGTTTGCCCGCCGGGCTCGCCTTGGCATCTGCCGCGACGATCGCCTGGTTCACCTCCTCCCGAAGGGCCTGGAGGATGTGGCTGATGTCTGCCTTCTCCACGTCCTCGCGCAACTTCTTGTAGACGATCATCACCGCGTCCACCCGTTCGCGCCGATCGTTGACGCCCGCTACATGCACGCAGGACTTGAACCGCGCCAGCACCGCGCGCGCCATCAGCTCGAAGCGTTTGCGGGTCTCGTCGTTCTCGTTGATCGATTCCTTGGCGTCCAGGATCGCCTTGTTCCGCTGGAAGCCGGTGCTGTCCACGATCGCGGACAGCGGCACCTGCCGCTGGCTCAGCCATACCGTCACTTCGGACAGGCCCCCGTCCAGTAGCTCCAGCAGTCGCTCCTCCGGCTGCGCGGGGTCCATGCCTTCGCCGCCCGTGTCGCCCTCACCCGTCGCCCCGGCGAAGGTCGCCAGCGCGCGGCGCAGGTTCTTCAGGATTCCGCAGTAGTCCACGATCAGGCCATTGGTCTTGCCCTCCGCCACGCGGTTGGCGCGGGCGATGGCCTGCATCAGGGTGTGCGCCTTGAGCGGCTTGTCCAGGTACAGCGTGCCCAGCGTCGGCACGTCGAAGCCGGTCATCCACATCGCGCAGACAATCGCCACGCGGAACGGGTGGTCGGCCTTCTTGAAGGCATCCTCCATGCTCAGCGGCTTGGGCGCGCCGGGCACGCTCCAACCTTCCTTGATCAACCGGCGGTGCGGCTGGATGTCCAGCCCCAGCCGGCGGAAGCGGTCCACCTCGCCCTGCTCTTCGCTGACCATCACGGCGAAGCGGGTCTCGCCCATCCACTTGAGCTGCCGGGTCCGCTCCGCCAGCGCCTGGTCGTCAGTCTCGCTGTTGTTCCGGACCGTCAGCGCATGGATGTGTTCGGTCCAGTACTTCTCGATCAGCCCGTGCATTCGCACACAGGTGGGCTTGTCGATGCAGACGAACATCGCCTTGCCACTTTCCCAGCCCTCGGCGTAATGCCGGACAAAGTCGCGGGCGATGCGGTCCAGGCGCTCATCGGCGGTGATGACGTGGTAGTCGCGGCCCATGGCCGCTTCCAGCCGCCGCTGCGCGTCGGGGTCGGCATTGAGCTCGTCCTCGAACTCGGCCAGCTTGTCTGCGATGCGCTGGTTCAGGTCATCGGTGGCGACCTTGAGCTTCTCGCCGCGGGCGTCGTAGTACAGGGGCACCGTGGCGCCGTCGTCCACCGCACGCCGGAAATCGTAGGTGGAGACGTAGTCGCCGAAGACCCGGCGCGTCACCTCGTCGTCGCCCATCAGCGGGGTGCCAGTGAACCCGATGTAGCTGGCACCCGGCAGCGCGTTGCGCATGTTCAGCGCCAGCGTGCCGTATTGGGTGCGGTGCGCCTCGTCGCTAATCACGATGATGTCGTCGCGCTGCGAATACGGGTTGTTCGGGTCCACCTGCTCATTGAACTTCTGCACCAGGCTGAACACGTAGCCCTTGTGCTGGCCCAGCATCTCTTTCAGGTGTGCTCCGCTGGCCGCGCGGGCGTTGTCCCCTTCTGCCACCACGCCGCAGCCCACGTAGGTCTGGTAGATCTGGCCGTCCAGGTCATCGCGGTCGGTGACGATCACGAAGGTGTAATTGCCGCCCACGCGCCGATGCACCTTGCGGGTGAAGAACAGCATCGAATAGCTCTTGCCGCTGCCCTGGGTATGCCAGAACACGCCGAGCTTGCCCTGGTTCTGCGCGCGGTTGGCCACGGCGCGGATGGCGCGGTTCACGCCCAGGAACTGGTGGTTGCGCGCCACGATCTTGATGGTGCGCTCGCCCACGTCGTCGAACAGGATGAAGTTCTCGAACAGGTCCAGGAAGTTGCGCTTGTCGCAGACGCCCTTGAGCAGGGTCTCCATGTCCACCACGCCGGGCTCGGCTTCCTCCAGCCGCTTCCAGTTGTGGAAGTGCTCGTACTTGCCGCCCAGCGCGCCAACCTTGGCCTCGCTGCCATTGGCCAGCAGCAGGAAGGCGTTGTGGTGGAACAGATGCGGGATGGTGTCCTGGTAGTCCTTCAGGTTCTGATCGAAGGCCTTGCGCAGGTTCTTGTGGATGGTCTTGCATTCGATGAACAGCAGCGGGATACCGTTGACGAAGCCGATGATGTCCGGCCGGCGCCGGTACAGCTCGCCCTTGACCCACAGCTCGCGCACGGCCAGGAAGTCGTTGTTATCCGGGGTATCGAAGTCGAACACCCGCAGGGTGCGCGCCTCCAGCGTGCCGTCGGGCTTACGGTAGCTGACCTTCACCCCGTCGCGGAGAGGCTGGTACTTCTCGCGGTTGGCCGCCATGCCACGCAGGCCGGCGCCCACCTCCACGATCTGTCGCAGGGCGTCCCGGTAGGCGGCGTCGGGCA
Source organism: Thermomonas aquatica (assembly GCF_006337105.1). NCBI lineage: Bacteria > Pseudomonadati > Pseudomonadota > Gammaproteobacteria > Lysobacterales > Lysobacteraceae > Thermomonas > Thermomonas aquatica. Next base: position 2,187,625 of record NZ_CP040871.1, on the reverse strand, counting down.
GGCCCGGATTCAGCGCCATAAGTTTCTCGCCCAGGATGCGGGTCAGCACCACATCCTGTTCGCTCTTGCGGCCGAAGCTGCCTTCCGGGCCCAACACCTCCGTGTTGTACGCATACTCGCTGCGCCAACCCAGCGCATCGCGCAGGTAGTCGGCGGTGGTCTGCTGGACCAGCGTGTCTTCGTTCAACGCCATGCGGGAGCCCCCTGTGCCCAGCCTATCAAACCACCAGGTCGCCGCTCATCAGGCGGGGAAGTAGGAGATCGCGGGCATCACGCAGTTTGGCGTTCTGCTGGCAAATATTTGCGATCTGCTGGTACATGGGCTTGATGGCACCGACGAACTCATCCAAGAGTTCAACAGTTGGTACAAGCATCTTCTGGCTGCGCAGCGTTTGTTGGCTGATATTTGTTTGAGCCGCACCCTGCCCAAGCCCAACCACGTGGCCGCGATTTTCTTGCAGCCACTTCTGGGCAAATAGGACATCGTCAGGGTGCCGCTTCGGCATCAACGCAACGCACGCCTGGTTCGAGGCAGCGGCCTTGGCTAACAACCCCGTCCTGCCGATATTCGTACCGCCGTAAATCGAGACTAATAGAGTCCCTTCCGGAAAGAGTTTTGCAGCCGAGTTCTTGAGCGCCGCTTCTGAGATGTGCTCTTCAGTATCGAAGATGAAAAGCTCATCCAGCTCCTGCGTCTTGACCCAGTTGATGTCACCAACGAAATACTCGGGGACCGACCGACTCGGTGTTCCGCCACTCGTAGTGTCAAACATTTCGGCGATCGAGTTGATAGCCCACCCCTCCGGCACACCATCCACCACCTTGACGTGCTCGTGGCCGGGGAAGCGCAGGTGCACGAACCATTCGCGGTACAGCAGGCGGGCGGATTGCTCCAGCAACGCGATGCGGCGGCGGTTGTTTTCGATCAGGTCGTCGTAAGCCGACAGGACATCGGTGATGCACTGCTGCTCTGTGATTGATGGAGTGGGAACCTCGAATTTTTCGATCATTCCTTTGGTAAGCGCATTGCGCGTACCACCCGATCCAGCGATCGAAAGCATGTGACTTTGCATCGCAGGCGAAATGAGGAAATACATCAAAAACTTGGACAGGAGTTTTTCGCGGTCTGGCCTGATGATGCATACATGCTGATTCACACGGGCCGGCAATACATCGGCTGGCGCTACGGTGCATCGGGCAACGGAGTCGCCGGTGATGTTGAGAAGCACATCTTCCGGCAGAACCGAAACGCCATTCATTTCTTCGGCCTGCTTATCGGTGATATGCGCAAGACCGCCGAGGTAGAACTCTCCGTTGTAAACATTCTGACTGCGAATCAGCGCCACCCCGTCCGGGACATAGACTGAGTCGCCACCACGGGGCGTAACCCCACTGCCAATCTTTGTGGTGCAAGTACTAAGCTGCGTCACGCGCCCAGCTCCTCGAAGTTGCGCGCAATCTTCGCCGCCAGCGCCACTGCCTCTTCGTTCAAGCCCGCCAGCTCGACGTGAATGTCGCGCAGCGCGGCCTCGAAGTCGAAGTCCTCGTCCACCTCCTCCGGCGCCACGCCGACATAGCGGCCAGGCGTCAGCGACCAGTCGTTGGCTTCGATCTCGGCGCGGCTTACGCGCTTGACCAGCCCCTGCACATCGCGCAGCTCCGCGTCCGGGAAGCGTTCCTGCAGCCACAGCGCCTGCCGGTGGAAGTAACGCACCGGCTTCAGCGCGTCCACGGCGGCCCTGCGGGCCTCGTCCGCGGCCTTGCGCACGCGGTTGAGGTCGCGGCTGTTGGCGTCGCCCTGCCTGGCGTCCTGCGCATGCCCGGCCAGCTTGTAGAGATGGTCCACCGCCTTGACCAGGTCACGGCTGGCGTCGGCCAGCGGCACAAGCCGCGCCGCGGCTTCATGGAGCTCGGTGTTGCCCGCACCGTCCGGGATCCCGTCCGCGGCGACGGCGTTGGACTGGGTGTTGAAGGCCACGACATCGCGGTTGAACTGCGTCAGGGCGTCATCCAGCGCCACCTGCGCCGTCAGCGCGTCGCCTTCCTGTAGGGGGCTGCGCAGCAGGTTGGCCCATGCGGCCAGCGCCGCGTGCGCCTCGCGCAGCGGGACCTGGCTGGCCAGCGCGGCCCGGATGCAGGCAAGCAGATGTTCCCGCACCAGCCACAGGAAGCGGCCCTGCTGGCCGCGGTAGAGCCAGACGATGCTGGTCAGGTTGGCCAGTTGCTCCGGGCTGAAGTCGTAGATCTTGCGCGTCACCTTGCGGTAGACGTTGCGGGCATCCAGCATCAGGACGTGGTCGCTGTGCTGCGCCGGCTTGGCCTTGTCGAAGAACCACAATTCGCAGGGCACGGTGCGGGTGTAGAAGAAGTTGCCGCGGATGGCCACCATCACATCCACGTCGCCGGTTTCCACCAGCTTCTGGCGCACCTTGGCTTCGTCGCGCCCGGCGCTGGACGCCTGCGAGGACATCACGAAGCCGGCGCGGCCGCGCTTGGACAGGTAGCTGTAGAAGTAGGAGATCCAGAGGTAGTTGCCGTTGCTGACCTTGCCCGCCTTGTTCACGCCGGGCAGGCCGAACGGCAGGCGCGGATCGTTGCGGACCTTTTCCGCGTCCACCTCGTCCACGTTGAATGGCGGATTGGCCATCACGTAGTCGGCCTTGCCCAGCAGCTCGTGTGGGTCGCTGTAGTAGCTGATGGCCTCGGCGATATTGCCCTGCAGCCCGTGCACGGCCAGGTTCATCTGCGCCAGCTTGATGGTGGTGGCGTTCTTCTCCATGCCCCAGAAGGTCAGCGCCTTGCTGGGGTCGCCGTGGTTGCGCTCCACCAGGTTGGCGCTCTGCACGAACATGCCGCCGGACCCGCAGGCCGGGTCCAGTACGCTGCCCCGCTCCGGCTCGATCAGGTTGGCGATCATCTGCACGATGGAGATGGGCGTGAAGAACTCCCCGCCGTCGTGCGCGCCCTGGTCAGCGAACTGGGTCAGGAAGTACTCGTAGATGCGGCCGAAGATGTCGCCGTTCGCGGTCTTGAGCTCTTCCGGGTTGAGCTTGCGCAGCAGCTCCCCCAGGTCGTCGTTGCCGATCTTCTGGTAGTCCGCCTTGGGCAGCACGCCGCGCAGGGCCGCGTAGTCGGCTTCGATGCCCTCCATTGCATTGATGATCGCCGCCGCGCGGTCGGCCGAATCCGGAAGGGACACCAGGTGATCGAACTGGGCTTCCGGACGCAGGAAGATGGCGCCCTGCTGGCTGAAGTCCTCCTTGGTCAGCGCCTTTGGAACCCCGCCGCGCTTCGGCAAGCCGGCTTCGATCTGCGGCTTGACCGCCAAGTAGCGGCTGTAGGCATGGCGCAGGAAGATCAGGCCCATCACGGGCATGAAGTACTCGTTGCTGGCCAGGCCGGAATTGGCGCGCAGGAGGTCGGCTGCGCTCCACAGGCGCTTTTCGATGGCTTCGATGTTCTGGAGTTGGCTCATGGTGTCTGCTGGGGTTGGGGCTGGTCGTGGCCGGGATGGCGGCCGCCAGCCCACGGATCCAGCGCAATGAAAAAGGCCCTGAGTTCCGCCACCACCTCGGCAAGTGCCGGGGCGGTCAGCCGGTTGCGGCGCAGGAAGGCGGCCCACTGGGACTGCTTCTGCGCATCGGTGGCAAAGGCGTCGGTCAGGCCGAACGGCACGCCCTCGGGCGGCGCGGTGCCGCGGCGCTGGAAGGTCGCGCGGATGGCCTCGGCCAAGGTGGCGGGCGCCATCGCCTGCTCGCGCATCAGCGCCAGCAGGTCGAAGTAGTCCTTCATCCGGCTGTTGGCGATGCCCAAGGTGGCGATGGCTTCCAGCTTCTCGGCGAAGACGGTATCGCGCGGATAGACCCGCAGACGGGGTGCCGGCATGCCTTCCAGCAGCACGGGATAGTCGACGTCTGCCGGCGCCGGCGTGACCGCGTCGCCGAAGCCTACGTCCCACTGCAGATGGCATCGCGCGTCGCCGAGGAAGGCCAGCAGGCGGATCCGCAGACCTTCGTATGCGGCTTCCTCACGGATGGGTTCGACCGTCATCGAGCCGACATCGAATCGCAGACCATCTTCGTCCTCGATGGCGCAGAGCTCGGCGACGATGGCGGCCAGCCGTTCGGGATCCGGCGACCCGAAGCCAAGAAGGTCGGCATCGCGCGTGGGCCGGTGCGGCTGGTCGAACCAGAGTGCGAACAGCAGTGCGCCCTTGAGTAGGAACTGGTCGCGATGCGGCGAGATCGACAGCCGATACAGCAGCCGCTCCACGGCGTAGCGATCGAGGACGAGTTGGAAATCCTCACCGCGTATCCGCGCGCGCTCCAGCAGGCGTTGCCGGATCGAGGCGATGCGATTGGCCGCAGGTCCCGGCTTGGTCACGCCAGCGCCTCCAGGTAGGGCCGCATGACCGTGGTGACGCGGCAAATCTGCGCGTACTTCCACAGCTCGTCGACGCTGGTGGCGCGCGCGCGCAGCGCATCGCGCAGGGCTTCGATGGCCACATCCAGCCCCACCAGATTGCGAAACTTGAAGCAGTCCGCCACCGTCTTGGCGACATTGGTGACGCGCACCTGCTTGCTGCCCATCGTGCGAGTCTCGAGCCCTGCGGTGAGGGCCTCGCCTGAAAAACGGAGAACGCGCAGCGGGGGCCAATCCAGACGCGGCAGCCGGTCCTTGTTGCCGATGGCGATCCACACCTCGAACGGCGCCTGGGTGGTCAGGCCATGCAGCCGCAGGGCCGTCAGTAGGCACAGTCTCGCCTCGGGGATGCGCTCGGCGACCACCAGTACGCCTTCCTCACTGCCGGGCAGCACCACCCCGGGTGCGGTGTAGACGCCGCGCGCCAGCCGGATCAGCTCGCCGGCCGCCACCAGGCGCGAGAGCTGCACGCGCGCTACGCCGGCGTCCACCAGCTCCCGGGAGCGGACCGCGCCCTTGTGCTGGATAAGTGCTTTCGCGATGGCCGCCGGATCGGTCATGGCCGGAGTGTTCCATAGTGTCGGTAGATTTGGAATATCTACCGACGTTTTGGAACAAGTCCTGCGGGGAGAGGTGCACCCGCTCATCCTCGACGTTGTTGCAGTTCTCGTCGAGTGCGTAAGGGTTTGCCTACCCCGGCCCGAGGCTCGGGGCGCTCGGCAAAAGCCCTGAGTCCTGCAGCGCCTTCACCACCGTGCGATACGCCAGCGGGTCGTAGGCGTCCTCGCCACCCTTGGTCTGGATGTTTCGCAGGATCTCCGCCTGCCGTTGCGCAGACACCGTGCCGTAGCTGGTGAACGTGGTCAGCACGCCCTCGTGGCCCAGATTCTGGCTCCACGCCTTGTACTCCTCCGGTCCCTTGCAGATCCGCTGCCCTAGTAGCGCCAAAGCGTTGCGGACGCTGTGGGGGTTGAAATACGGCAGGCCAGCAGCCGTGAGGGTGCTCTTGAAGATGGCCCGGATGGGATCTGCATTGCTCCAATGTTCGGGTTTCACCCCCGCAGCTTCGAATTGCCCCCAGGGACCCAGTTGCATTGCGGTGGCCGGGAACAGCGGCTGATCTTCGCCCCACAACCGTACGGTCCGCAGGTAGGTGACCCAGTCCTCCAGGACGGCTTGGGCGTTCCCGCCCACCGGGAAGAAGTAGGTCGTGAAGGTCTTGCTGAACTTGGTTTTCACTTCGCGGGCATCCTGAAACACGGCGCCCTTCGCCAAATCGATGTGCTTCAACTTGAAGGACGCGGTGGCGCTGTCGCGCGCACCGGTGAGCATGGTGAATGCGAAAACCGCCCGATCGCGACGCTGCAGCTCGGTGTCCGCCGGCAAGGAATCCAGGGCGTGATGGAGCTGTTCAAAGGTCGGCACCGGGCGCGGCCGCTTCGCCGTGGCAATCCGGGCATCCTTCTCGGACAGGTTGAAGTAGTCGGCATCGGAGTACTTGATCCTGCCGCGGAAGCCCTCTTGGTCCGCAAGCCAGAAGAAGAACCGTTTCAGATGGGCAAGTGTCGCGTTCAGGGTGGCCTTGCTGAGCAGCTTTCCGCTGGCCTGACCCGGCTGTCGCGCCAGATCGCGCTTGAAGCCGACGGCCTGCTCGACCCGGAATGCCTTGAAGTCACGCCACCCGTTATAGACCTCGAAGCGCGCAATCGCCGCCGCCGCGTTGTCGACCGAATCCTCGCTCTGCCGCCCCGCTTCCTTCATATAAGTGAAGTAGCGGCGCTTGATGCGCTCGTTGTCGGCGTTGTACTTAGCCATCGGTAGTGGGCTCCTTCTCGAAGTCACAGTTAAGGGAGGGATACGGGTGCTTGCCTATGTGCCCCTCCACGTCCGTGAAGGCGACAGCCAAATCACCCGCACCTGCCCTCAACTTCGCCAAGCTGACGCGTCGGAACAGGCGGCAACCACACGCGCCGCACATCCCCACCAAGTCACCGCGATCCGCCGTCAAGGCGCGATAGGCCACGGCCTTCCCAGCCGGCGTTCGCGGCACCCGGCACCGCAGGCAGTAGATCTGGCCCGGCGCGCACGGGTGCTTGCTCTTGGTGCGGCGGTCTTTCAGGAAATCGGCGAGGTCGGCGCCATGGACCAGGAGCGGCCGACGATTGTCGATGGTCCGGAGGCCGTTATTGAGCCAATGGCGCACCGTGTTACGGTGCGACCCGAACAGGGTGGCGACCTCGTCGACACTGTAGGTGCGGCTGCGCTTGACCAAGCGGTGGTTGGGGGTCCGCTTCGGCATGGTGCTACTCGTCGTTTCGGACGGAGGCGACTTGCGCCTGGAGCCACGCCTCGACTTCCGCCTCCAACCAGCCGATGGCGCGCGGCCCCAACGGGATGGATTTCGGGAAGGTGCCCTGCGCCATGCGCAGGTAGATGGTGCTGCGCGACAACCCGGTACGGGCCTCGACGGTGCGGCGACGGAGAACGACCGTGTGGGTCGGAACTTGCTGGTTTTTGATGACCATGTTTCGCGCTCCTAAGTGCGCTTGGGAACATGGTCAACTCAGCGTACGTCGAGAAAATTTGTTAGCAACGCTAAGGTTTTCTCGACACTCAACCGCCGCGCGGCTTCTTGGCGGATTCGCGATTCTTTTCTCTCATTTGTCTGTATTTCTGCGCGTCAGGACGTAGGTCCGAAATGATCTGTTCCTGGGCTCGACATTTGGCTGCCAGCAATTGCAAAAGCATTCGGTTTTGACGCAGAAGAACGTGGCAACCTGCAATGTCAGACGGGTATGCGATGGCGTCCGTCCCATCCCGAAGGGACACGTTCTCCTGGATCTGATCTTCATATCGAACGGGAATGTCGACAAATTTCCCCGGCCACTTGGTGCGGCACCAAATGATCAATGCATTGTGGTCGACATCAGTGGTTGCCAGATCCACTCTAGGGAGGCTGCCATCGCCGAGACCGTAGCGGACTCGCTTGCGTACTTTGTCCCTCGTTGCACGCCGATCATGAGCGGGAACGTCGAGATGCTCTACGATGAAATCCACCCCTTGTTCGAACGTCATCCTGTTCATCGCTAGCCGGCTGCCTTGAGATCGTCCAGATGATCGGCCCAAGCCTGCATCATCTCTCGTCGCTTGGGCAGATACTCGGCCATGTTGTACACGCCCTCTGTGCCGCCGACCTTGTGGGACAACTGCGCCTCGACCACCTCGCGCGGCCATCCCAGCTCACGTAGTCGTGTGGACGCCAGATGGCGGAAGCCATGGCCCACCATTTCGTCCTTGAAGCCGATCCGGGCCAAGGCGGCGTTGATGGCACCGTCACTCATATGGCGCTTGTGGTCGCGCGCGCCCGGAAACAGGTAGCGGTCGCGCCCGGTCAGTGAATGCAAGTCCCGCAGAATCGCCACCGCCTGGGTCGCCAGCGGGATGACATGCGGCGCCGTGTCAGGGTGTTCTTTGTCCTTCTTGCGCAGCTTCCTGTTGGCCGGCGGCACCCGGTAGGCCGGGTTGTCGCTATCCAGGTCGAAGTGCGCCCACTCGGCCATGCGGATCTCGCCCGGTCGGCAGAACCACATCGGCGCCAGTTTCAGGGCACAGGCAACGGGAAAGGTGCCGGCGAACCCGTCGATGGCGCGCAGCAGGTCCCCGACACGCTTCGGCTCGGTGATGGTCGGGTATCGCTGCTTCGTCATGTCGCGGCGTGACGGCAGCGCCTCACTCAGGTCGGCCGCAGGGTCGCGCTCTGCCCGGCCTGTAGCCACGGCGTACTTGAACACCCTGCTGAGCTGAAACCGGAGCCGGTGGGCCTGTTCAAGGTGCCCCACCTTGGACAGGCGCTCGATGATCGGCCGGATGTCGGCAACGCCCAGCGATGCCACCGGCTTGCCGCCGATGTAAGGAAAGGCGTGGTTCTCGAGCCTGGCCTGTTCCTTGTCGAAGTTCTTGTCGGTCCAGCCAGGCTTGCGGACTTGCAGCCACTCCCGGGCGACCACCTCGAAACTGTTGGCCGCCTGTTCCCTGCCGACCGCCTTCTCGGCCTTGCGGTGTTCGCCCGGGTCGATACCGGCGGCCAGCTGCTTCCGGGCAGCATCGCGCCGGGCTCGGGCATCGGCCAACCCGACATCCGGATAGGTCCCCAAGCTGAGAGTGTTCCGCTTGCCCGTGACGGGTCGCCGATAGTCGAGCCGCCACCACTTGCCGCCGTCCGGCCGCAGCAGCAGGTACAAGCCGCCGCCATCGGTCACTTTGACCGGTTTTGCGCCGGACTTCGCTTTGCGGATCGCTACATCGCTGAGGGCCATGACGGTAACCCTTCTGACGGTAACAAGATTTGGGATGCTGCCGTTACCGTCAACGTTACCGTCAACTGACGGTAGATTTCAAGGGACGCTGTTGGACGTCACTGGACATCAGACAAAGAAAAACCCCTGATTTCTCAGGGGTTTTTGGACTTCCTCGGCTCCCGCGGGACCACTATGTGGTGGCTATGGGTGGACTCGAACCACCGACCCCAGCATTATGAGTGCTGTGCTCTAACCGGCTGAGCTACATAGCCGCGCGGGGAACTGCGAATTATTCACGTATCGAGCGGGGCCGTCAATCCGCGCTTGGTGCGCTTGCCGCGCGCGCAAGGCCCGTGGCAGAGTCGGATGCAGTGAATTTGCCGGAGTCCGATCGTGATCGATCCGGACGGCTTCCGCCCCAACGTGGGCATCGTGCTGATGCACGAGGATGGACGGGTGTTCTGGGCGCGCCGCGTGCACCGGGACGGCTGGCAATTCCCGCAGGGCGGGATGAACACCGACGAGACCCCGCTGGAAGCCATGTATCGCGAGTTGCGCGAGGAAACCGGGCTGCTCCCGGAACACGTCGACGTGCTCGGCGCCACCCCGGGCTGGCTGCGCTACCGGCTGCCGCCGCGGGCGGTCCGCCGGCACGACCGGCTGGTCTGCATCGGCCAGAAACAGGTCTGGTTCCTGTTGCGCTTCAAGGGCGCCGACGACGACCTGCGCCTGGACCTGACCGACAAACCCGAATTCGACGGCTGGCGCTGGGTCGACTTCTGGTACCCGATGGAACATGTGGTGACCTTCAAGCGCGGCGTGTATGCGCGCGCGCTCGACCACCTGGCCCCGTTCGCGCGCGCGGTGGCCGGGGCGCAGGCGGTGCCGCCACCGGCCGAAGGCCTGCTGCCGCCACCTCGGCCCAGCCTGCGCCGTTTCGGCCGGCGCTGAACGACCCCGCAACCCATTGATTCTATTGAACATGAATGGCGGGCGACCGTTCGTCGGCGTGATGTTGCATCGCAACAAAAGCGAGCGTATGCTGCACCGCACAAACCCGGCAATCCCTGCCGGCACACGCAGGAGACCCGCCATGTACCAGTTCAACGAGCAGTTCACTAAGGCCACCAGCCAGTTCGCCGACGTGGCCGCCAACGCCAACCGGCTCGCCCTGCAGAACGCCGAGAAGGCGTTCGGCCTGCAGCTGGCCACCTTCGAAGAGAACGCCAACGCCGCCTTCGCCTTCTTCGGCGAACTGGTCGACGTGCGCGACTTCGACGGCCTGAAGGCCGTGCTGCCGAAGGGCGCGCAGGTCGCCCGCGCCAGCACCGAGCGCAGCTTCGGCGTCGCCCAGGAAGTGTTCGCCAACACCGTCAAGACCAACGAAGCCATCGGCGCGCTGGCCAAGGGCCAGTTCGAGACCGTCACCGCCCAGGCCAAGGCCGAAGTCGAAAAGGTGACCAAGGCTGCCAAGGCCAAGTAATCCCCTCGCGGCGCGCGGATCCCCTCCCCTCCGCATTCGCCCCGCGAACCTGAAGCCCCGCAGCGCTGGCTGCGGGGTTTTTTTTATGCCCGTGTCGTCCGCAGCAGGCAGGCTTCTGGCACGGCGTTGACCCGACGCCGAGGCGCCGGATGCGTGGCTGCCGCCATGTCGAAGCGCGCATCCGCCATTCGTCGTTTGCCGTGGATGCAAACGAAACCATGCCGTCGGTCACGATTGCGCCGGAAACGGTTTCGGACGCAGAATAGTGCACTGAACAGTTCAATATAATTTCCTGCACGTCGCAGAGGCCCACATGTCCAAGCCCTCCCCCAAGCGCCCGCCCTCCACGCGCAAGCGCATGATCCTGATGCTCATCTCCGCCCTCGTCGTCTTCGGCGGCGTATTCGGCATCAAGGCGATGATCGGCGCGCAGACCAACAAGTTCTTCGACAACATGCCGCAGCCGGCGGTGGCGGTGAGCAGCGCCAATGCGCGTATCCAGGCCTGGAGCGACGATGCCGAGGCAGTGGGCACCTTCGTCGCGGTCAATGGCGCCGACGTCACCACCGAGTCCGGCGGCGTGGTGCGCAGCATCGAGTTCGCGGCCGGCCAGCCGGTGCGCGCCGGCGCGGTGCTGGTGCGGCTGAACGCCGCCAACGAGCTGGCCACCCTGCGTTCGCTGGAAGCCGCGGCCAGGCTGGCCAAGGTTCAGGCGGACCGCTGGCAGAAGCTGGGCAAGGACAAGCTGGTCTCGCTGGACGAGGTGCAATCGCGGGTCACCGGCGCCGCCACCGCGCAGGCGCAGGTCGACGCGCAGCGCGCGCTGATCGAGCAGAAGACCATCCGCGCGCCGTTCTCGGGCGTGCTCGGCATCCGCAAGGTCAACCTCGGCCAGTTCGTCAGCCCCGGCGACGCGATCGTCAGCCTGCAGCAGCTCGACCCGATCTACCTCGACTTCAGCCTGCCCGAACAGCGCATCGGCCAGCTGGTCGAAGGCAGCATGATCCGCGCCACCGTCGATGCGATGCCGGGGGTCGTGTTCGACGGCAAGGTCACCGCGATCGAGCCGCTGGTGGATCCGAATACCCGCAACTTCAAGGCGCAGGCCACCGTGCAGAACCCGGACGGCAAGCTGCGCCCGGGCAGCTTCGCCCACGTCGGCTTCGCCCTCGGCGGCGAACGCCAGGTGGTGGTGATCCCGCAGACCGCGGTCAGCTTCAATCCGTACGGCAACGCGGTGTTCGTGATCAGCAAGGTCAAGCGCAAGGACGGCGAGACCGACATGCAGGGCAAGCCGCTGACCGGCGACAAGCTGATCGTCACCCAGCGCTTCATCAAGACCGGCGCCACCCGCGGCGACCTGATCGCGGTCACCGACGGGTTGAAGCCCGGCGAACAGGTGGTGACCTCCGGCCTGCTCAAGCTGCGCAACGATGCCGAAGTGACGATCAACAACAAGGTGCAACCGAGCGCGGACGCTGCGCCTGCCGCCGCCAACCGCTGATCGCCCCCTGCTTCCCCCAACCCGGCGCCCACGCGGCGGCGGGAGAGGACACCAGATGAAATTCACCGATCTCTTCGTCAACAAGCCGGTGCTGTCCATCGTGGTCAGCCTGTTCATCCTGCTGTTCGGCCTGCGCGCCTACAGCGAGTTGAACGTGCGCCAGTACCCCGAGATGCGCAACGCCGTGATCAACGTCAGCACGGTGTACTTCGGTGCCGACGCGGACCTGATCCAGGGCTTCATCACCACGCCGCTGGAACGCGAGATCGCCAGCGCCGAGGGTATCGAATACCTCAGCTCCAATAGCTCTGCCGGCGTCAGCACCATCCAGGCCTACATCCGCCTGGACCAGGACCCGAACGAGGCGCTCACGCAGATCTCGGCCAAGGTCAACAAGATGCGTGGCCAGCTGCCGGCGGAGTCGGAAGCGCCGGTGATCGACCTGCAGCAGGGCCAGCAGTTCGCCGCGATGTACGTGTCCTTCGCCAGCGACACCCTGGACAACAACCAGATCACCGACTACCTGACCCGCGTCGTGCAACCGAAGCTGGTCACCGTGCCGGGCGTGCAGCGCGCCGACATCCTCGGCGCCGGCACCTTCGCCATGCGCATCTGGCTGAAGCCGGAACGCATGACCGCGCTCAAGGTCACCGCCAGCGACGTGGCCAACGCGCTGCAGTCGAACAACGTGCTGGCGGCGGTCGGTTCGACCAAGGGCCAGATGGTCGCGATCGACATGACCGCGCGCACCGACCTGCGCAACGTCGACGAGTTCCGCCAGCTGATCATCCGCGAGCAGGACGGCGCGATCGTCCGCCTCGGCGATGTCTCCGACGTGGTCCTGGGTTCCGAGAACTACGGCACCTCGGTGCGCATGAACGGCCAGTCCGCCACCTTCATGGGCATCTTCGTCGCGCCCGACGCCAACTCGCTGGACGTGATCCGCGACGTGCGCAAGCTGTGGGACGCGCAGATCGTCCCGCAACTGCCGCAGGGCATCAAGGCGACCATTCCCTACGACAGCACCAAGGCGATCCAGGACGCGATCGACGAGGTGGTGAGCACGATCGTCGAGGCGCTGGCCATCGTCATCGTGGTGATCTTCCTGTTCCTCGGCAGCTTCCGCAGCGTGCTGATCCCGGCGGTGACCATCCCGCTGTCGCTGATCGGCGCGCTGTTCCTGATGCTGCTGATGGGCTTCACCATCAACCTGCTGACGCTGCTGGCGATGGTGCTCGCCATCGGCATCGTGGTCGACGACGCGATCATCGTGCTGGAGAACATCCACCGCCACATCGAGGAAGGGATGTCGCCGTACGACGCGGCGATCAAGGGTGCGCGCGAACTGGCGTGGCCGGTAGTGGCGATGACCACGACACTGATCGCGGTGTACCTGCCGATCGGCTTCCAGGGCGGCCTCACCGGCATCCTGTTCACCGAGTTCGCCTTCACCCTGGCCGGCGCGGTGCTGCTGTCCGGCATCATCGCATTGACGCTGACGCCGATGATGAGCTCCCGGCTGCTCAAGGCGCACGATCCGGAGCACCCCAAGAGCAAACTCGAGAACTGGCTCGACACCCGCTTCGAGAAGCTGCGCCACGCCTACCAGCGCCGGCTGCACGGTGCGCTGGAGACCAAGTCTGTGCTCGCGGTGTTCGGCCTGATCGTGCTGGTCAGCTGCGCCTTCCTGTACATGACCGCGCCGAAGGAGCCGGCGCCGATGGAGGACGAAGGCTTCATCTTCTCGATCGCGCAGGCGGATCCGTACGCGACGCTGGACTACGTCGAGGACTACACCCAGGAGATCACCGAGATCGCCAAGGGCGTGCCAGAGGTCGACGGCTACTTCCTGTTCAACGGCGGCTTCGGCGGCAGCGGTGGCGGCGCCAGCCCGATGGCGATGGCCGGCTTCGTGCTCAAGCCGTGGAGCGAGCGTTCGCGTTCGACCAACGCGGTGCTGCAGCAGGAATTGCAGCCGAAGATCAGCCAGGTCTCCGGCCTGAATGTCTTTGCGATGGTGCCGCCCTCGCTGCCCAGCGCCGGCGGCGACGGTGGCGGCGAGTTCATCATCGGCGGTGTCGGCGAGCTCAGCCAGCTGGCCGAACTCGCCGATGCGATCCTGCAGAAGGCGATGGCGAGCAAGCGCTTCATCTTCCTCGACAAGGACCTGAAGATCGACAAGCCGCGGATCGAGGTCAACATCGACCGCGACAAGGCGGCCTCGCTCGGCATCGACATGCGCACGCTGGCGGCCGACATGGCGGCGATGCTGTCGGGCGGCTACAGCAACCGCTTCGCGATGCAGAACCGCTCCTACCTGGTGATCCCGCAGGTGCAGCGCAGCAGCCGGCTCAACCCGAGCGACCTCGACAACTACTACACGCGCACCCGCGACGGCCAGCTGATCCCGCTGTCCACGGTGATCACGCTCAAGGAAAGCACCCAGCCGCAGTCGCTGAAGCGCTTCCAGCAGTTGAACGCGGTGTCGATCACCTTCGCCCCGCGCCCCGGCGTGAGCAAGGGCGAGGCGCTGGCGATCCTCGACGAAGCGGCGAAGGAAGTCCTGCCGCAGGGCTACACCATCGATTACGCCGGCGAGTCGCGCCAGTTCAAGCAGGAGGGCTCGGCGATGCTGATGACCCTGGCGCTGGCCCTGATCGTGATCTTCCTGGTGCTGTCGGCGCAGTTCGAGAGTTTCCGCGACGCGCTGATCATGCTGCTGACGGTGCCGATGGCGATCTGCGGCGCGCTGCTGGCGCTGAACGTGCTGGCGATCGTGTCCGGCATGCTGCAGTTCGCCGGGATTGAGGCCTTCCCCGGGATGAGCATCAACATCTACACGCAGGTGGGGTTGGTGACGCTGGTCGGCGTGATCTCCAAGCACGGCATCCTGATCGTGGAGTTCGCCAACAAGCTGCAGATCGAGCAAGGCTTGAGCAAGCGCGAGGCGATCGAGGAGGCCACCGGCATCCGCCTGCGTCCGGTGCTGATGACCACCGCCGCGCTGGTGTTCGCGATGATCCCGCTGCTGATCGCCAAGGGGCCGGGCGCCGCCTCGCGCTTCTCGATGGGCACGGTCATCGTCTCCGGCATGACCATCGGCACCATGTTCACCCTGTTCGTGCTGCCGGCGTTCTACCTGTTCCTGGCCCGCGACCACGCGCACGATGCCGACCGCGAGAAGGCAGCGGATGCGGAGCATTTGCCGCCGCCCGAACCGCAACACGGTTGATCGCGATGCATGAGGAAACGCCCGGGAAACCGGGCGTTTTCTTTTGGCGAAGGGAAATGGGGTCAGAGTGAATTTCCCGCCGATCCTCTGCAGCCGATCCTGATCACCGGACGGGAAACTTCACTCTGACCCCATTTCCCCAATTTCCCGGAAACTACCCAGCCAGCATCGGGATGCGCAGGTATCGCGCCATCGCCGCCGGATCGGCATCCGGCGCATGCGGAAACACGCCCCAGCACGGCGCTGGCATGCGCTGGCGCAGCATGGCGATGTTGTCCTCGACGCGTTCCATCGCCGGGTCGACGTGCGATGCGATCCAGCCCGCCAGGTGCGCGCCATCGGCGGCGATCGCACGCGCGCTGAGCAGCGCATGGTTGAGGCAGCCCAGGCGCAGGCCAACGACCAGCAACACCGGCACGCGCAAGGCATGCACCAGGTCGGCCTGCATCAGCTGCGCGGATAGCGGCGCGGCCCAGCCGCCCACGCCCTCGACGATGAGTGCATCGCAGCGATCCGCGAGCCGTGCATGCGCGTCGAGGATCGGCGGCAACGAGATTTCGATGCCTGCATCGCGCGCGGCGAGCTCCGGCGCCAGCGGGTGCTGCAGCGCGTAGGGATTGATGTCGGCATAGGCGATGCCCGGCTCGCCCGCGGCCTGCAACGCCAGCGCGTCGGCGTTCCTCCACTCGCCATCGATGCGTTCGCAGCCGCTGGCGACGGGCTTCATGCCGAGCGAGTGCAGCCCGTACCCGCGCAGCGCATGCAGCAGCGCACAGCTGGCCAGGGTCTTGCCGATGCCGGTGTCGGTGCCGCTGACGTAGAGCGCGAACATCAGCCGGCGTCGCGTTGCGCGGCGAGCGCCTGCACGCGGCGACCGTAGTGGATGCTCATCATCGGCATCAGGATGCCGAGCAGGCCATAGGCCAGTCCCGGCAGGGCGAACATCCAGCCCTGCCTCTCCGGGATCGCCAGCGCCAGCACCACCGACAGCGCCGCACAGCCGATCAGCGCCAGGTGCGCGACGACTTCCGCGCGCGCCGCGAGCTTCTCCGCCGCATCGAGCCGCAGTTGCTCCGCCTTGCGCAGTGCGTGCGCGTTCATCCACGCGATGATCGCCGCCAGCACCGCGAAGCCGACGCCGTAGATCACGAAGATCAGGCGGAACTCGGTCATGCTCTGGACCTTGAACTCGCTGGGCGCCCAACCGCCGGTGAAGAAGCCCATCGCCGCCGACATCACCATCCGCAGCGGATAGACGTAGAACATCGTCGCCGCCACCAGGGACATGCTGAGGACCACGATGGTGCCGTCCTCGAGGCCGAAACTGCGGCTGAAGCGATGGTGTCCGTGCCAGAACAGGGCGAGGATGGCGAAACCGGCCAGGAACGCCGGCAGCCTGCGCAAGGCGTCGTAGAGCTCGGCGAAGGTATCGGGCATCGCGTCGAACGACACCACCAGCAAAGTCACCGCGAACGCGAACGCGGCATCGACGAAGGTCTCCAGCCGCGTCACCTGCTCGCCGCGCTGGCGCACGCCGCCGTCCACCGGTAGTTTCGACAGGTCCATGAACGCCCCCCGAGTGTCCCGCCAGCGATGGTAATCGCTGGGCGGCGCATTGCTAAACTCCGCGCATGAGCTTTTCCGCCATCCCCCTCAGCGGCGACAAGCCGCAGCAGTACGCGCAATTGCTGGAACAGGCGCGCGCGCTGCTGCACGGCGAACACGACCGCATCGCCAACGCCGCCAACCTGTCCGCACTGGTCTACAACGCGCTGCCCGACCTGAACTGGGTCGGCTTCTACTTCTTCGATGGCACCGAGCTGGTGGTCGGCCCGTTCCAGGGCCTGCCGGCTTGCGTGCGCATCCCGCTGGACAAGGGTGTCTGCGGCGCAGCGGCGCGCATGCGCGCAACGCAGCGGATCGAGGACGTGCACGCCTTCCCCGGGCATATCGCCTGCGATTCGGCGTCGAACTCGGAGCTGGTGGTGCCGCTGGTGGCCGCGAACGGCGAGCTGGTCGGCGTGTTCGACCTCGACAGTCCGCTTCCCGCGCGTTTTTCCGTTGAAGACCAGGAAGGCCTGGAAGCGATCGCCCGGGCGTACCTGGAGTCGTTGCGGTGAACACTGGCCCCAAGCTGCGCAACATCGGCCCGAAATCCGCCGCCTGGCTGCGCCAGGTCGGGCTGCGTTCGCTCGACGACGTGGCCGCGATCGGTGCGGTCGATGCCTACATGAAAGTGCGCCGCGCCGGCTTCAAGCCCAGCCTCAACCTGTTGTACTCGCTGGAAGGCGCGTTGGTCGATTGCCATTGGCAGGAAGTGCCGGAAGCGCGCCGCAACGAGCTTGTGCAAGCCGCCGAAGCGGCCATCGCCCAGCTGCCGCCACCGCGCGGCCGACCGGCCGCGGCGCCGGTGACGACCACCCAGCACGCGGAAGAGCCCGCCGCTGCGGGATTCGCCCCGCTGTTCGATTCCTACGCCGACGACGACCGCGGCACGGCGGAGACGCCGTCGGACTGAGCGCGCTGCGCTACAATGCGCGCGCTTCAAGGTGATCCGACGGCATGCGCCCGAGGATTGAAACGGGAAGCCGGTGACGAACGCGCGATGCGTTCCAGTCCGGCGCTGCCCCCGCAACGGTAAGCGAGACAAGTTCGGCATCGGCCACTGTGCACTGCATGGGAAGGCGCCGGACGGGGACATCGACCGATGTCCCGCCCGCGAGCCCGGAGACCGGCCCTGGAGTCAGTTGGTTGCGATGCGGCGGGCATCGCGCGACGTCGCGCATGCCTGTGCTGCATCGCCCGTCACGTGCATGTCCCGTTCGCAACGCAGCCGCCCTTCCCTGTTGGGCGCGCGGGCGTGCGCGCCGGAGAACCGTCATGCAGTCGCGCAATACCCGTCTTCGTTCCACCACCCTCGCCATCGCCCTGTCGCTGCCCTCGCTGGCGTTCGCGCAGGACGACGCCAGGGACCTCGACAACGTGGTGGTGACCGCCACCCGCACCGCGACCACCGCCGACGATGCGCTGGCCGCGGTGGAGGTGATCGATCGCAAGGACATCGAGCGCAGCGCAGCGCGCTCCCTGCCGGAACTGCTGCGCGGTCGGGCCGGCGTGACCCTGGTGAACCAGGGCGGCCTCGGCAAGCTCAGTACGCTGTTCCTGCGCGGCACCGAATCCGACCACACCCTGTTCCTCGTCGACGGCGTGCGCGTGGGTTCGGCGACCTCCGGCCTGACCTCGCTGCAGGACATCCCGCTGGAACAGATCGAACGCATCGAGATCGTGCGCGGCCCGCGCTCCTCGCTGTATGGCGCGGATGCGATCGGCGGCGTGATCCAGGTGTTCACCCGCCGCGGCGCGAATGCGGCCGGCGTGCGCGGTCGCGCGCGCATCGCCGCCGGCAGCCACGGCCTGCGCGAAGCCTCGGCAGGCATCGACCTGCGCGGCGCGCGCGGCGGCATCGGGCTCGACCTCGGCCACCAGTCCACGGACGGCATCGCTGCCTGCCGCGGTATCGGCGCGCCGTACTACGCCGGCTGCGGCATGGACCATCCCGATCCCGACCGCGACGGCTACCGCAACAACAACGCCTCGCTGCGCGCGGACTTCGCCGCCGGCGATGCCTGGCAGTTCGATGCGCAGGCGCTGCGCGCGCGCGGCCACAATTTCTACGACGCCGACCCGGCCTGGGGCCTGCCCGACAACTCGAAGGTGCTGCAGCAGGTGGTCGGCGGCAGCGTGCGCTATCGCCCCAGCCAGGCATTCACCCTGCGCCTGACCGCCGGCCGCAACATCGATGCCTCCGACAACTACCTGGGCGCGAGCCACGCCAATCGCTTCGAAACCCGCCGCGACAGCGCCAGCCTGCAGGGCGACATCGCGCTCGCGCAGGGCCAGTCGCTCAGCCTGGGCCTGGACTGGCTGCGCGACAGCGGCGGCGTGGACGACCCGTTCTCCGCCTTCGACGCATCGCGCGGCAATCGCGCGGCGTTCGCGCAATACCAGGGCAAGTTCGATGCGCAGGACCTGCAGCTGAGCCTGCGTCGCGACGACAACGACCAGTTCGGCGGCAAGACCACCGGCGGCATCGCCTGGGGCTTCGGTTTCGGCGACGGCTGGAGGCTGGCCGCCAGCCATGCCACCGCGTTCAAGGCACCGAGCTTCAACGAGCTGTACTACCCGTACTACGGGAATCCGTCCCTGCGGCCAGAAGCCTCGCGCAGCAGCGAACTGTCGCTGGGCCATGATGCGGGCGACTGGCAGTGGCGGCTCAATGCCTACCAGACGCGCATCGACGACCTGATCGTGTACGACACCGCGATCTTCGCCGCCAACAACATCGAGCAGGCGCGCATCCGCGGCGTCGAACTGACCGCGAGCGCGCGGATCGGCGAGTGGGACGTCCGCGGACAGCTCGGCACGCTGGATGCGCGCAACCTCAGCACCGGCTCCAGCCATGGCAAGCGCCTGCCCCGGCGTCCGCAACGCAGTGCGCGGCTCGACCTCGACCGCGAGTTCGGCGCCTTCGGCTTCGGCCTCAGCGGCATCGCCGAAGCGTCGCGCTGGGACGACGTCGCCAACACCCTGCGCGTCGGCGGCTACGCGACCGTGGACGCACGCGTGTCCTGGCGCTTCTCCCGCGGCTGGACGCTGCAGGCGAGCCTGGTCAACGCGTTCAACCGTCGCTACGAGACCAGCGCCTACTACAACCAGCCGGGCCGCGAATTCGCGCTTGGCCTGCGCTGGCAGCCCGAATAACGGAGCGTCGCCGCAGGGAAGCGGAAGCCCGGCAGGATGCCAGGCTTTTTGTTTGCGCGGCTATCCCGAACCCGGGCTGGCGGCATCGCGGATCCCGCGCTGCGATTCGCGCTGCGCCTCCAGCCTGCCGGCGCGGTTCCGCGCGTGCTCCGCCGCCGTCGCGTTGCCCTGCCTGAGGTAGGCATCGGCCAGGCTGCGATGGAACTGCGGCTCGTCCGGCATCAGGCGGATCGCGCGCCGGTAGTGCGCAACCGCGTCGTCATAGGCCCCCGATTCGGCCAGCGCCTGCGCGATCAGGAACTGCGAGAACGGATCGACCGACTGCGCGCGCCGCAAGCGCTTCGCATAGCCCTCGGCCAGGTGGGTGGCACCGGCTTCGCGGTAGAAGCCCACGAGGTTGCTGAGCGCCCCCAGGTGGTCGCGCTGCAGCTTCAGGGCCTGCAGGTAGGCGCGCTCGGCGGCGTCGCGCGAGCCGGAGCGCAGGTACACGACGCCCGCATTGCTCCAAGCAGTCGCGCTGCCAGGATCGAGCGCGAGCGCCACTTCCGCATGCGCCGCCGCCCCCTGCCTGTCGCCCGACAGCAGCCGCTCCACCGCGTTGTTGTTGTGCAGGAGGGCGATCGCCTGCGCATCGGTGATGGTGCGCGGCTTGCGCACGGCGAGCAGCGAGCGCCAACCCACGTCGACCGTGTATCGCCCGCCGCCGATCTCGACGCCTGCGTTCACGTGGGTCGCGCGATAGACGGTATCGCCGAGCACGCGCATCGCCAACGCATCGTCCGAGGCCTGCGCATAGGCACGGATCCCCGACGCCCGCGCCAGCGCGATGAACATCAGGGTGAACGACAGGCAATTCACCTTGCGCTGCGCATAGCTTTCCGCGATGCCGTGAGTGGGCTGTTCCTGGTAGCGCAGCGCCAGGCCGTCGTCGCCGATCATGAAATCGACCAGGCGCTGCACGCGCTCCTCGACCGGCAGGCCACGATCCGGCTTGCGCGCGTCCAGGGCCAGCCGCAGTTCCTCCGGCAGCGCCATCGCGGCATCGACCTGCGTGGCCGGATCAGGGGCAGGCGCGCCGGGCGACTGCGCCAGGCCCTCGCCCATGCAGGCGAACAACAGCAGGATCGCCAACCTCCGCAACACCGTCCCTCCTGTGCGGGGCGATCGCCCGCGGCGAAGAGCCGGCGCCAGTATGCGCCGATTGTGCGCGGCCGCCATTGCCGGGTTTGGCAATATCCGACGAGCGGAAACATGGCCTCGCGGCCTGCACCAGCGTCATCGAACGAATTCGAACGGGGTGAACCCCCGTCGGAAACTATTCCACCGTCACCGATTTCGCGAGGTTGCGCGGCTTGTCCACGTCGGTGCCGCGCGCCAATGCCGTGTGGTAGGCCAGCAACTGCACCGGGATGGTGTGCACCACCGGGCTCAGCGTGCCGATGTGGCGCGGGGTGCGGATCACGTGCACCGCCTCGGATTCGCCGAAATGGCTGTCGGCGTCGGCGAACACGAACATCTCGCCGCCGCGCGCGCGCACTTCCTGGATGTTGGACTTCACCTTCTCCAGCAGCGAATCGTTCGGCGCGATCACCACCACCGGCATCGCCTCGTCCACCAGCGCCAGCGGGCCGTGCTTGAGCTCGCCGGCCGGATAGGCCTCGGCGTGGATGTACGAGATTTCCTTGAGCTTGAGCGCGCCTTCAAGGGCGATGGGGTAGTGGCGGCCGCGGCCGAGGAACAGCGCATGTTGCTTGGGCGCGAACTTCTCCGCCCACACCGCGACCTGCGGCTCCAGGTTCAGCGCGTGCTGCACGCTGCCCGGCAGGTGGCGAAGTTCATCGAGGTACGCGGCTTCCTGCGCGTCGTCGATGCGCCCGCGCAGCTTCGCAAGCACGCCGGTCAGCGCGAACAGCGCGACCAGCTGGGTGGTAAACGCCTTGGTCGAGGCCACGCCGATCTCGGCACCGGCGCGGGTGTAGAACACCAGCCTGCTGGCGCGCGGGATCGCGCTTTCCGGCACGTTGCAGATCGACAGCGTCTTGTCCTGGCCCTGCGCCTTGGCGTACTTCAGCGCCTCCATCGTGTCCAGGGTTTCGCCGGACTGCGAGATGGTGACGATCAGCTGCTTCGGGTTGGCCACCACCTTGCGGTAGCGGTACTCGCTGGCGATATCGACCGCGCACGGGATGCCGGCGATGTCTTCCAGCCAGTAACGCGCGGTGAGGCCGGCGTAATAGCTGGTGCCGCAGGCGAGGATCTGCACCGATTCCACGTCGCGCAGCACCTCGGCCGCGTTGGCGCCGAACAGCGCCGGATCGAAGCCGCCGGCATCGACGATGCCCTCGAGGGTGTCGCCGATCGCGCGCGGCTGCTCGTGGATTTCCTTCTGCATGAAGTGGCGGTACGGCCCCAGTTCCAGCGAGGCCAGCGACACGTCCGACATGTGCACGTCGCGCTGCACTTCGGTATCGCCCGCGTCGAACACGCGCACGCCATCGCGGGTGACTTCGGCGGTGTCGCCTTCCTCGAGGAAGATCACCTTGCGGGTGGCGCTGACGATCGCGGACACGTCGGAGGCGACGAAGTTCTCGCCGTCGCCCAAGCCGACCAGCAGCGGGCAGCCCATGCGCGCGGCGACCATGGTCGACGGATCGCGCTTGTCGATCACCGCCAGCGCATACGCGCCTTCCAGTTCCTTCACCGCCTTCTTCAAGGCACCAAGCAAGCTCTCGCCATTCGCGCGGTAATGGTGGATCAGATGCGCGACGACTTCGGTATCGGTCTGCGAAGTGAATTCGTAGCCGAGCGCACGCAGGCGTTCGCGCTGCTGCTCGTGGTTCTCGATGATGCCGTTGTGCACCAGCGCCAGCTCGCCGTGGCTGATGTGCGGATGCGCGTTGCCTTCGGTCACGCCGCCATGCGTCGCCCAACGCGTGTGGCCGATGCCGAGAGTGGCGTCGAAGCCTTCCGCGACTGCTGCGGCTTCCATCTCGGCAACGCGACCCGTGCGGCGCACGCGGCGCACTTCATCGGCGGTGACCACCGCGATGCCGGCCGAATCGTAGCCGCGGTATTCCAGCCGCTTGAGGCCATCGACCAGCAGCGGGACCACGTCACGGTTGGCGATGGCGCCGACGATTCCACACATGCCTGGGCTGCTCCTTGCGGTGAACGCGCAGTTTAAACGGAGCCCCGTCCGGGCGTCCGCGCGGACACGGCGTCCGCCCGGCGGACATTCCTGGAAGCAAGTTATTCCCTTTAATTTCAATCACTTGAAGTTGGCACGCTAGTTGCGATGTACAGGGCATGGACAAACACATGCCCACCGACAGCAGCGCCACCCGCGGCCGCATCCGCGATACCGCCGGCCAGGACCAGGTCGTGGCGGCCCAGACTGCGCCGCGTCGTCGCAAACTGATCGCCGCCGGCGCCGGCGGCGTGGCCTTGCTGGCCGCGATCGCCTGGTTGGCCTCGGGCTGGATGGGTGGCGGCCGCTCCTACGATGCCTCGCGCATCCGCATCGCCGAGGTGAAGCGCGGCGACCTGGTGCGCGACCTCAGCGCCGACGGCCGCGTCATCGCCGCCAATAGCCCCACCCTGTACGCGATCGCCGCCGGCACCGTGACCCTGCAGATCGTCGCCGGCGACAAGGTGGCGAAGGGCCAGGCGCTGGCAGTGATCGACAGCCCCGAGCTGCGCAGCAAGCTGGTGCAGGAAGAATCCACGTTGGCCGGCATGGATGCCGAAGCCAGCCGCGCGCTGCTCGACGCGCAGATCATGCGCGCCAATGCGCGCAAGGCGCTGGACCAGGCCACGGTGGAACGCACCGCGGCGATGCGCGACCTCGAGCGCTTCCAGCGCGCCTACGACGGTGGCGCGGTGCCGCAGAACGATCTGGCCCGCGCGCAGGACGATATGAAGAAAGCCGAGATCGGTCTGGCCGCGGCGCGCAAGGACTTCCAATTGCAGAGCGCAGGTGCTGGCCTCGATGCACGCAACAAGCAGCTGTTGGCCGAGCGCCAGCGCGCAGTGGTGGCGGAGCAGCAACGCCAGGTCGATGCGCTCACCATCCGTGCGCCGTTCGACGGCCAGGTCGGCCAGGTGCAGGTGCCGCAGGGCACGCAAGTGATTGCCAACGGGCCGGTGCTGAGCGTGGTCGACCTCAGCCGCTTCGAGGTGGAAATGAAGGTGCCGGAAAGCTTCGCCCGCGACCTCGGCATCGGCATGCCGGCGCAGGTCACCAGCAAAGGCGCGAAGTACGCGGCGGAAATCGCCGCGGTGTCGCCGGAAGTGGTGAACGGCGAAGTGACCGCGCGCGTGCGCTTCGCCGACGGCAAGCAGCCGCCCGGGCTGCGCCAGAACCAGCGGCTGTCGGTGCGGGTGGTGATGGACACCAAGCGCAACGTGCTGATGGTCGAGCGCGGCCCGTTCGTGGAACAGGACGGCGGCAACTTCGCCTACGTGGTCGATGGCGGCAGCGCCACGCGCAAGCCGATCAAGACCGGCGCCGCCAGCCTCGACGCCATCGAAATCACCTCGGGCCTGCAGGCCGGCGACCGCATCGTCGTCTCGGGCACCGACCAGTTCGACAACGCGGACCGCGTCCGCATCTCCGGAGAATGACCATGCATGCTTTCCTCGACACACCGTTCGAGGCCCTGCGCTGGACGTCGCAGGACATCGCCGACGCCATGCCGCTGCGCCTGCACGAACTCGACCTGTTCGATGCCACCGCACTGCGCGATGCCGCGGCCAGCGCCAACGCCACGCGTTTCCAGCGCGAACCGCGCCTGCGCAACGCCTATCTCGCCAGCGCCGCACTGCCGGCCCGCTTCGGCATCCGCTGATCCCATCGCCTCCCTTCCCCAAGGAATCCTCGCCATGCTCGACATGCGCCAAGTCACCAAGGTCTACCGCACCGAACTCGTCGAGACGCATGCGCTGCGCTCGCTCGACCTGCACGTCGGCGAAGGCGAATTCGTCGCCGTCACCGGGCCGTCGGGTTCCGGCAAGACCACCTTCCTCAACATCGCCGGCCTGCTGGAAACCTTCACCGGCGGCGAGTTCCGCCTCGACGGCGAGGACGTGCGCGGGCTCTCCGACGATGCGCGCAGCCGGCTGCGCAACCAGAAGATCGGCTTCATCTTCCAGAGCTTCAACCTGATCCCCGACCTCAACCTGTTCGACAACTGCGACGTGCCGCTGCGCTACCGCGGCATGCCGGCCGCCGAACGCAAGCTGCGGATCGAAGACGCGCTGGGCCTGGTCGGGCTGGGTTCGCGGATCAGGCACTACCCGGCGGAACTGTCCGGCGGCCAGCAACAGCGCGCGGCGATCGCGCGCGCGCTGGCCGGCAGCCCGCGCCTGCTGCTGGCGGACGAACCCACCGGCAACCTGGATTCGCAGATGGCGCGCAGCGTGATGGAGCTGCTGGAGGACATCAACCAGCAGGGCACCACCATCATCATGGTCACCCACGACCCGGAACTCGCGGCGCGCGCGCAGCGCAACGTGCATATCGTCGACGGCATGGCCACCGACCTGTCGATCGAACCCGGCCTGGTGCGCGCGATGCACGCGCAGCCCGAAGACGCCGCCACCCACGCCTGAGGACATCGCCATGTTCGGCTACTACCTCAACCTCGCCCTGCGCAGCTTCCGGCGCAACAAGGCGCTGACCGCGCTGATGGTGCTGGCGATCGCGCTGGGGATCGGCGCATCGATGACGACGCTGACCGTGTTCCACGTGCTGTCCGGCGACCCGATCCCGGACAAGAGCGACCGCCTGTTCTACGTGCAGCTCGATCCCGAACCGATGCGCGGCTACCGCCCCGGCGAAGAACCGCAGAGCCAGCTGACCCGCTTCGATTCGGAAACCCTGCTGAAGCAGAAGCGCGGCCTGCGGCAGACGCTGACTTCCGGCGGCAACGTCGTCATCTCGTCCGACAAGCCGGGCACCACGCCGCAACTGGTCGATGCGCGCTACGCCTCCGCCGACTTCTTCCCGATGTTCGACGTGCCGCTGCGCTACGGCCGCGCCTGGACCGCCAGCGAGGACGACGCCAAGGCGCGCGTGGCGGTGATCAGCAAGGAGCTCAACGACAAGGAATTCGGCGGCGGCGACAGCACCGGCAAGACCCTGCACATCGCCCCCAACGACTTCCGCATCATCGGCGTGCTCGACGCCTGGCGCCTGACGCCGCGCTTCTACGACCTCTACAACGACAATTACGGCGCCACCGAAGGCGTGTTCATGCCGTTCTCCACCGCCCGCGACCTCGACCTCGGCACCCAGGGCAACACCAACTGCTGGGCGGATTCCAATGGCGACAGCCGCGCCCTCAATGCGCCCTGCGCATGGGTGCAGTACTGGGTCGAACTCGACTCGGCCGGCAAGGCGGCGGACTTCCGCAACTACCTCGTCAACTACTCCAACCAGCAACGCGCGGCCGGGCGCTTCGAGCGCCCCGCCAACGTGCGCCTGCGCAACGTGATGGAACTGATGGCGTTCAACAAGGTGGTGCCCGGCGACGTGCGCCTGCAGCTGTGGCTGGCGCTCGGCTTCCTGCTGGTCTGCCTGGTCAACACCGTCGGCCTGCTGCTGGCGAAGTTCCTGCGCCGCAGCGGCGAGATCGGCGTGCGTCGCGCGCTCGGCGCCTCGCGCATGGAGATCTTCAAGCAATGCGTGGTCGAGGCCGGCACCGTGGGCTTGGCCGGCGGCGTGTTCGGCCTGCTGCTGGCCCTGCTCGGCCTGTGGGCGGTGCGCCAGCAACCGGCCAGCTACGCCTCGCTCGCCCACCTCGACGGTTCGATGCTGCTGCTCACCTTCGTCCTGGCGGTCGCCGCCAGCCTGCTCGCGGGCCTGCTGCCCGCATGGCGCGCGATGCAAGTGACGCCCGCCATCCAGCTCAAGAGCCAATGACCGGGACCGCCGCCATGGACATCCGCCCCATCCTTTCCACCCTGATGCGCCACAAGATCGCATCGCTGCTGATCGTGCTGGAGATCGCGCTGACCTGCGCCATCGTCTGCAACGCGCTGTTCCTGATCGGCGACCGCCTGGATCGCATGAACATGCACAGCGGCATCGCCGACCACGAACTGGTGCGCATCCAGGCCGCCAGCCTGCGCCAGCTGTCCAGCGACGACGCCGTCGACAAGTCGGTCTCGCTCGAATACCTGGACACGCTGCGCAAGGTGCCGGGCGTGCGCCAGGCCGCGATCGTCAGCCAGCTTCCGTTCGGCGGCTCCAGCAACAACAGCAGCGTGAACCTCACCTCGGACCAGGAACGCCCGACCCTCAACGCCACCGTCTACACCGACGAAGGAAGCCTGGTGAAGACGTTCGGGCTGAAGCTGCTCGCCGGGCGCGACTTCAACAGCGACGAGTTCCAGGACATCACGGACCTGCAGAAGGCCGGCGACAAGGCGCAGATCCCGGTCGCGATCATCAACCGCAGCATGGCCGAGAAGCTGTACCCGGGCCAGAACGCGGTCGGCAAGGTGTTCTACAGCTGGACCGAATCGCCCACCCGCGTGATCGGCGTGGTCGAGGAACTCGCCCGGCCGAACAGCCTGGACCAGGGCGCCTACGCGATGATCTTCCCGCTGCGCGACTACGGCGCAGGCAAGCACTACATCCTGCGCACCGAACCCGGGCGCCGCGCCGAGGTGCTGGACGCGGCGATCAAGGCGCTCAAGAAAACCGACCCCAACCTGCTGGTGGTCAACCAGGACACCTTCGACGAAGTGCGCGCGCGCTACTTCGAGCAGGACCGCGCGATGGCGTGGATGCTGGTGGTGGTGATCGTCGCGCTGCTGCTGGTCACCGCGCTCGGCATCGTCGGTCTGGCCAGCTTCTGGGTGCAGCAACGCACCAAGCAGATCGGCGTGCGCCGCGCACTGGGCGCCACCCGCGGGCAGATCCTGCGCTACTTCCAGCTCGAGAACTTCCTGCTGGCCACGGTCGGCATCGCGCTGGGCATGCTGCTGGCGTATTCGATCAACCAGCTGCTGATGGGCAAGTACGAGTTGCCGCGCCTGCCCTTGCACTACCTGCCGATCGGCGCGATCGCGCTGTGGCTGCTCGGCCAGGCCGCGGTGTTCGGGCCGGCGCGGCGCGCCGCGGCGGTGCCGCCGGCGGTGGCGACGCGCAGCGTCTGATGCGGCCGGCTTGCACTCCCGGGAGGATCGAATGAAACGCCCCGCCATCGCGTTGTGGCTTGCCCTTGGCGCATCCGCGGCCAGCGCGGCGCCCGTCGAGCCGCCGCAAGCGGCATCGCTGGAGACCACCATCGCCGCGCTGGACGACGCCGTGTTCGCGGCCTTCAACCGCTGCGCCGAGCCGGCGCAGTTGCAGGCGCACGCGCGCTACTTCGCACCCGACGTCGAGTTCTACCACGACACCGGCGGCGTCAGCTGGACGCGCGAGGCGATGATCGCCAACACCGCACGATACGCCTGCGGCCATTACACCCGCGAGCGAGTCGGCCTGCGGGTGTCGCCGGTCAGGGGCTTCGGCGCGATCGCCCAGGGCGTGCACCGCTTCTGCCAGGCCGATGGCGGGCGCTGCGAGGGCGAAGCCGACTTCGTGATGGTCTGGCGCCTGCGCGACGGGCAGTGGCAGGTCACCCGCGTGCTCAGTTACGGGCATCGCCGCAATTCTGCAGCGGAATCACCGTAGCATTACGCATGCCCACGATCCTCGTCATCGACGACAACCCCTCGGTCGGCACCGCGCTCGACGTGCTGTTCTCGTTGCACGACCTGCGCACGCTGCGCGCGGAATCGCCGCGCGATGGCTTGGAGATGCTTGCGCGCGAAGACGTCGACCTGGTGATCCAGGACATGAACTTCCACGCCGACACCACTTCCGGCGACGAAGGCGTGGCGCTGTTCCACCAGATCCGCGCATCGCATCCGGACTTGCCGGTGATCTTGCTCACCGCATGGACGCAACTGGAGTCCGCGATCGAACTGGTCAAGGCCGGCGCCGCCGATTACCTGGCCAAGCCCTGGGACGACCGCAAGCTGATCGCCACCGTCAACAACCTGCTCGAACTCGGCGAAAGCAGGCGCGAGCTCGCGCAGGCCAGCGCCAGCGAACGCAAGCGCCGCGATGCCCTGCTCAAGGACTACGACCTGCGCGGCATCGTGTATGCGGATCCGGCCAGCGAGAACGCGCTGGCGCTGGCCTGCCAGGTGGCGCGTTCGGAACTGCCGGTGCTGATCACCGGCCCGAACGGCGTGGGCAAGGAACGCTTTGCCGAGATCGTGCATGCCAATTCGCTGGTGCGCAGCGGTCCCTTCGTTGCGCTGAACTGCGGCGCATTGCCGGCGGAACTGATCGAAGCCGAACTATTCGGCGCCGACGCAGGCGCCTACACCGGCGCCAACAAGCCGCGCGAAGGCAAGTTCGAGGCGGCCGACGGCGGCACCTTGTTCCTCGACGAGATCGGCACCCTGCCGCTGGCCGGCCAGGTGAAGCTGCTGCGCGTGCTCGAGACCGGCCGCTTCGAGCGCCTCGGCAGCAACCGCGAGCGCAGCGTCAAGGTGCGCATCGTCAGCGCCACCAACGCCAACCTGCAGGCGCTGATCGCCGACGGCCGCTTGCGCGAAGACCTGTACTACCGCCTCAACGGCATCGAATTGCGCCTGCCCCCGCTGGCGCAACGGCCGCGCGACATCCTGCCCCTCGCGCGGCATTTCCTCCCCGCCGGCAAGCGCCTCGGCGAAGACGCCGACCGCGCGCTGCAGCGGCATACATGGCCGGGCAACGTGCGCGAGCTGCGCAACGCGATGCAGCGCGCGGCCTTGCTCGCGCGCGGCGATGAGGTCGCCGCCGCCGACCTCGACCTGCAACCCGCGCCCGGCGCGAACGGCGCAACGAGCGGCAACGACGAGCCGGACCGCGCCGCGATCGAAGCCGCGCTGGAACGCAACGGCGGCGTGCTGGCGCAGGCCGCCGCCGACCTCGGCCTGTCGCGGCAGGCGCTGTACCGCCGGCTCGACCGGCTCGGCATCGCGCGCGGCTGATGCGCGTCCTGCGCGTGCTGCCGGTGGCGGTGCGGATGATCGCGATCGCGGTCGCCGGCATCGTGGCGACCGCGCTCGCCAGCTGGCTGCTGTCGCGCTGGCTGCAGCCATGGGCCGCCGCGTTGCTCCCCGCCGGCGCGATCGGCGGCATCGTCGCCACCGTGATCTGGCGCGCGCTGGTGCCGATGCGCGCCTTGTTCCGCGCACTCGCCGGCACCGTCGCCAGTTATCGCGATGGCGATTTCAGCTTCGGCATCACCTGGGACAAGGCCAGCGACCTGATCGAACTGGTGGATGCGCACAACGCGCTCGGCAACGCGCTGCGCGAACAGCGCCTGGCGCTGGTGCAGCGCGAGCTGCTGCTCGACACCATGGTGCAGAACACGCCGGTGGCGATGGTGCTGGTCGATGCCGCGCAGCGCGTGGTGCTGGGCAACCTCGCCGCGCGGCGCATGCTCGGCGAAGGTCGGCGGCTGGAAGGCCGCGCCTTCGACGACGTGCTCGCCGCCGCCGACCCCGCGGTGCGCGAGGCCTTCGAACGCGGCGGCGACGGCATGTTCACCGTCGGCGACGCCGACGACGAGGATATCTACCACCTCGCCCGGCGCAGCTTCCGCCTCAACGGCCGCGTGCACGAACTGGTGCTGCTGCGCCAGCTCACCGCCGAGCTGCGCCGGCAGGAAGTGCAGACCTGGAAGAAGGTGATCCGGGTGATCAGCCACGAACTCAACAATTCGCTGGCGCCGATCGCCTCGCTGGCGCATTCCAGCGCCGAGCTGCTGCGCCGAGGCAAGACCGAGCGCCTGCCGGAGGCGCTGACCACCATCGAGGATCGCGCACGCCATCTGGAGGGCTTCATCCGCGATTACGCGCGCTTCGCGAAATTGCCGTCGCCGCGCAGCGAACCGCTGGAATGGCGGCGCTTCGCCGAACAATTGCGGACCCAGGTCGAGTTCGCGCTGGAGCTGCAGCCGGCCGACGGCATCGCCCGCTTCGATGCCGCGCAGATGGAACAGGCCCTGCTCAACCTGCTGAAGAACGCGCACGAATCCGGATCGCCCGCGAATGAAGTCCGCCTGTCGATCCGGCGCACCCCGGAAGGCTGGCGCATCGACGTGCTGGACCGCGGCAGCGGCATGAACGAGGCGGTGCTGGCGAACGCGCTGCTGCCGTTCTATTCGACCAAGCGCCATGGCACCGGGCTTGGCCTCGCGCTTGCGCGCGAGATCGCCGAAGCGCATGGCGGCCGCATCGCCCTGCTCAACCGCCAGGACGGCGGGCTGTGCGTATCGATGGTGCTGCCGGCGTAACGGCTACTTCGGCTTCTTCACCGGCCGGTGCCATCCGTCCAGCGTCACCTGCCGCGCGCGCGCCACGGTCAACTTGCCGGCGGGCGCATCCTTGCCGATGGTCGATCCCGCTCCGATGGTCGCGCCGTCGCCGATGGTCACCGGTGCGACCAGTGAGCTGTTCGAGCCGATGAAGGCGTTGTCGCCGATGGTCGTGGTGGACTTGTTGGCGCCGTCGTAGTTGCAGGTGATGGTGCCGGCGCCGATATTCACCCCCGCACCGATCACCGCATCGCCGAGATAGGTCAGGTGGTTGGCCTTGCTGCCCACGCCGACCTTCGCGTTCTTGGTCTCGACGAAGTTGCCGATGTGCGCGCCATCGGCGAGCACGGTGCCCGGCCGCAGCCGCGCATACGGACCGATGTGCACCGCGCCCTCGCTGCGCGCGCCGTCGATGTCGCAATGCGCGCGCACCTCGGTGCCGGCGGCCAGCGATGCATCCTTGATCCGGCAGAACGGCCCGATGCGCACGCCATCGCCCAGGCTGACTTCGCCTTCGAACACCACGTCGACGTCGATCTCGACGTCGCGGCCGACCGTCACCTTGCCGCGGATGTCGATCCGCGCGGGATCGGCGAGGCGCGCGCCATCGATGCACAGCGCGCGCGCCAGCCGCAGCTGCAACGCGCGTTCCAGCTGGGCCAGCTGCCAGGGATCGTTGGCGCCTTCGGTTTCCAGCGGATCGGCCACCACCACGATCTCCGCCGCCGCGTATTCGTCGGCCGCCGCGGCGAACACGTCGGTGAGGTAGTACTCGCCCTGCGCATTGTCGTTGCGCAGCTGTTCCAGCCAGCGCTTGAGCGCGGTGGAATCGGCGGCGATCACGCCGGTGTTGACCAGGCGGATGCGGCGTTGCTCGTCGTCGGCGTCCTTGTGCTCGACGATCGCCGCGACACGGCCTTCGGGATCGCGCAGGATGCGGCCGTAGCCGGCTGGATCGTGCAATTCCGCGGCGAGCACCGCCAGCCGGCCCGGCGCGTCGAGCAGCCGCCGCAAGGACTGGGTGGTGATCAGCGGCACGTCGCCGTACAGCACCAGCACGCGCACGTCGTCCGGCACGTTCGGCATCGCCTGCTGCACCGCGTGGCCGGTGCCGAGCTGCCGGGCCTGCTCGGCCCACTGCAGGTCGGCTTGCCCGGCGAAGGCGGCGCGCACCGCATCGCCGCCATGGCCGTAGACCACATGGATGCCGGCCGGCTGCAGCGCGCGCGCGGTATCGACCACCTGCGCCAGCATCGGCCTGCCGGCGATCTTCTGCAGCACCTTCGGCACCGCGGATTTCATGCGCTTGCCTTCGCCGGCGGCGAGGATGATCACGTGCAACGCTGTGGCCATGTGTGTTCCCGGTTGCGGAGCGACCCGATTCTAGCGGCACCGATGCGCCGTGCGTGCGGGGATTGACGTCGACCGGGGAATCCCTAGCATCCCGTGCATGTCGTTTTTCTCCCGTGTTCATCGCCATGTTCCCGCCTCGCTGTTGTGGGCAGGCATGGCCGCCTGCGCAGCCGGTCTTGGCGTGCACCGCCTGTGGGAGGCATTGCCGTTCCCGCGCTTCTTCGAGCATGCGCTGTTGGCATTGCTGGCGCTGGTCGCGGCCTGGCCGTTGCAGCGATGGCTGGGCTGGAGCCTTGCCGCCGCGCTTTCCGCCCTCTGGCTGCTTGCCTTGTGCGTTTTCGCCGGCCCCGTTCCGATGCTCGCGGTAGCCATGCTGGCCGCAGCGGCCATCGCCATCGGCAGCCTTGTCATGGCCGGCCCAGTCGCCCTGGTGCTTGGCCTTGCGCTCATCGCCGGCACGCTGGGCTGGCTGTTGCCATGGCCGATCCACCATCGCGCGGTCTATGCCCTGGCATGCATCGGCTTGATCGCATGGCGGCGCACGGCCATCGCCGATGCCTGCCGCAGCGCATGGCGGCATTTCGACGACGCCGCGCGCGCCGCGCCGATCGCATCGACCGCCGCGATCCTGCTGCTCGGCCTGGCCAGCACCGGCGCCTGGCTGCCGACCATGCAGTACGACGACGTGGTCTACCACCTTGGGCTGCCCTGGCAGCTGCAGGAAACCGCGCGCTACGCGATGGAT
Source organism: Thermomonas aquatica (assembly GCF_006337105.1). Classification (NCBI taxonomy): domain Bacteria; kingdom Pseudomonadati; phylum Pseudomonadota; class Gammaproteobacteria; order Lysobacterales; family Lysobacteraceae; genus Thermomonas; species Thermomonas aquatica. The sequence goes on along the minus strand of NZ_CP040871.1, from coordinate 2,154,461 downwards.
CCGAACCTGCAGGTGTGGGCGCTGGCGCCATGGGCCGGCGACGTCCTGCAGGGGGTGGCGCAGGTGCTGGCCGGCACGGAAGCGCGCGGTGCGCTGGACGGCCTGTGGCTGGGGATCTCCGCCGCCGCGGCGTTCGCCCTGGTCGGCGCGCTTGGCGGCGATGCGCGCCGCCGATGGTGGGCGGTCGCCCTGCTGGGCAGCCTGCCGATGAGCATGCACCTGGCGGCCGGGATGCAGACCGAACTGCCGGCGATGGCCTTGCTGCCGGCGCTGGCATGGCTGGTATTGCGCGACAACGCCGCGTCCGGAGCGCGCGCGCTGTTCGCGGGCGCGATCCTGTTCGGTGCGCTCTGGGGGTTCAAGTTGATGCATGGCGTAGTCGCATTGCCGCTGCTGGCATGGGCGTGGTGGCGGCACCGCGCAGCCATCCCGTGGCGCTGGCTGCCGCTTGCCATGCTCGTCACCTTCGCCATCGGCGCCTCCAGCTACCTGACTGCCTGGTCCATCGCCGGCAATCCGTTGTTGCCGCTGCTGAACGCCACGTTCCGGTCGCCATATTTCGCGGTCAGGGACTTGGATGACCCCCGTTGGCGAGCCGGCCTGGATGTCGACGTGCTGTGGGACATCAGCTTCGACACCGAGCACTACCTGGAATCCTTCGACGGCGGTTTCGGCTTCGCGCTGGTCGCGCTGGCCGGGGTGTGGCTGCTCGCCCTGCGCGATGCCCGCACCCGCGGACTCGCGCTCGTGGCCGGCGCCGCCGTCTTGCTGCCGCTGCTGCCGCTGCAGTACGCGCGCTACCTGCAACCGGGACTGGCCTTGGCCATTCCCGCGCTGGTCGTCGCCTATCCGCTGGCACGCGGTGCCAACGCCGCGTTCTGGGCGTTGTGCATGCTCAACCTGGCCTTCGCCACCAATGCCAACTGGATGCTGCGCACCGGTGCGCTGAAATACACGATCGCCGCCGCCGGACGGGACGCGCCGTTGCTGGAGCGTTACCTGCCCGAGCGCATATTGGCGGCGCGCCTGCGCGCTGCCGGCAACCACGCCGGCACGGTCTTGCTGCTGCCCGGCAGCAGCATCGCGCTGGCCGAACTCGGCCAGCGCGGCCGCAACATGCTGTGGTATTCGCCGCGCTGGGAAGCCGCCGGCATCGAGGCCGACGCCGACCCCAGCGGCCGGGCATGGGCGCACCTGCTGCACGCGAACCGCATCGCGCACGTGCTCCTGCGACCGGCGACGCTCACCCCGGCGCAGCGCGCCGGGCTGCAACGCAGCGGCGCGGCACTGGCCGCCACCGCCGGCGATGCGCAGTGGTGGCGCATCCCGGACAATGCGCCGCCATGACCCTGCGCCGCCACGCCGCCTCCTACGCCGTCATCGGCATCGCCCAATGGCTGCTCGAGTACGGGCTGATGCTGGCGCTCAGCGAGTGGGTGATGGCAGTCGAGCCGGCCAACGTGATCGGCCGTCTCGCCGGCGCCTGCCTGGGCTTCTGGCTCAACGGCAAATGGACCTTCGCCGGCGACGATACCCATGTCGGCCGCCACGCGGCGATCCGCTTCGTCTGCATGTGGATCGCATTGACGGTGCTGAACACCTGGATCGTCGCCCACCTGGACGATGTCTTCGGCCTGCGCGGGGCGCAGCTGCTCAAGCCGGGCGCGGACCTACTCTCCGGCGGGATTGGCTTCCTGCTGTCGCGGCACTGGGTCTACAACAAGAAGCGCTGACCGATCTCGCCTTCCGGGTTTTCCCGCGATCGCAAACGAAAAACGCCGGCTTTCGCCGGCGTTTTCGCTGAAGCGCTATCGCGCGAGCCTCAGTGCTTGAGGTTCTTGCGCAAACGCTCCAGCGCCTGCAGCTGCGCGGTGACTTCGGCCAGGCGCTGCTGCGCCTCGGCGATCTCCATCGCCTCGCCGCGGTGGGCGATGATGCGCTCGGCCTCTTCCTTGGCCGCGCGCACGGCGGCTTCGTCGATGTCCTGCGCGCGGATCGCGGTGTCGGCCAGCACGGTCACGACCGTCGGCTGCACCTCGAGGATGCCGCCGGAGATCGCGAAGTCCAGCTTCTCGCCGCCCGGCACGGTCACCACGACCTTGCCCGGCTTGAGGCGGGTGATCAGCGGCGCGTGCTTGGGCGCGATGCCCAGCTCGCCGAGCTCGCCGGTGGCGACGACCAGTTCGGCCTCGCCGTGGAAGATCTCGGCCTCGGCGCTGACGATGTCGCAACGGATGGTGGATGCCATCGTGATTCCTCTTTAGTCGAAGCTAGCGGATCAGGCCGCCAGCTTCTTCGCCTTCTCGACGGCCTCGTCGATCGAGCCGACCATGTAGAACGCCTGCTCCGGCAGGTGGTCGTACTCGCCGTCCACGATGCCCTTGAAGCCGCGGATGGTGTCCTTCAGCGGCACGTACTTGCCCGGCGAACCGGTGAACACTTCGGCCACGGTGAACGGCTGGCTGAAGAAGCGCTCGATCTTGCGCGCGCGGGCCACCGCCAGCTTGTCGTCTTCCGACAGCTCGTCCATGCCCAGGATCGCGATGATGTCCTTCAGTTCCTTGTACTTCTGCAGGGTGGCCTGCACGCGGCGCGCGGTCTCGTAGTGCTCGTTGCCGATCACGTTCGGGTCCAGCTGGCGGCTGGTCGAGTCGAGCGGATCGACCGCCGGGTAGATGCCGAGCGAGGCGATGTTGCGGCTCAACACCACGGTGGCGTCCAAGTGGGCGAAGGTGGTCGCCGGCGACGGGTCGGTCAGGTCGTCCGCGGGCACGTACACGGCCTGGATCGAGGTGATCGAACCGGTCTTGGTCGAGGTGATGCGCTCCTGCAGCACGCCCATTTCCTCGGCGAGCGTGGGCTGGTAGCCCACCGCCGACGGCATGCGGCCCAGCAGCGCCGACACTTCGGTACCGGCCAGGGTGTAGCGGTAGATGTTGTCGACGAACAGCAGCACGTCGCGGCCTTCGTCGCGGAAGTACTCGGCCATGGTCAGGCCGGTCAGCGCCACGCGCAGGCGATTTCCCGGCGGCTCGTTCATCTGGCCGTACACCATCGCCACCTTCGACTTCTCCGGCTCCTGCACGTTGACGACGCCGGATTCCTGCATCTCGTGGTAGAAGTCGTTGCCTTCGCGGGTACGCTCGCCCACGCCGGCGAACACCGACAGGCCGCTGTGCTCGGTCGCGATGTTGTTGATCAGTTCCATCATGTTGACGGTCTTGCCCACGCCGGCGCCGCCGAACAGGCCGACCTTGCCGCCCTTGGCGAACGGGCACATCAGGTCGATCACCTTGATGCCGGTTTCCAGCAGCTCGGTGGTGCTGGCCTGGTCTTCGTACGACGGCGCCGCACGGTGGATTTCCCAGGTGGTGTCGGCCTTGACCGCGCCGGCCTCGTCGATCGGGTTGCCCAGCACGTCCATGATGCGGCCCAGCGTGCCGATGCCGACCGGCACCGAGATCGCGCGGCCGGTGTTCTCGGCCACCAGGTTGCGCTTCAGGCCGTCGGTGGAGCCGAGCGCGATGGTGCGCACGACGCCGTCGCCCAGCTGCTGCTGCACTTCCAGCGTGATGTCGGTGCCCTGCACCTTCAACGCGTCGTACACCTTCGGCACGCTCTCGCGCGGGAATTCGACGTCGACGACGGCGCCGATGATCTGTACGACCTTGCCCTGGTTGCTCATGGATGTTTCCTCGGGAACTCTTGAATGCTGCTTGATTTGAAAGTACTTAACTGGAGCTGGCTTGATCTGGAGCCGCTTGCTTAAACCGCCGCGGCGCCGCCGACGATTTCCGAAATTTCCTGCGTGATCGCCGCCTGGCGGGCCTTGTTGTAGACCAGGTTCAGGGTGTCGATCAGCTTGCTGGCGTTGTCGCTGGCGGCCTTCATCGCGACCATGCGCGCGGCATGCTCGGAGGCCACGTTCTCCAGCACCGCCTGGTACACCAGCGACTCGACGTAGCGGGTCAGCACGTGGTCCAGCACGGTCTCCGCGTCCGGTTCGTACAGGTAGTCCCAGTCGTGCTTGGCCACCTGGGTTTCCGCCGCCGGCAGCGGCAGCAGCTGGTCGAAGGTCGCCTTCTGGGTCATGGTGTTGACGAAGTCGTTGTACGACAGGAACACCTTGTCGACCTTGCCCGCGGTGTACGCGTCCAGCATCACCTTGATCACGCCGACCAGCTGCTCGACGTGCGGCACGTCGCCGAGGTGGGTGACCGAGGCCAGCATGCCGACCTTGATCCGGCGGAAGAACACCGAGGCCTTCTGGCCGATGGTGACGACGTCGACTTCGACGCCCTTTTCCTGCCACTGGCGGAACTCGACCAGCAGCTTGCGGAACATGTTGTTGTTCAGGCCGCCGGCCAGGCCGCGATCCGACGACACGATCACGTAGCCGACGCGCTTGATGTCCGCGCGCTCGACCAGGTACGGGTGGCGGTACTCGGAATTCGCCTGCGCCAGGTGGCCGATCAGCTGCTTCATCGCCCGTGCGTACGGACGCGACTGCTTCATCCGGTCCTGCGCCTTGCGGATCTTGGAGGCCGAGACCATTTCGAGCGCGCGCGTCACCTTGCGGGTGTTCTGCACGCTCTTGATCTTCGTCTTGATTTCGCGTCCGCCTGCCATGCTCGTCTCGTCTTCTTTGAAGCCACTACCCGTGGATCGACGGCGCGGGTGGTTAACCCGCGCGCTTGCTTCCGGTGCCGATTACCAGCTGCCGGTCGCCTTGAAGTCCTCGATGCCCTTCTTGAACGCGGCCTCGATGTCGTCGTTCCAGTCGCCGCTGGCGGCGACCGACTTCATCAGCTCGCCCGCGGTGTTGGCGAAGTGCGCGTGCAGGCCGGTTTCGAACGCGATGATCTTGTTGACCGCCACGTCGTCCATGTAGCCCTTGTCCACCGCGTAGATCGACAGCGCCTGCTCGGCCACCGACATCGGCGCGTACTGCTTCTGCTTCATCAGCTCGGTGACGCGCTGGCCGCGCTCCAGCTGCTTGCGGGTCGCGTCGTCCAGGTCGGAAGCAAACTGCGCGAACGCCGCCAGCTCGCGGTACTGCGCCAGCGCGATGCGGATGCCGCCGGACAGCTTCTTCATGATCTTGGTCTGCGCCGCGCCACCCACGCGCGACACCGAGATGCCGGCGTTCACCGCCGGGCGGATGCCGGCGTTGAACAGGTCGGTTTCCAGGAAGATCTGGCCGTCGGTGATCGAGATCACGTTGGTCGGCACGAACGCGGACACGTCGCCGGCCTGGGTCTCGATGATCGGCAGCGCAGTCAGCGAACCGGTCTTGCCCTTGACGGCGCCGTTGGTGAACTTCTCCACGTACTCCTCGGACACGCGCGCGGCGCGTTCCAGCAGGCGGGAGTGCAGGTAGAACACGTCGCCCGGGTAGGCTTCGCGGCCCGGCGGGCGGCGCAGCAGCAGGGAGATCTGGCGGTAGGCCACGGCCTGCTTGGACAGGTCGTCGTAGATGATCAGCGCGTCTTCGCCGCGGTCGCGGAAGTACTCGCCCATGGTGCAGCCGGAGTAGGCGCTGATGTACTGCATCGCGGCCGACTCGGACGCCGAGGCGGCGACCACGGTGGTGTAGGCCATCGCGCCGTGCTCTTCCAGCTTGCGCACGATGTTGGCGATGGTCGAGTTCTTCTGGCCGATGGCCACGTACACGCACTTAATGCCGCTGTGCTTCTGGTTGATGATCGCGTCGATGGCGAGCGCGGTCTTGCCGGTCTGGCGGTCGCCGATGATCAGCTCGCGCTGGCCGCGGCCGATCGGGATCATGCTGTCGACCGACTTGTAACCGGTCTGCACCGGCTGGCTGACCGACTTGCGCCAGATCACGCCCGGGGCGATGCATTCCACCGGCGCCGAGACCTTGGCGTCGATCGGGCCCTTGCCGTCGATGGCTTCGCCGAGCGCGTTGACCACGCGGCCCAGCAGTTCCGGACCGGTCGGCACCGACAGGATCTGGCCGGTGGTCTTGGCGACGTCGCCTTCGCGCAGGTTCTCGTAGTCGCCCAGCACCACGGCGCCGACCGAGTCGCGCTCCAGGTTCAACGCCAGCGCGAAGGTGTTGCCCGGCAGCTCGATCATTTCGCCCTGCATCACGTCGGCCAGGCCGTGGATGCGCACGATGCCGTCGGACACCGAGGTCACGGTGCCTTCGTTGCGCGCTTCGGCGGAAAGCTTGACCTTCTCGATGCGGGTCTTGATCAGTTCGCTGATTTCGGACGGGTTGAGCGTGGTGGTGGCCATCTTGGTTTCCTTGGTGCCGGCGTTTCCGCCAACCGGATTCAAATAAAAGTTTCTACGAACGAATTAGTGCGACAGCGCCGTTTCGAGGCGGCCGAGCTTGCCCTTGATCGAACCGTCGATCACGACGTCGCCTGCATCGATCACCGCGCCGCCGATCAGCTCGGCATCGACCGCCGTCTCGATCTCGACCTCGCGGCCGAAGCGCCTCGATAGCGCGGCCTTGATGGTCTCGAGTTCGCCGGCCGGCAGCGCCGCCGCGGAGGTGACTTTGGCCTTGACCACGCGCTCGGCGTCGAAACGCAGCTCGTCGTACAGGCCGGCGATCTCCGGCAGCAGCGGCAGGCGACCGTTCTCGAACAGCAGGCCGAGGAAGTTGCCGAACAGCGCGTTCGCGCCTTCCGGCGCGAGCAGGGTGGCGGCATCGGCCTGGGTCAGCTTCGGGTTGCCGAGCAGGCCCGCGACCTGCGGGTCGGCGGCCACGCGCGCGGCGAACGCGAGCGCGTCCGACCAGGCGGGCAACGCGCCGGCATCGCGCGCCAGCGAGAACGCGGCGCGGGCGTAGGGACGTGCGAGGGTCAGGGCCTGGCTCATCGTCCGGTCCTTACAGCTGCGCGGCCAGCTCGTCGATCAGCGCCTTCTGGTCGTTGGCGTTGATCTCGCGCTTCAGCAGCTTCTCGGCGCCGGACACGGCGAGCAGGGACACCTGCTTGCGCAGGTCTTCCTTGGCGCGGTTGGCGGCGGCCTCGATCTCGGCCTCGGCCAGCGCCTTCTGGCGGTTGCCCTCGGCGATCGCGTCGGCCTTGGCCGCGTCGATCAGCTGGTTGGCGCGCTGGTGGGCCTGCTCGATGATCTCGTTGGCCTTGCTGCGCGCGGCCTTGAGTTCCTCGTTGACCTTGTCCTGCGCCTGCGCCAGGTCCTTCTGCGCGTTGTCGGCGGCAGCCAGGCCAGCGGCGATCTTCTGCTGGCGTTCCTCGATCGCCGACATCAGCGGCGGCCAGATGAACTTGACGGTGAACCAGATCAGGATCGCGAAGCTGATCATCTGGCCCAGCAATGTCATGAAGGTCGGATTCATGTCGTACCTTGCGATTCGAACGCGCCCGCCGATGCGGGCCGTTCAAGGCTGCGCCACGGCGGCATGCCGCGGCGCTTCAACAAACGGCGCGCGCGACGGATCGCGCGCACCGCAACGCGTTGCCGCTTAGGCGCCGGTGGCGGCCTGGACGGCGGCCAGCAGCGGGTTGGCGAACGCGAACATCATCGCCACGCCGACGCCGATCAGGAACGCCGCGTCGATCAGGCCGGCGAGCAGGAACATGCGGCCCTGCAGCATCGGGACCAGTTCCGGCTGGCGGGCGGCGGATTCGAGGAACTTCGAGCCCATGACGCCGATGCCGAGGGCGGCGCCGAGCGCACCCAGGCCGACGATGATGCCGATGGCGACGGCGGTGAAGGCCTGGACGTTGGCAAGTGCTTCCATGGTGGATCTCCGGTTTCTAACTACTGTGAAAAGTGGAATGGAACGGACAAGAAAGGTGGAACGCGGATCAATGGTGCTCGTGCGCCATCGCCAGGTAGACGACGGTCAGCACCATGAAGATGAAGGCCTGCAGCAGGATGATCAGGATGTGGAAGATCGCCCACACCGAGTTGAAGATCACGCCGGGCACGAAGGTGACCCACGACATGAACAGGCCGGCGATCAGCATGAACACCAGCTCGCCGGCGTACATGTTGCCGAACAGTCGCATGCCCAGGCTGACCGGCTTGGACAGGTACTCGACCAGGTTCAGGAACAGGTTCGGGATCGCCAGCACGATCTTGGCGACGGTGCCGTGCGCGTGGAACGGCGCGGTGAACAGTTCCTTGGTGAAGCCCCAGCCGCCCTTGGCCTTGATCGAATAGAAGATGATCAGGAAGAACACGGTGATCGACATCGCGAACGTGGTGTTGACGTCGGCGGTCGGCACCATGCGCAGGAAGGTGTGGTGCGCGGCTTCCTGGCCGGCGGTCGCGGTGATCACCGCCGACGGCAGGTCCAGCGGCAGCAGGTCCATCGTGTTCATGAACACGACCCAGACGAAGATGGTCAGGGCCAGCGGCGCGATGAAGCGACGGTCGCCGTGGAAGGTGTCCTTGACCTGGGAGTCGACGAACTCGACCACCAGCTCGACGAAGGCCTGCGGCTTGGACGGCACGCCCGAGGTCGCCTTGCGCGCCTGGGTCCACAGCAGGAAGCAGGCCAGCAGGCCCAGCGCCAGCGCGATCGCCCACGAATCGAGGTGGAACTTGTCGCCGCCCAGCTGGATGGCATTGTGGGTCAGGTGGTGGACGATGTAGCCGGTCAGGCCGCCACCGCTCTCGCCGCCTTCCGGTTCCAGCACTTTCAGCAAGCCTTCCAAGATCACGCCGTCGTCCTCGTCGTACCACGCTTAACCGCGAACATGAATGCCGCTGCGGCCAGTGCCGCCCCGGCCAGCACCGGCACCGCCGGCAACCGCCATACCGCCATCGCCAGGTACAGGCCCACGGCGACGACCAACCATTTCACCGCCGTGCCCAGCAGCAGCCGGCCCAGCGCCGTACCGGCACCGACCACGCCACCGCCGAACGCCCCCCAGGCCGCCGCAAGGCTGCCCAGGGTCATCGCCCCGCCCCCGGCCAGCGCCGCCAGGGCGGCGCGTTGCCCGATCGTCAGACAGGCCAGGGCTGTCAGCAGCGTGGCGAGGGCCTGAAAGGCCACCACCCGCAGCGCCAGCCGCCGGCCCGCGGCAGCGGAATTCAGCACGCGGTCAACCCAGGCTTTCGGTACGGTGCCGCAAGAGACGAAAACCCTCCTGCGAAGCCGGAAAAGTATAGCAGGCGTGAAAATGACCGGGCAACCGCCAAAAGACTTCGGGCCGAGGGCGAAACTTTCCCAGGTTTCGGGGGTCACATTGCCCGGCGCCCGCTCCCCTCCTCGTCAGCTCAGGAAGGGCGCCCGAAGCCCCGGCCATCCCCGTCGGGGCTTCTTTTTTGCGCCGATCCCGGGCCTGGCGCCTAGTTCTTCTTCGGGATGTACAGGTCGGTGATCGAGCCGTCGAAGACTTCCGCCGCCATCCCCACCGACTCGCTCAGGGTGGGATGCGGATGGATGGTGTGGCCGATGTCGTGGACTTCGCAGCCCATCTCGATGGCCAGGCCGATCTCGGCGATCAATTCGCCCGCATGCACGCCGACGATGCCGCCGCCGATGACGCGGTGCGTTTCCTCGTCGAACACCAGCTTGGTGAAGCCCTCGGTGCGCGACAGGCCGATGGCGCGGCCCGAGGCCGCCCACGGGAACTTGCCGACGCCGACCTTCAGGCCCTTGGCCTTCGCCTCGGTCTCGGTGACGCCGACCCAGGCGATTTCCGGATCGGTATAGGCCACGCTGGGGATCACCCGCGCCACCCATTCCTTCTTCTCGCCGGCGGCGACTTCCGCCGCGAGTTTGCCTTCGTGGGTCGCCTTGTGCGCCAGCATCGGCTGCCCGACCAGGTCGCCGATGGCGAAGATGTGCGGCACGTTGGTGCGCATCTGCCGGTCGACGTTGATGAAGCCGCGCTCGGTCACCGCCACGCCGGCCTTGTCCGCGCCGATCTTGGCGCCGTTCGGCGCGCGTCCCACCGAGACCAGCACGCGGTCGTACAGCTTGCCCTCGGGAATGCTCTCGCCCTCGAAACCGCAGGCGATGCCGTTCTTCTGCGCCTTGGCTTCGGTCACTTTCGTCTTCAGGTGCACGGCCACGCCCTGCTTCTTCAAGCGGTCGGCCAGCGGCTTGACCAGGTCCTTGTCCGCGCCCGGCATCAGCTGGTCCATGAACTCGACTACGGTCACCTCGCTGCCCAGCGCGCGATACACCGTGGCCATCTCCAGGCCGATGATGCCGCCGCCGACGACCAGCAGTTTCTTCGGCACGTCGGCCAGGTTGAGCGCGTCGGTGGAGTCCATGATGCGCGCGTCGTCCCACGGGAACGCAGGCAGTTTCACCGGCTGCGAGCCGGCGGCGATGATGCAGCGGGCGAAGCGCAGCAACTGCGTCTTGCCATCGGCATCGGCGATCTCGAGTTCATTCGCGGACACGAACTTCGCGGTGCCCTGCACCACCCGCACCTTGCGCTGCTTGGCCATGCCGGACAGGCCCTTGGTGAGCTGTCCGACCACCTTGTCCTTGTAGCCGCGCAAGGTGTCGATGTTGATCTTCGGCGCACCGAAATCGACGCCGTAATCGCCGGCATGCGCGGCCTGTTCGATCACGTCGGCGGCATGCAGCAAGGCCTTCGACGGAATGCAGCCGACGTTGAGGCAGACGCCGCCGAGGCTGGCGTAACGTTCGATGAGGACGGTATCGAGACCGAGGTCGGCGCTGCGGAACGCGGCGGTATAGCCGCCGGGACCAGCGCCGATCACCACCATCGCGCAGTCGATGTCGGCCTTGCGGCCGGAGGCCGTGGCCGCCTGCGGCGCGGGCGCGGGCGCGGGTGCGGGCGTGGCCGGTGCCGCTGCGGCAGCCGGCGCGGCAGCAGGCGGCTGTGCGGCCGCCGTCGTCGGCGCAGGCGCAGCAGCAGCGCCACTCTCGATCAGCGCGATCACCGCACCCTCGGACACGTTGTCGCCCAGCTTCACCTTCAGCGCGGTGACCACGCCGTCGGCCACCGCCGGCACTTCCATCGTGGCCTTGTCCGATTCCAGCGTGACCAGGCCCTGGTCCTTCTTCACGGTGTCGCCCACGGCGACCAGCACCTCGATCACCGGCACGTCGCTGTGGCCGCCGATGTCGGGCACCTTGGATTCGATCGTCGCCATTGCTTCTCTCCTGTCAGCCTGTCTGCCCATCGGGCGCATTCGGGGCGCGTGCGCGGTCGGCGGCGGCGCGCGCCGCGTCCTCCTGCATCCCGCGTTCGGTATCCAGCCGTGCATCGTTGCGCGCCAACTGCGCACGCTCGTCGGCATTCAGCGCCTGCGTCGCCCTGGGCGACGGCATCTCGCCTGCCCGCGCGGCGTCCATCCGCAGCGCGGCCAGCGCCTCGGCCCCTTCCAGCCCGAACAGGCTGCGCACGCGCAGGTCCTGCTGCGGGAACGGGATCTCGATGCCGTGCGCATTGAGCGCGGTATCGAGTTCCCACAGGTAGGCCGCCTTCACCGCCGCGTTGCGGCGCGAGGCCGATTCGTTGAGCCACACCACCAGTTCGTAGTTCACCTGGCTGCCGCCGAAGCCGACCAGCCATACCTGCGGTTGCCGGTCGCCTTCGGTGGCCAGGGTGAAAGGCACCTTGGCGGCGGCTTCCAGCGCGGCCTTCTTCACCAGTTCCTTGTCGCTGCCATAGGCCACGTCGAACGGCACTCGGATGCGCCGGTCCGGCGAGCTGTAGGTCCAGTTCACCACCCGCTTGGTCATGAACTCCGAATTCGGCACCAGCACGTCGATGTTGTCGTTGGTGGTGATGCGGGTGGAACGGATGTTGATGGCGCGCACGGTGCCGCGGGTATCGCTGTCGAGTTCGATGAAATCGCCGATCTTCAGCGAGCGGTCGAACAGCAGGATCAGGCCGGACACGAAGTTGTTGAAGATCGCCTGCAGGCCGAAGCCAAGGCCGACGCCCAGCGCGCCGGCGAACACGGTGAACTTGCCGACCGGGATGCCGGCCGCATCGAAGGCGAGCAACACGCCCACCAGGATCAGCACGTAGTTGGCGATCCGCGAAACGGTATACACCGCCGCCTGGTTCACGTCCGGATTGCGCTTGGCGTAGCGCTGCAGCGCGCGCCGCAACAGCCACGCAAGCAACCAGACCGCGATGGCGACGATGGCGGCCAGCAGCAAGCCGCCGACGGTGATCGTCACCCCCGAGACCGAGAGCAGCTTGCTGTCCAGCAACGGCTGCAGGTCGCGCAGCCCGGTGTCCGCGGCGGCATCGGCGGCCTGGCGGACGCGATCCCCGGCCTCGCGCAGTCGCTGGCCCGTGTCCGGCTGCATCGGCTTACAGCATCGCCCGCCGCAGGTCGCCCAGCAGTTGCGCCAGGTAGGCGGTGAAGCGCGCCGCGGCGGCGCCGTCGATCACGCGGTGGTCGTAGCTCAGCGACAGCGGCAGGATCAAGCGCGGCTTGAACTTCTCGCCATTCCAGACGGGCTTGGTGTCCGACTTCGACACGCCCAGGATCGCCACTTCCGGCGCGTTGATGATCGGGGTGAACGCGGTGCCGCCGATCCCGCCCAGCGAGCTGATGGTGAAGCAGCCGCCCTGCATCTGCTCCGGCTTGAGCTTGCCGTCGCGCGCGGCGGCGGCCAGCTCGCCCATCTCGCGGGCGATCTCCATCACGCCCTTCTTGTCGGCATCGCGCAGCACCGGCACCACCAAACCGTTCGGCGTGTCGGCGGCGAAACCGATGTTGTAGTACTGCTTGAGGACGAGGTTGTCGCCGTCCAGCGAGGCGTTGAAGTTCGGGTATTTCTTCAACGCGGCCACGCTGGCCTTGATCAGGAAGGCGAGCATGGTCAGCTTGCCGGCCTTGCCCGCGGCGATCGCCTTGGCGTTCTCGTCGTTGAGCGCCACGCGCAACGCCTCGAGATCGGTGATGTCGGCATCGTCGTGCTGGGTGACGTGCGGGATCATCGCCCAGTTGCGCGCAAGGTTGGCGCCGGAAATTTTCTGGATGCGCGACAGCGGCTTGCTTTCGATCGCGCCGAACTTGGCGAAGTCGACCTTCGGCCACGGGATCAGGTTCAGCCCACCGCCACCACCACCGCCAGCCGCAGCCACCGGCGCAGCGATGCCGCCGGCCAGCGCGGCCTTGACGAAGTTCTGCACGTCGGCCTTGCCGATGCGGCCACCGCGTTCGCTGCCGGCCACCTGCATCAGGTCGACGCCGAGTTCGCGCGCGAACAGGCGCACCGCGGGGCTGGCGTAGGGCACCTTGTCGGGCAACACGGCATCCGCCTCGAAACGCACCGGCGGCAGGCCGGCGCCCATCGGCGCGGCGGCGGGATCGGCGGCGGCGCGGGCGACTTCGGCGCGGGGCGCCTGCGCAGGCGCCGGCGTCGCCACCGGTTCCGGCTTCGGCGCTTCGGCGACCGGCGCCGGCGCTGCGGCCGCAGGCGCGGGAGCAGCGGCCGCATCGCCGGCCTGGGCAGCCGGTCGGCTGTCGGATACGGCGATGATCGCGACCAGCCCGCCTTCGGACAGGGTGTCGCCGAGCTTGACCTTCAGCTCCTCGACCACGCCGGCGAACGGCGATGGCACTTCCATCGTCGCCTTGTCGGATTCCAGGGTGACCAATCCCTGGTCCTTGGCCACGGTGTCGCCGGGCTTGACCAGCAATTCGATCACCGGCACGTCACCGTGACCGCCGATATCGGGGACGCGCGCTTCCTTCAGCTCAGCCATGACGCACTCCGGGGCCGGAAAGACCGGCGATCAGGCCCGTATTGTTGCCATATCCAGCGCCCCGGAACAAACCGGCGGCAGTTTTTCGGAATTTACCCGGGCGAATCGATTTTTGCCATCGCGACAGCATCCCGGCGCAGCCCGGGATGCCGGTCGTCACCGCGACCTCCCGCACTGCAACCTTCCGCCTGGCGGGCGCATCTTCGTTGGTGTGGCCCACGCCTCCCCCATGCCACGACCGAGGAAGCACCATGAAATCCCTGCAGCATGTGTTGTGGCGCGGCGCATTGGCACTCAGCCTGATGGCGATCGGCATCGGCAGCGGCCTGGGCATGCCGCCCGCGCTGCCGGCCGCTTCGTCCGACGGCTGCGCGCGCGAAGCGCACGCCCTGGTCGCCGACGCCGCCCGCGCCGGCGACGCCCGCGAACCCGGCACGCGGCCGATCGTCCTGCGCGGTCCGCTCACCCCCGTGGGCTAGGCGTCATCACGTAGCAGCCGGCGCCGCCGGGATCGTCGATGCGGGCGATCCGGCCCACGCCCGGCACGTCGAACGCCGGCACGCAAACCTTGCCGCCCAGCGCGACCGCCTGGGCGAGGGTGGCGTCGACATCGGCGACATGCAGGTAGATCGACCAGTGCGACGGGATGCCCTGCCACTGCTGGTTCATCTCCAGCATCCCGCCGAACCCGGTTTCGCAACCGCCGCAGGACAGCACGCGGTACTGGGTCGGGCCGGCATCGAGGGGCGTGGCCTGCCAGCCGAGCACGGCGCGGTAGAACGCCTCGGCGCGGGCGATGTCGCGGGTGGCCAGTTCCACCCACAGCACCGAGTTCGGTTCGCGGATGACGCCGACGCCCGGATGCGCGCGCGGCTGGTGCAGGTTGAACGCCGCGCCCTCCGGATCGCCGACCGTCGCCATCCGCAGGTGCTCCATCACCTCGAACGGCTCGCAGAAGGCCTTGCCGCCATGGGCGCGTACCTGCGCCACCGTGGCATCGCAATCGGCGACCTTGAAGTACACGCCCCAATGCGGCGGAATCCCGGCGGCGACCATGTCCGCCATCAGCGTGTAGCAGGCGGCCACGTCGCGGCCGTCGAGCTGGAAGATCGTGTAGTGGCTGCCGTCCGGCATCGCGGTCTTGCGCTGGGTCCAGCCGAACAGTCCGCTGTAGAAGGCTTCGGCAGCCGCCTGGTCGCTGGTGCCGAGTTCGAACCAGGTGGGCGCGCCGAGGAGATGGTCGATGCTCATGGCGCGGCTCCTGCAGGCGGGCCGCCGAGGCTACGCGCTTGCGATGACGGGGTCATGGCGCGCCGCGGCATCGCCGCGGCGCGCCATGGACCGCACCCGGTCAGTCGCCGACGATGCGCAGGCCGAAGGAATACAGGGTGTAGTCGACGAAGCGCGACGAACCGCTGACATTCAGCCGCACGGTGGTCGGATTGGCGAAGAAGCTGTCCGCCTGCGCCGCGGTCAGGCCATAGGTCTCCACCAGCGCGCGCTTGCTGATCAGGCCCGACTGGCAGACCACGGAATCGCGCAGGCTCTGGGTGATCGGGAAGCCGGGGTCGACCACCACCTGCATCGATTCGGATGCCGACATGCCGGTGGACAGCTTGCCGTTGAAGGGCGCGCCGGTGGTGGCGTCGATCAGGGCCGGATCGTTCAGCACCGGGTTCTCCACGGTCAGGGTCGGGTTGTAGCTGTAGCGCCCCGGCACCGGGTTTGCGGTCGGATTGAAGAAGGTGACCGCCACGCGCGGGCTGAACCAGTGGCAGAGCAGCGAGTTGCTGGCGTTCGCCGGCAACTTGATGCGGGCGATGTCGTTGAAGGCGAACGGCGTGGTGACCGCGAGGTCGTTGACCTGCTGGCACAAGGCAGTGGGATCTTCGGCCAGGATCGACGGGCAATCGGTGGAGATCTGCACAAGGGCGGTGGCAAGCCCCAGCCAACGCACGTTGCGGCCGAACGAATCGAGGTCGCCGACGTCATCGACGGTCGGGCCGGTGGGCTTCTTCGCCGACCTGGCGCCATTGGCCGCCGCAGCGGCACCGCGCAGCGACCGCTCCGGCAGCGATGCCGCGCTGCCGGTCGCCGCCGCGTTGGCGGCGGCGGGCGCGGAAAGCCGCACCGGGAGCATGCCCTGGTTGGCGGCGTAGGCGAAGGCGCCGGCCAGGGCGAGGCTGGCGGTGACGGCGAGGAACAGGGTCTTGCGATGCATGGTGGTCTCCGGTTGATGGACTCCCCCATGTATGCGCAAAAAGCCGGCCGCAACGGTCAGGCCATATGGCCTATGCCGCCTCAGTCGCCGGTCAGGCGCAGGTTGACCCAGAGCTTCGCATAATCGACTCGCTGGACGCTGCCGCTGACTCCCAGGCGAATCGTCGTGGGACTCGTGAAGAAACGGTTCGCCTGCGCCTGGCTGAGCCCGTAGACCTCGACCAGCGTCCGCTTGCTGATCAGGTTGTCCAGGCCGCATACCTTCGCCGACTGCTCATGTTCGAGCAGCACCGTGTTCGCCGGCATCGCCTGGTTGGCGGAATCCATGCCCAGGCTGATCTGCAATGCACCGTTCATCGGCGCACCCGTGCCCGGGTCGATCAGCGACGGATCCGCAAGCACGGGGTTTTCCATTTTCAACACGATGTTGTAACGCAATTTCGAAATCCGCAGATCGCTGTTGCTGTTACGGAAGACCACTTCGACCTGCGGATCGGCCATATGGCAGAGCATGGAGTTGCTGGCCCCCGCAGGCAGCGCGATCCTGGCGATGTCGCGGTCGGCGAACGGGGTGACGGCCTCGGTATCCGCGATCGGCTGGCACGAAATACCCGGATCCGTCGCTGCCCAGGCGGCACACTGGGCGGTGGTGGCCACGGCCACGAAGCCCGAGGCGGCGCCCAGCCAGCGCACGTTGCGGGCATACGAAGCAGCATCGCCGACTTCCGCATCGGTCGGCGGCGGCGCGGGCTTGGCGGCGATGCGCGCAAAATTATCGGAGACAGCGGCCGGGCCGGACATGCCAGGATTCCGCGGCGAGGCCGGCGCTTCATGGGTCGCAACCGGAACGATCGACACGACGGGGCCGCGATTGGCGGCATAGGCGATGGCGCCGGCCAGGCCGAGGCCGGCGACGACTGCGGTGGTCAGGTGCTTGCGTTGCATGGCGGAACTCCCCTTCGCTGGATGTGTCCCTGCCTATGCGCAAGACTTCCGGGAAACCGTTCACCAGGTCGCGGACCGGTGCTCAGGGGTGCTCGGCCTCCGCATGCACGCTCTCGCCATGCATGTTCTCGCGGCGGATCAGGTACAGGCCGCTGGCGATGATGATCGCGGCCCCGAGCCAGGTGACCGCATCCGGCAACACGCCCCACAACGCCAGGTCCAGCGCCACGCCCCAGACCAGCGCGGTGTATTCCAGCGGGGCGATCAGCGAGGCCTCGCCCAGGCGGAAGGCCTCGGTGATGGTGTACTGGCCGAGCGCGCCGGCGATGCCGATCCCGCCGATGATCCACCCGTGCTGGATGCGCAGCGGCACCCAATCCGGCAGCGCCAGCGCGCCGGCGCCCAGCGCCATCAGGGCGAGCAGCCAGAAGGTGATCGCCTGGGTGGTATCGCTGCGCGCGATGATGCGCACGGTGATCGCCGACACCGCGTAAGCCACCGCGGCGACCAGCACCGCCAGCCCCGCGGTCGAGAGCACCCCCGCGCCGGTCGGGCGCAGCACCACCAGCACGCCGAGCAGGCCGATGGCGATCGCGGTCCAGCGGCGCGGCCCGACGCGCTCGCCGAGGATCGGCACCGACAACGCGGTGATCAGCAGCGGCGCGACGAAGAAGATCGAATACGCGGTCGACAACGGCAGCCGCTTCAGCGCGTACACGAAGCTGGCCATCATCGCGATGCCCAGCGCCCCGCGCAGCAGGTGCAGCGGCCAGCGCACCCGCAGCAACGGCATCGGCCCCACCGTCCACAGCGCCCAGGCCAGCACCACCGGCAGCGAGGACAGGCCGCGCATGGCCGCGACCTGGAACGGCGGATAGTGCGCCGACAGCGTCTTCAGCCCGGCATCCATCAGCGCGAACATGCCCACCGCGGCCAGCATCATCAGCATCCCGCGGCGCTGTCGTTGCGCGCGCGCCGCGCCCCCGCTCATCGTTTCCATCGCGCCAGCATGCGGTAACCTGCGCCCCCCGTCACCTGCCAACGCCCCGCCATGCCTTCGTTCGACATCGTTTCCGAAGTGGATACCCACGAACTGACCAACGCCGTGGACCAGGCCAACCGCGAACTGTCCACGCGCTTCGACTTCAAGGGCGTGGACGCGAAGTTCGTGCTGGAGGACAAGCTGATCACCCAGTCCGCGCCCAGCGACTTCCAGCTGCAGCAGATGACCGACATCCTGCGCGCGCGCCTGTTCGCGCGGAAGATCGACGCGCGCTGCCTGGAGTTCGGCGACATCGAGACCAACCTCGCCGGCGCGCGGCAGAAGATCACCGTCAAGCAGGGCATCGAGCGCGAACTGGCGAAGAAGCTGCAGGGCGCGATCAAGGACGCCAAGCTCAAGGTCGATTCGCAGATCAACGGCGACAAGCTGCGCGTCACCGGCAAGAAGCGCGACGACCTGCAGGCGGCGATGGCGCTGCTGCGCGCGCAGGAATTCGAACGCCCGCTGCAGTTCGACAACTTCCGCGATTGAGCCTCAGCCGGCGCGGCAGTATTTGTCGCGCTTGACCGGCTCCGCGCGCAATACGGCCTGGAAGTAATAGTCCAGCAGCATCCGGCTGAGCCGATGCTGGCTTTCCGGCAGCAACGGGCCGAGATCGTTTTCCCAGCGCGTCGCGCAATCGGCAACCCCGGCATCGCTCGCCGCGCAGGCCAGCAAGCGGTCGAACGCGCGCCGGTAGATGCCGAACTGCGCATGGGTCATCGCTGCGCCGTGCCCGGGCACCAAGGTGTCGAACGCCTGCGCATCCAGCCGCGCGAGCGCTTCGCTCCAGCCATGCGGGCAGGCGGTGTCGAAGAACGGTGCCGGGAAATTCACCAGGTCGCCGGCCAAGAGGGTGCGACTGGACGGATCCAGCAACCAGACATCGCCGCCGCTCACCGCGTTGTCTTCCAGCCCGACGTGGAACGCCATGCCGGCGATGTTTCGTTCGCCGGAGGCCAGCACCGGCTCGGTCGGGAACAGCTTCGGGCCGGCATCGATGCGGGCCAGGCTGGCGCGCGCATAACCGGCCGCGGCGCTGTCCGCCGGCAGCGTCGCCAGTCGCGCGGCGGTGTTCCGGCGTGAATCGGCAAGGAAACCCTGCATCGCGCCCTCGATCGCCGTGCTCGCGTACACCTTCGCCCGTGGAAAGCGCGCGCGCAGCGGCACGTTGCCGCTGACGTGGTCGAGGTGCCAATGGCTGTTGACGATCGCCGCCACCGGCAGCCGCCAGGTGTCCGCCGCGGCGATGATGCGGCCGGTGAACGCCTGCTCGTGGCGGCCGGTATCGAACACCACCAGCCCGTCCGGCGCGCGGATGAGGATGCTGTTGCCGTCGGGCTGGCCATCGCCCTGCTCCGGATCGTAGGTGCCGGGCAGCAGCACCATGCGCCGATTCAGCGCCTGCATGCCATCCGGCGCCTGCAAGCGGGGCGCGGTGGCGCAGGCGGCCAGCAGGCCCAGCGCGAGCAACGGCATCCACTTCGGTTTCATGCGCTCTCCCCGCATCCCGCCGCGATGTCGGCTACGCTGCGCGCCCGGCCCCGGCCCTGCAATGGCCGAAGGTCACCCGACCGGAGTTCCGCCCAATCATGCAAACCCACGCGCAGATCGACGGCTTCGATCCCGAACGCATCGAACGCGACGTGCGCCGCTGGCTGGAACGCGCGGTGATCGGGTTCAACCTGTGCCCGTTCGCCAAGGCGGTGTACGCGAAGCACCAGGTGCGGATCGTGGTCAGCGACGCCAGCACCGAACGCGCCCTGTTGGAACAACTCGGCGAGGAAATGGCGTTGTTGCGCGACACGCCGGCGGACGAAATCGACACCACCCTGCTGGTGCATCCGCAGGTGCTGGGCGATTTCCTCGACTACAACGATTTCCTCGACGATGCCGACGCGCTGCTCGAGGCGCTGGAACTCGATGGCGTGCTGCAGGTGGCCAGCTTCCACCCGCACTACCAGTTCGCCGGCACCGAACCCGACGACGCCGAGAACCTGACCAACCGCGCGCCGTTCCCGATCCTGCACCTGCTGCGCGAGGACAGCGTGGACCGCGCGGTGGCGGCGTATCCGGAACCGGACGCGATCATCGAGCGCAACATCGCGACCGTGCGCGGGCTCGGCGTCGACGGCTGGAACAAGCTGCTCGGCGACTAGGCCGGATCGGCGGTCGCCAACCGCGCCTCCAGCAAGCGCTGCGCCTCGCCCAGCGAGGTGACGATGCGATGCCGCAGTCCACGCACTTCCTCGTCCGGATGCAGCATGTCCGGCACCTGCACCGGAGTCATGCCTGCAGCCAATGCCGCGCGCACGCCGGTCGGCGAATCCTCCAGCACCAGGCAGCGCAGCGGATCGACGCCCAACGTCGAGGCCGCCAGCAGGTAGATGTCCGGTGCCGGCTTCGGATGCGCCACGTCGCTGCTGGTGCAGACCGCGTCGAAGCGTTCCAGCAGGCCGGCCGCACGCAGCTTGCGCAAGGCCAGCGGCCGTTTGGTCGAAGTCGCCACCGCGCGCGGGATGCCGCGGGCCTGCAACCAGTCCAGCAATTCGACGATGCCAGGCCGATGCGGCACGCCGGCATCGACTACCACCTCGTACAGCGCATGTGCGCGATCGAGCAGCGTCTGCGCCGGCTCGGGATCGAGGTGCTGGTGCAGCAAGCCGCGGCACACCGCCTCGCTGCCGCCGACCATCTGCAACCACAACGAATAAGGCAGGTCATGGCCCTGCTCCGCCGATGCTTGCGCGAGGCAATCGAGGATGGCGCGCTCGCTGTCCAGCATCAGCCCGTCCATGTCGAACAGCACCGCCTGCGGGCGGAACGGCAGCGGCGCGACCGCCGTCATCCGCGATCCTTGCCGAACAGCGCGTCGACGTCGCCGCCGGACAGCGGCCGCCACTGCCCTTCCGGCAACGCGCCCAGCGTCAAGCCGCCGATGCGTTCGCGGTGCAAGGCCTCGACGTGGTTGCCGACCGCCGCGAACATCCGCCGCACCTGGTGGTAGCGGCCTTCGTGCAGGGTCAGGCGGGCGCGACGCGCATCCAGCACCTCGAGTTCCGCCTGCAACAGCGGCGTGTTCTCGCTTTCCAGCAGCAGCGTGCCGCTGGCGAACGTCGCCGCCTCGTCGCCGCGCAGGTCCTGCGCCAGCGTGGCCAGGTACACCTTCGGCAGCTTCGACTTCGGCGCGATGATCCGGTGCAGCAGCTGGCCGTCGTCGGTGAACAGCAACAGCCCCGAGGTCTCGCGATCCAATCGACCGACCGTCGACAACGCCGGGCTGCGCGCGCGGAAGCGCGGCGGCAACAGGTCGTAGACGATCCGGCCCGGGTCCTTGGTCGAACAGGTGTAGCCGACCGGCTTGTTGAGCATCAGCAACAGGCCCGGCGGCGGATCCAGCGGTTCGCCGTCGACGCGCACGTTGGCGTGGTCGAGCGGATCGTCCGCGTACAACACCTCACCCGCGGCATCGGTGATGCGACCCTCGCGGAACATCCACTGCACGTCCTTGCGGCTGCCGTAGCCGAGGTTGGCGATGTGCTTGACCAGCTTCATCGCGCCGCCTTGGTCGCTTCGACGATCTTGAAGCCGCCGTTCTGCGCCACGGTGTTCACCTGCGCGAAACCATCGCCCAGGGCCTGTTCGTAAGGCAGGTGCCGATTCGCCACCAGCCACAGGCGGCCGCCCGGTTTCAACGCGTTTGCCGCCGCGGCGATGAAGGCGCGGCCGATGTCCGGGCGGTCGCCGCGGCCCAGCGCATGGAACGGCGGATTGCAGACGATCACATCGAAGCGTTCGTCGACGCCACGCGTGACGTCGTGCCAGTGGCAGTGCACCGGAAGATGGGCGTCGCCGAGGTTTTCGTCGGCCAGCGCGAGCGAACGCGCGTCGGCTTCGTACAGGTCGAGCGAAGTCACCTGCTTGCAGCGCGCCAGCACCTGCATCGACAAATAGCCCCAGCCCGCGCCGAAATCGCCGACACGGCCGCGCAGGTCGGTCGGCAGGGCCTCCGCCAGCATCTTCGAGGCGGCATCGATGCGATCCCAGGCGAACACGCCGGGGCGGGTCTGGAATTCGCCACCGGGCACCTCGGCGCTGCGTTGCACGCGCGGCGCGTCGGCTTTCGCCCATTGCGCGAGCAGGGCCGCGTCGAACACGGCGTCGGGGCGCGTCCAGAACACGCGGCAGTGGTGCTTGCTGATCACGTTGAGGTTGCCGGCCAGTTGCTTGAGGTCGGCCTCGCGCGATTTCGCCCCCTCGTCGTTCGCCACCGCGGCGATGACGATGCCGCCCGGCGCCACCGCCATGCAGGCTTTCGCCAGCAAGGCGCGCGCTTCCTCGCGCTGGCGCGGCGGCAACACCAGCACCAGCGGGTACGTCGCCGCGGGCAAGGCGTCTTCGTCGACCAGCTCGGCGCCGATGCGCTGCAGGCGATCGACTTCCGGCTTGAACGGCTGGGTGCAGGCGAAGCCGCGCGCGCCGACGGCGTGCAGGGCCGCACCTTCGCGCGCGCGCAGGAACAGCACATCGCCCTGCGGCAGCCAGCGCAGCAGGCCATCGGCGTAGGGATGCAGGAGGGCGTCGAGGGCCTGGTCGCGGTGCGCGGTGCTCATCCGCGCAGTTTAACGGGAGCCCGTTCGATGGCCGCGATCAGGCGGCGGCGTGCGACCCGCGTTCGAACTGCCGCCTCAGCGCGCCGAAGCCCCAGTTGCCCAGCACGCACAGCGCGGCAACGGCGCTCCAACCCACCGCATCGCCGCCGCCGGGCAACACCGCGGCCAGTTCCGCGACCCAGCCGCGGCCATACCAGGCGACCACCACCGCGGCGGACAGCGCGAACACCAACACCAGGCCACGCAGCAGGCGCTGTTCCATCTGCGATTGCTCCGCGACAACCGGGACGAGGGCCTGCGCGCGCGCCAGCGTCGCGACCTGCGCGGCGGCGCTTTTCGCGACGGTAGTCGCGAAATCGACGGGGAGGTCCACCCGCGGCGCGTGGCGCAACGCGCGCGCGATGCGCAGTTCGCTGGCATCGGCGCCGGGTTCGCCGCGGCGGGCCTTTTCCTGCGCCTGCCAGCGGGCTTCGTCGATGGATTCGCGGTCGTTCTGGTTCATGCGGCAACTCCGATGCGCGGAGCGAGGATCTCGCGCAGTTTCACACGGCTACGGAACAGGTGGCTCTTGATCGTGCCCTCGGCGAGGCCGGTGATGGTGGCGATCTCGCCGATCGGCAGCTCTTCCAGGTGATACAGGGTGAGGATCGTGCGTTGCAGCGGCGGCAGGCGCTCGATCGCGGCATGCAGTTCGCGTTCGTCGTCGGCCTGCACGTGTTCCTGCTGCAGGTCGCTGCCGTCGCCGATGTTGTCCAGCAGCGACAGGCCGTCCTCGTCGTCCACGGTATCGGCAAGGGCGATGCGCTTGCGTTCGAGGTGGCGCCTGGCGACCGAATACGCCACCTGCCCGATCCACGACTTCAGCGGGCTGTCGTGGCGGTACTGGTGCAGGTAGCGGTGCACGCGCAGGAAGGCCTCCTGGCACAGCTCGCGGGTGTCCTCCGGATGCCGGACCATGCGCTGGATCACGTGCCAGCACAGGCCCTGGTAGTCGCGCACCAATTGCTCGAACGCGCCCGCGCGGTTCGCGAGCACGGCTTCGACAAGGGCGCGATCGGCATCCATGCGGCATGGGATACGCCCTGCGGGCCGGCGGTTGCAAGGATTCGAAGGAAATTTTTCGACGGGCGGCTGCAACCGCCCCGGCGGCAGCCGTATCCCTTTGCCCGAACGGCCACCGCGGCCGGCCCTGCCCACCAAGGACACACCCATGAACTTCGAACTGCTGATCCCGATTTCCCTGTTCGCCGCCATCGCCTATTCGATCAAGGCGGTGGTCGACGCCCGCGTGCGCAAGCAGCTGGTCGCCAGCAACGGCGCGCCGGACCTGGTGCGCAGCATCCTCGCCGGCGACGAGAGCAACCGCCGCCTGTCCTCGCTGCGCTGGGGCATCACCCTGGTCGCGCTGGCGCTGGGCTTCGGCATCGTCGAAGCCGCCGGCTGGCAGGACATCACCCCGGGCGTGATCGCGGTGCTGGTCGGCGCGCTCGGGATCGGCAACCTGGCCTCCTTCGCGGCCTCGCGCAAGTTCGGCTGATCCATGCCGTGCGGGTATGCTGTCGGCCCCGCAAGGCCGGCAGCACGCCCATGACCGATCACGACACCCCGCCCGACCACCTGTCCAACGACCCGCGCAGCAAGTTCCACGACCCGGCCATGCTGGAACGTGGCATCGGCATCCGCTTCAATGGCGTGGAACGCCACAACGTCGACGAGTACTGCATCAGCGAAGGCTGGGTGCGCCTGCCGGTCGGCAAGTCGCTGGACCGCCGCGGCCAGCCGATGACGATGAAGGTCAAGGGCACGGTCGAGGCCTGGTTCCTCGATGCCGCCGGCCAAGACGAAACGCCTGCTGACTGAGTTTCCCCGCCCCACTCCCGCGGACGCAGGCGCAGGCGCACACTGGCCCCACGCCCATCGCTGGAGCAGTGCCATGAACCTCAAGACCCTCGCGCTTCCGCTCGCACTGGCGCTGGCCGTGGCCGGCTGCGCGTCCGGCAGCGGCAAGGACATGCTGGCCGCCGACGCGCCGCGCGCCCTGCCCGCATCCGGGCCGGTCAGCGTGCAATGGAACGACCCGGCCACCTTCGCCGAGCTGCGCTACAGCCGCAACCGCTGGGATGCCGAACGCGGCAGCTGGCTGACCGATCTCGCCCAGTACCTGCGCAAGCGCGCCGAAACCCAACTGCCCGCAGGCGAGCGCCTGGAGCTGACCATCACCGACGTCGACCGCGCCGGCGATTACGAGCCCTGGCACGGCGTGCAGCACCAGGACGTCCGCATCATCCGCGACATCTATCCGCCGCGCATGACCCTGCAGGTGCGCCATTTCGACGCCAGCGGCGCTCTGGTCTCCGAGGGCGAGCGCAAGCTCAGCGACATGGCGTTCCTGATCGGCCCGACGCCGCTGAACGATTCCGATCCGCTGCGCTACGAGAAGCGGATGATCGACAGCTGGCTGCGCCGCGAGCTGGATACCGCCGCGCGCTGAATCCGGCGACCCGCGTCCGGCGAAGCCGCCCACGGGCGGCTTCGTCGTTTCAGGCCGGGCTGCAGGCCGCCGCGCGAGCCGCCAACACTTCGCGTTCGCGCGCATTGCCAGTCAGCTCCGCGGCACGGGAAAACTCGGCGCGCGCCTCGTCGTTCCGTCCGAGTTGCTGCAGCAGGTCGCCGCGCACCGCATGCAGGGGTGCGTAACCCCGCAAGGACGGCACATCGCGCAACGCATCGGCGATCGCCAGGCCGGCCTCGGCGCCGAACGCCTTGCCGACCGCGACCGCGCGGTTGAGCTCCACCACCGGCGACGGCATCGCACGCGCCAGCAGCGCATACAAGCCGGCGATGCGGGTCCAATCGGTGTCTTCGGCACGCAAGGCGCGCGCATGGCAGGCGGCGATCGCGGCCTGCAGCGCGTACGGCCCTTGCGCACCTCCAAGCCGCTGCGCGCGCTCCAGCGCATTGAACCCGCGCCGGATCTGCAGCCGGTCCCAGCGCGCGCGGTTCTGCTCCGGCAGCAGGATCGGCGTGCCGTCCGCCTGCGTGCGCGCCGGCATGCGCGACGCCTGCAGTTCCATCAACGCGAGCAGGCCGAGCGCCTCGGGCTCGTTCGGCAACAGGCCGACTAGTACGCGCGTCAACCGCAACGCTTCCTCGCACAACGCCGGCCGCATCCAGTCCTCGCCGCTGGTCGCGGCATAGCCTTCGTTGAACACCAGGTAGAGGACTTCCAGCACCGCATCCACGCGCTCCGGCAAATCCGCCTTGCGCGGCACCTCGAACGGCACCTGCTTCTCGGCCAGGGTGCGCTTGGCGCGGACGATGCGCTGCGCCACCGTCGTTTCCTGCTGCAGGAAGGCGCGGGCGATCTCCGGCGTGCTCAGGCCGCCGAGCATGCGCAAGGTCAGCGCCACCCGCGACTCCATCGGCAACACCGGGTGGCAGCTGACGAACAGCAGCCGCAGCAGGTCGTCGCCGATGTCGTCGTCCGCCAACCGTTGCGCATCGTCGCCCTGCATGTCGGCCCCGTGCAATTCCAGTTCGATGCCGTATTCGCCTTGCTTGCGCGCGTGCAGCTGGCGCTGGCGGACGTGGTCGATGGCGCGGTGCTTGGCCGCGGTCATCAGCCACGCCGCCGGGTTGTCCGGCACGCCCTCGCGCGGCCAGCGTTCCAGCGCGCCGACCAGCACGTCCTGCGCCAGTTCCTCGGCGGTGTCGATGTTGCCGGTGATGCGGGTGAGCCGCGCCAGCAACTTCGGCGATTCCATCCGCCACAAGGCGTCGAGGCGGCGATGGACGGCGGCATCATTCATGCCGCCGATCACACCATCGCCCGCCGCCACGACGCAAGCCTCGAACGTCTACTGCGACGGGAACTGCGCTTCGTCCATGTAGAACACTTCCCACTGGTGTCCGTCCAGGTCGGCGATGCCGCGCTGGTACATGAAGCCGAAGTCCCTGGGCTCCGCGTATTCGACCGCGCCCTTGGCCAGCGCCTTGCCGACGAAGTCGTCGACCTCCGCACGGCTGTCCACCGAGATCGCCAACAGGGTTTCGGTGACGGCCTTCGCGTCGGACACCGGCTTCTTGGTGAACGTGGCGAAGTAGGGTTCGACCAGCAGCATCACGCTGGTGCTGTCGTTGACGATCATGCAGGTGGCGTTTTCGTCGGTGAACTTGGGGTTGAACGCGAAACCGAGCGCGGCGAAGAAATCGACGGTGCGCTCGAGGTCTTTCACCGGCAGGTTGACGTAGAGGTTGCGGGGCATGACGAAGTCTCCGTCGAAAAGGATTCGTGTGATGGCGCCTGTCGCCGGGTGTTCGCGCAGCGGCATTCCGCGCCGTGCAGCGAATGCCCGGCGGCAGATGCCCTCATGCCGGGATCACGGCATCGGCTTGTTGCAATTGACCATCCACGGCTTGCCGTAGCGGTCCTCGAACATGCCGAAGCGATGCGACCAGAAGGTTTCGGTCAGCGGCATCTGCACGTTGCCGCCGGCCGACAGCGCGGCGAACACACGCTCGGCCTCCTCGATGGTCTCCACCTCGATGTTGACCGTGGTGTCGTTGCGGCCGTCGATCTTCTCGCTGCCGTTGCAGCCCATGATCGAATCGCCGCCCATGATCGAGGCGCCGCCGGCCACCAGGTTCACGTGCGCGATCTGCGACTTGGCCTCCTCCGGCAGCGGCGGCTGGTCCGGCGACGACGGCATGTCGCCGTAGGTGATCGATGCGACGATCTCGCCGCCCAATGCCCCGGCGTAGAAATCGAACGCGGCGCGGCAGTCGCCGTTGAAGAACATCAGGTACGGGATCAGCTTCATGGTGTCGCTCCTGGTGGTCGTGGTTTCAGTTGCCGAGGCGTTCGCGCAGGGCTTCTTCCTGCGCGCGCAGCTCGGGGGTGAATTCGGCGCCGAAGTCCTCGGCCTCGAAGATCGGGCGGATTTCCAGTTCGGACGGGCCCGGCATCGGGTTCGGGCAACGCTTGGCCCATTCGATCGCCTCGTCCATCGAGCGTACCTGCCACAGCCAGAAGCCGGCGACCAACTCGCGGGTTTCGGCGAACGGGCCGTCGATCACCCGCCGTTGCGGGCCGTCGAAGGCGACGCGCGCGCCGCGCGCGCTCGGGTGCAGGCCCTCGCCGGCCAGCATCACCCCCGCATTGACCAGCTCTTCGTTGAACTTGCCCATCGCTTCCAGCAGTTCGGTGCTCGGCATCGCGCCGGCTTCGGAATCGGCCGTGGCCTTGACCATCACCATCACTTTCATGTCGTGCTCCTTGGTGGCATCGGGTCGGCGTGTCCGCCCTTCAAGCAGTACGACGGACGACAACGGCACGGATCGACACGCCATCGAAAAATCTTTTCGCATTCAGGTTGTAGCCCGCTGCCGAGGCCGGCATGATCCGCGCTCGACCCGCCGTGCCACGATCCGGAGCCTGCGATGCAATTCCTGACCCTGATCCATACCGACCCGGAACGCCTGGCCGAGTTGCCCGCGGGGGAATTCGACCGCCTGATGCGCGGCTGCTTCGAGAAGGCCGATGCATTGCGCGAAGCCGGCTGCCTGCTCGGCTCGCAGCAGCTTGAAAGCCACGAAACCGCGCGCACCCTGCGCGTCCGCGATGGCGTGGCGCGGATCACCGACGGTCCGTTCGCCGAGACCCGCGAGTTCCTGGCCGGCTTCAACCTGATCGAGGCCGCCGACATCGACGAGGCGATGCGGATCGCGCAGCAGTTCCCGTGGGCGCGCTTCGGCAGCATCGAGGTGCGCCCGGTGCGCGACATGGGCGCGGTGCGCGAACGGGTCGGCGCCGCCTAGGCGAACGACGCGGGAAACCCCGACGCCGGAAACCGGCACTCACTGAATGCCGCACGGGCCTGCCGTGGCGATGCTGGATGCATCGCCCACGGAGAACCGCGATGGACCTGCGCACCGCCCTGCTGCTCGCCCTGTTGTTGCCCGCCATCGGCATGCCGCTGCCGGCCGCCAGCGCGGGCCCGCAGGTACCGGCGCCGATGCTGGCGACCCGCTTCGGCACCGGCATCGGCGACCTTGCCGGCTACCTGGTCAGCGAGAAACTGGATGGCGTGCGCGCCCGCTGGGACGGCAAGCGCCTGCTGACCCGCAATGGCGATGCCATCGACGCGCCCGCCTGGTTCACCGCGGACTGGCCGGCGCAACCGATGGATGGCGAGTTGTGGTGCGGTCGCGGCGAGTTCCAGCGCATCAGCGACCTGGTGCGCGCACTGCAGCGCGACGATGCGCAGTGGCGGCGGGTGCGCTTCATGGCCTTCGACCTGCCGGCCGACGGCGGCGGCTTCGGCCGGCGCAGCGCGCGCCTGCGTTCGCTGGTGTTGGCCGCCGATGCGCCGACGCTGGCCGTGATCGCGCAGACGCCGATCCGCGGTCGTGCGGCGCTGGATGCGCGGCTGCAGGCGGTGGTCGCCGGCGGCGGCGAAGGCCTGGTGCTGCATCGCGCCGATGCGCGTTACCGCGCCGGGCGCAGCGACGACCTGCTCAAGTTCAAGCCGTCCGACGATGCCGAAGCGCGGGTGGTCGGCTATCGCCCGGGCAAGGGCAAGTACGCCGGCCTGGTCGGCGCGCTGCTGGTGCAGGATGCGCACGGCCGCCGTTTCGCGCTGGGCAGCGGCTTGCGCGATGCCGACCGCGCCCATCCGCCGCGGATCGGCGCGCAGGTCACGTTCCGCTACAACGGCCTCACCGCGAAAGGCACGCCGCGCTTCGCCCGCTACCTGCGGGTGCGCCCCGATCGCTGATCGCCGGACCAGGCCGGGCGCCGCGATGCAGCGCCCGCGCGCTATTCGGCGTCCACCCCGGCCAGGTCCAGCACCCACTGCGGCACCGCCGGCTCGCCGGCATAGAAGTCTTTCGCCTTCTTTTCGGCCATCGCCCAGCGATGCAGCCAACTCGGGCCGTAGCGGCCCTCATAGCCGTCGGCGCGGGTATACGCCGGATCGCGCAGCGCCTGGTCGAGGCCGATCGTGGTGTAGCCGCGGCGGCGCACGCCCGCGACCAGTTCCGCATAGGTCGCCGCGTTCAGTGCATTGGCATGCATCAGCCACACCTGCGGCAAGGCGTAGCCGAGCAGCGCCTGCGATTGCCGCTCGTAGTAGTCGACCTTGTTCAGCATGTACGGGACGTAGCCTTCGCGCAGGCGGCGCAAGGTGTCGGCGCGCAGCGGCGTGTCCGGCTGGCCGTCGAGCACGTTCTCGTAGGCGAAGGCCCAGACCCACTCGCCGTTGTCGACCGTCACCGGCGCGATCCGGTAGCCGTGCCGCGCCAGGAAATCGCGCACCGCGGCCTTGTCCGCCTGGGTCCTGCCGGCGCGCAGGTAGGGATGGCGGAACCAGCGCGGCCGCATGCCGCGCTCGGCCAGCAGCGGACGCAACCGGCGCTCGCCTTCCAGGATCGCCTTCTCGTAGGCGGGGATGCCGACCTCGTGCAGGTCGACGTGCCCGTAGGTGTGGTTGCCGAGTTCGGCGCCGGCCTCCAGCCCGTCGCGCAGCATCGCCACCCGCGCCGGCTGCACCACGCCATCGACTTCCAGCTTGTCCTCGTTTACGAAGCCGACCACCGGCGCCTTCGCCTGCTTCAACTGCGCGATCAGCTGGGCGTGGCGCGAACGCAGGTCGGCCTCGGCGGTCTTGCCGATGCGCTGCCACGGCAGGTCGTCGATGGTGATGGCGATGCGCCGGTCGGGCGCCTGCGCCGCCGCCAGCGAACAGCACAACGCGAGCAGCGCGGCCAGCGTGCCGCGCATCGCCGATCCGGCGGGCGTCACGGCTTGCGATAGAGGTGCACGAAGCGGTCGGTCTTGCCGCGGATCGCCGGATCGAACACGTTCTTGCTGCGGTCGTCGTCCGCATTGCGCAGCACCGGGATCGCCGCTTCCCATTGCAGGCCGTGCCTGCGGAAATCGGCGATGGCGAACTGCTCGTCGATGCGGTGCAGGTCCTGCGCGGCGGCGCTGCCGGTGCCTTGCTTCGCGCTGTGGTCGACCACCAGCAGCACGCCGCCCGGCTTCAGCGCGCGCACGACCTGGTCGAGGAACCGGCCGGCATCGACCTTCGGCCAGCCCATCTTGTCGTCGACCCAGTACAGGTCGTGGTAGGACATCACGATCACCGCGCCGTCGAGCACGCCTTCGCCGATGCCCAGCGCATCGCTGGGGCCGACCACATGGGTCACGTTCGGCAGGCGGTTGTTGGCCAGGCGCTCGGTATAGCCCTTCTTGCCGAAGGCGTCGTAGCCGGGGTTGTTGACCAGCAGCACCTTGCCGTCCGGGCCGACGATGCCGGACAGGATCTCGCTGTAGTAACCGCCGCCGGCAAGGATGTCGGCCACGGTGTCGCCGCGCTTGAACTTCGCCAGCGCCAGCACTTCGGCCGGCTTGTCGCGGGCGTCGCGCTGCCTGTCGTCCGCCGAACGCGACGGACTGGCCAGCACCGCAGCGATGTCGGAAGAGGAGGCGCCGCCCATGCTGGCGCAACCGGAAAGCGAGGCGAGGGCGATGCAGGAAGCGAGCAACAGGCGACGCATGGCGGGCTCCGGTCGGCGGGCGATCCGCGCATGATGCGCCTTCCGTCCGCGCGCACGCGGGCCGGAGGTCATGGATTGGCAAGCTCGGCACACACCCGGTTGCGGCCGCGCCGCTTGGCCGCGTACATGGCGCGGTCGGCGGTGGCGATCAGCCGTTCCGGCGGCCATGGCACCGCGGGAAGGGCGGTGGCCACGCCCACGCTCACGGTGACGTGCGCCGCCACCGGCGAGGCCGGATGCGGCATCGCCTTGGTTTCCACCGCGACGCGCAGGGCCTCGGCGATCGCGGTCGCGGCCGCCAGGTCGCGGCCCGGCAGCAGCAGCACCAGTTCCTCGCCGCCGAAGCGGGCGACCAGGTCGCCTTCGCCCTGCACGAACTCGCCGCAGATGCGCGCGAGCTCGCGCAGGCATTCGTCGCCATGCAGGTGCCCGCAGGCGTCGTTGAGCGGCTTGAACGCATCGGCATCGACCATCAGCAGCGACAGCGGCCGGCCCTCGGCGGCCATCCGCCGCCAGCCCATGTCCAGCTCGCGGTCGAAGCAGCGCCGGTTGGCGATGCCGGTCAGGCCGTCGATCATCGACAGCTGTTCCAGCCTGTGGTTCACCTGCTGCAGTTCGTTGGCCATGCGCGCGAAATGGATCGCGCCGGCGACCAGGTCGGCGACCGCATCGAACACCGCGCAGGCCTCCGCATCGAAAAAATCGGTGCGCGTGCTCTCGATGTTGAGCACGCCGTGCATGCGCTGGCGATGGCGGATCGGCACCAGGTATTCGCTGCGCACCAGGTCGTTGCCGGCCACGTAGTCGGGATCGACCCTCACGTCGGCGATCAGCTGCGGCGTGCCCAGCCGCGCGCAACGGCCGGCGCAGCCGCGGCTGACCGGCCAGTCGCCGGTGGCCTCCAGCGGCGACAGCGTCCACTCGCCGGCCCAGACCTCGTGCACGAAGTACGCGTGGGCCTCGTCGAGCAGGATCACGCTGGCGATCGCCACCGGCAGCTCCGCCACCAGGCAGGCGCAGGTGCCCTGCATCATGGCCTCGAGGTCGGCGCCCTGCAGGGCCTCGCGCGCGATCCGCACCAGGATCCGGGTCAGGGTGGCATTGCGCGCGGGCGCGTCGCGCCCGTCCCAGGGCGCAGCCGGGAGTTCCGCGGTCGAGTTGTCGGCGGCGTCGTTGGCCATGTGCTCCCCCCGTCGCCGGCAGTCTACGCCTGCGCGGGCGCTGTTCGTCGGCCGATCCCGGGCTTCGTCGCGCGCAGCCTTCCGCCGGCGGTCGGCCTCGCTATGCTCCGTGCTCGTCTCCAGACACGCACCGGCCAGGCCGCCCGCATGCTCAAGTCCCTGTTCAAGCAGTTGTTCTTCGTCCTGCGCATCGCCATCGCCTGGGGCCTGGCGGTGATGCTGGTCGTCAGCCTGTACTCCAGCATCCCGTTGATCGGCCGATTCGATCTGCCGGCGGTGCTGTTCTCGATGGCGACGATGGCGCTGGTGGTGACCGGCGCGTTCTCGCACCTGCACCGGGTGCGCCTGATCGCCGGCCGCACCGATGCCGACGCGCTCAGCAACCGCCAGAAGCGGCTGGTCGAGATACCGCTGGAACCCGGCGAGGCCTTCGACCTGCTGGACGCCGCGATCCGCGAACTGCCCGGCATCGAACAGGTGCAGAGCGCCCGCGACAGCCTGCAGCTCAAGGCCAAGGTGGCGCGCCCGCGCACCTACGGCGAGCACCCGCTGCGGCGCTGGAACCCGCTGCTGTGGTTCGGCCTGCCGCGCAACCAGCTGCAGGCCACGGTCACCCCGGGCGAGGACAGCGGCCGCGTCACCCTGATCTGCGAGCCGGAAAACCCGGCATGGAGCGACTGGTTCCTGGTCGACGACGGCACCAACTACGAGAACGCCGAGGCGATCGTGCGCGCGATCACCCGCCGCATCGGCGCGCTGCGCCGCGGCGAACAGGCCAGCGCCGCGCAGACCGCAACCCAGAAGGAACTGACCGAGGCCAAGCTGCACCTGCTGCACGCGCAGGTCGAGCCGCACTTCCTCTACAACACCCTGGCCAGCGCGCAGCTGCTGACCCGCAGCGACCCGGCCCGCGCCGAATCCATGCTCGGCCACCTCATCCAGTACCTGCGCCGTTCGCTGCCGAACGCCGAGGACGAGATGTCGACGCTGGGCGCGGAACTGGAACGCGCGCTGGCCTACCTCGAGATCCTCAAGATCCGCATGGGCGACCGCCTCGACGTGCAGGTCGACGTCCCCGAAGCGCTGCGCGCCACCCCGCTGCCGGCGATGATGCTGCAGACCCTGGTCGAGAACGCGATCAAGCACGGCCTGGAGCCGCGCACCGGCGGCGGCACCGTGTGGCTGCGCGCGCGCCGCGACGAAGGCGGCGTGGCGGTCACCGTGGCCGACAACGGCGAAGGCTTCAACACCAAGACCAGCGGTACCGGGATCGGCCTGAAGAACGTGCGCGAACGCCTGCGCCTGCGCTACAACGGCGACGCCAACCTGAGCGTGATCGCCAATTTCCCGGCCGGCGTGGCGGCGACGATCACCGTCCCCGCGACCGCGCCGCAGCGGAGCAGCCGCCATGACTGACGCGCGCACCTGCATCGTCGCCGAGGACGAAGCGATCCTGCGCCATTCGCTGGTCGCCGAGCTCAGGCGCGCATGGCCGGCATTGCAGGTCGTCGCCGAATGCGAGGACGGCGCCAGCGCGGTGGAAGCGCTGGCCGAGCACACCCCGGACGTCGCCTTCCTCGACATCCGCATGCCCGGCCTGACCGGCCTGGAAGTCGCCGCCCTCGCCGCCGAAGCCAGCCCGCGCACGAAGATCGTGTTCGTCACCGCATACGACCAGTACGCGATCGACGCCTTCGAGCGCGGCGCGATCGACTACCTGCTGAAGCCGGTGAAGCCGGAACGGCTGGACGCCAGCGTCGCCCGCCTGCAGGCGCAGGACGCGTTGCCGGATGCGGCGATGCTGGCGACGCTGCTGGACAAGCTCGGCGCATTGCCGAACTCGGCCGGCGCGGTGGAACCGCTGACCTGGCTGACCGCCAGCGCGGGCCGCGAGACGCGGCTGATCCTGGTCGACGACGTGGCCTATTTCCAGGCCGACCACAAGTACACCACCGTGGTCACCGCCGAGGGCGAGGCGCTGCTGCGCACGCCGCTGCGCGAGTTGCTGCCGCGGCTGGACGCCAATAGCTTCAAGCAGATCCACCGCTCCACCATCGTCAACCTGAGGGCGATCGCCGGCATCGTCCGCGACGACAGCGGCCGCGGCACCGTGCGCCTGCGGCATCGCCCGGAAACGCTCACCGTCAGCCAGCCGTTCATGGCCCTGTTCAAGCACATGTAGCGCCGGCGGCATGCCGTGCCGGCATGCGCCTGACGCCACTCCCCCGCGCCGCCCCACCACGAGGTGCAACATGCCCAGGTTCATCGTCCTCGCTCGATTCCTGCTTTCGCCGCTGCTGGTGATCCTCTCCGCCTGCGGGATCGGCGGCACCAGCTACAGCAACCGCATCGGCGACAACGGCCACGACACCCTGTACAGCAAGGCGCGCGTGGAAGACGGCGTAGCGCGCTTCCATTGCCTGGAAAGCGACAGCGGCAGCTGCCATTACACGCTCTACCCGGCGGCCTGCGCCGGCAAGGCGGACTGCGCGCTCGCCCCGCTGCAGCGCTTCACGGTGGCGCGTGGCGAGGACCGCCAGATCGCCGGCCTGCACGACTTCCGCGTGTGCGTCGCCATCGACGACAAGGCGCTCGGCGCGGATTGCGAACCCGCGGCGGCCAGCAAGCCGTTCTGAGCTTGCTGCGCCGCTGCACGGCCAGATGCCGGTGCCCGCCATCGACGCGACGCAACGCCGAAGCGCGTGCGGCTACCATCGGGCGATGAACTACCTCGCCCACGCATGGCTGGCCCGGCATGCGGACGACGCGATCCTCGGCGCGCTGCTCGGCGACTTCGTGTTCGGCCAATCCGCGCTGCAGGACTGGCCGCCGCCGATCCGCGCCGAGATCGTCCGCCATCGCCGCATCGACCGTTACACCGACGAGCATCCGGCGGTGGTCGAAGCACGCGGCCTGTTCGATGCCGCCGGCCTGCGCCGCTATGCCGGCATCGTGCTCGACGTGTATTTCGACCATTGCCTGGCGCGCGATTGGATGCGCTGGAACGACATGCCGCTCGAGGCGTTCACCGCGCGCGTCTACCGCGTGCTGCGCGAACATGGCGAGGAACTGCCGCCGCGCCTGCACGCCATCGCCCCGCGGATGGCCGCGCACGACTGGCTGGGTTCCTACGCGCGCCGCGGCAACGTCGACCATGCCGTGCACGGCATCGCCACCCGGCTGTCGCACAATGGCGATCGCCTGGTCGAATGCCTCGACGTGCTGCGTGCGAACGAAGCGGCGGCGGATGCCGCGTTCGAGGGGTTCTTCCCGGACCTGATCGACGCGGCGGCACGGATGCGCCTATAAACTCCGACGCGATGCGACGCGCCAGGAGGGCGCCCATGCGAACCTGGTTGATCGCCGCGCTTGCCGCGCTGCTGCTGACATTCCTTCCCGCGCAGGCGCAGGTACGGCTGGATCGCTACCTCAAGCAGGACAGCTACGGCCGCATCAAGATCTCGCCCGACGGCCAGTACTACGCGGCGACCGTGCAACTGGAGGATCGCGTCGGCCTGGCCATCCTGCGGCGTTCCGACAAGAAACTGGTGACCGGCGCTTCCGGGGCGAAGGATTCGGTGATCGACGATTTCTGGTGGGCCAGCGACGACCGGGTGGTGATCGCCATGGCCGAGCGCCTCGGCAGCCGCGACCAGCCCTTCAGCACCGGACAGCTCTACGGCCTCGGCCTGGACGGCAAGCGGATCAAGGTGCTGGTCGGGCGCGAGGACAACCCCGGGCTGGTGGCCACCATCTCGATCAACCCGCAATGGGAGATGGCCACGCTGATCGACCCATTGCCCGACGACCCGCGCAACGTGCTGATCTCGGCATGGAAGCTCGGGCCCGAGCCGTTGACCGTGGTCGACAAGCTGGACGTGTACAGCGGCCGCCGCGCGCGGGTGGCGACCGCGCCGGTCAACCGGGCGGTCTTCCTCAGCGACGCCAACGGCCGGGTCCGCTTCGCGCGCGGCGCGAAGAACGACAACTACAGCAAGCTGTACTACCGCAATGGCGACGGCGACGACTGGCGGCTGGTCAACGACCAAGCCGAGAGCGGGCGCGTCGAATCGGCGCTCGGGTTCTCCGCGGACGGCCACATCGCCTACCTCGAGGTCACCCAGGACACCGGCCCGGACGCCATCGTCGCCTGGGACACGCGGACCGGCGAGCGCAAGCAGGCGCTGCGCGACCCGTCCGTCGATCCATACGCGGTGATCCTGGACCGCGACGGCCATACCCTGCTCGGCGTGCAGTACATGGACGGCCGCGTGCATGCCCGCCTGCTCGAAGGCGGCGGCGAAGGCGCGCGCCTGTACCGTGCGCTGGAGCAGGCATTCCCCGATGCCGCGGTCAACGTCACCTCCTACACCCGCGACGGCCTCGCGCTGGTGCAGGTCTGGAACGACCGCACGCCGGGCGACACCTACCTGTTCGACCCGGCCACCATGAACGTCAACGGCGTGTTCGTGGCACGCGAATGGTTCGACCCGGCCAAGCTGCCGAAGATGCGGCCGGTTTCCGTCCGCGCGCGCGACGGCCTCGCGCTGCAGGGCTACCTGACCCTGCCGGCCGGTGCCGCGGAAGCTGCGCCCTTGCCGA
Source organism: Thermomonas aquatica (assembly GCF_006337105.1). Taxonomy (NCBI): domain Bacteria; kingdom Pseudomonadati; phylum Pseudomonadota; class Gammaproteobacteria; order Lysobacterales; family Lysobacteraceae; genus Thermomonas; species Thermomonas aquatica. The sequence continues at coordinate 2,117,632 of NZ_CP040871.1, read as the reverse complement.
TGGTGGTGATGCCGCATGGCGGGCCCTACGGCATCTTCGACGAGTGGGCCTTCGACGACGACACCCAGATGCTGGCCGAAGCCGGCTATGCGGTGCTGCGCATCAATTTCCGCGGCTCCGGCAACTACGGCCAGCGCTTCCGGCAGGCGGGCGCGCGCCAATGGGGCGGCGCCATGCAGGACGATCTCACCGATGCCACCCGCTGGGCGATCGAACAGCGCATCGCCGATCCCGCGCGGATCTGCATCTACGGCGCCAGCTACGGCGGTTATGCCGCGTTGATGGGCGCGGCCAGGGAACCCGACCTCTACCGTTGCGCGGTGGGTTATGTGGGCGTGTACGACCTCGAGGAAATGCACCGCCGGGATTCCGCCGCCAGCCGCTCGATGCGCAACTGGGTCGACGATTGGGTCGGCGAGCGCGACGGCCTCGCGTTGCGCTCGCCCGTCGGCATGGCCGCGCGGATCAAGGCGCAGGTCCTGCTGGTCGCGGGCGGCGCCGACCAGATCGCGCCGATCGTGCACAGCAAGCGGATGGCGAATGCACTGGCCAAGGCCGGCAACCCGGCGCAAACCTTGTTCTTCGATACCGAAGGACACGGCTTCTACACCACCGCCCACCGCCGCGAGTTCTACCAGACGCTGCTGGACTTCCTCGCGCGCAACCTGGGCGGCGCGCAGGCCGCGAAGGGCGAAGCGGAGGGTGCGGCGGGCGGCGGCTGAGCGTAGCGGCGCCGGCCGCGGCGGGACCGGCGACACCGCCGCCGCATCGAGATCGATCAGCCTGCCGCAGCCTCGGCCGCGGCGTCGCGCCCGCGCAGGTCGCGCCGCGCCAGCGCGTACACCAGCAAGCCGCCGATCGCGGTGGCGGCACCGACATACCCGGTCGAAGTCCAGCCGTAGCCGGCGGTGATCGCCATCCCGCCCAGCCACGGGCCCAGCGCATTGGCGGCGTTGAACGCCGCGTGGTGGGAGGCGGCGGCCAGCGTCTGCGCATCGCGGGCCACGTCCATCAGGTGCGATTGCAGCACCGGCCCCAGCGCGCCCATCGTCGCCACCGCCAGCACCAGTGGCAGCACCGCCCAGGCCGACTGCGCGGCCAGCGGGAACAGCAGGAGGATGAGCATCGACCAGACCAGCACGATGGCGGCGGCGCGGAAGCCGAAGCGGTCGAACAGCCAGCCGCCGGCCAGGGTGCCGAGGATGCTGCCGATGCCGAATGCCATCAGCGCGAACGGGATGAAGCCCTCGCCGACGCCGGTGACCTGCAACAAGGTCGGCGTGAGGTAGCTGAACACCGCGAACATGCCGGCGAAGCCGATCGCGCCGACGCCCAGCGTCAGCCATACCGGCGCGCGGTTGAAGTCGCGCAGTTCGCGCAGCGCATCGGTGCGCGGCGCGCCCATGCCGGCGGGCAGGCGCCAGGCGGTCATCGCCATCGTCGCCAGCGCGATCAGGCTGACCAGCGCGAACGCGTAACGCCAGCCCATCACTTGCCCCAGCCAGGTCGCCAACGGATTGCCAACCAACAGCGCCACCGACAGACCCAGCATCACCCGCCCGACTGCGGTGCCGCGCTGTTCCGGCGGACTGATATGCGCGGCGACCAGCGCGGCCACGCCGAAGTAGGCGCCATGCGGCAGGCCGGCGATGAAGCGCGCCAGCATCAGCGTGTGGTAATCCGGTGCCAGCGCGCAGGCCAGGTTGCCGACCGCGTAGAAGCCCATGAAACCCAGCAGCAGGCTGCGGCGTCGGCGCCTGGCGCCGAAGATCGCCAGCAGCGGCGCGCCGACCACCACGCCCAATGCGTAGGCGCTGATCACATGGCCGACCTGCGGCTCGGTGACGCCGAGGTCGCGCGCCATCTCGCTGATCAGGCCCATGATCACGAACTCGCTGGTGCCGATGGCGAAGCCGCCCATCGACAGCGCGAACAAGACCCATGCGACCTGCCGCGACGACAGCGCGGCATGCAGCGGGATCGCGGATTCCGTATTCGCCATTGGCTTATTGTGCACCGCAGCATCAGCTGCCGACGGTGAATACGTTGGCAAGCAGCGACTGGGGCAGGCGCAACGCGGCGCGAAGGCTGCTCGCGATTCCGCCGCGGGCGCAAAAAAGAACCCGCCAGCGGCGGGTCGATCGGGGGAAAGGTGCCGGGCGGATGCAGGCCGGAGACGGCCGGCCCACATCCGCTCGACGGGGAAGCGGGAACCTCGGCCTACCGGCCGGGCCGCGCGGGGAGGTCGCGGCCCAACCGGCAGCCTCGGTTCAACGGCAACGGAAGATGGTGGCCGACGAGCTCGCGTAGTGGCGGTTGCTGCCATAGCCGCTGCTGCTGCCGTAGCCAACGCCGAAATCGCGTTCGCGGTGGATGCGGGCCGGTGCCGCGACACCGTCCCCACGGCGTGGGGTCAGGCGGCGCTCGACGAAGGCCATCGGACGGGGGGACTCGGTGCGAAACATGAACGGCTCCTGTATTGGTGTGCTGGTAATGTAAAACACTAAGACGACAGTCCGCATGGGCTGGAAGTCATGGCGGTCGCGGTCGATGGGATTCGTTCAGCTAACCTGCATCCCATCCACTGGAGAAAGAGATGCCGAAACCGGCCGCCGGGTTGCAACGCTGTTTCTGGAGCGACGGCTCCGAGCTCTACGACGGCTACCACGACCGCGAATGGGGCCGCCCGGTCACCGACGACATCCGCCTGTTCGAGAAGATCAGCCTGGAAGGCTTCCAGGCCGGGCTGAGCTGGATCACCATCCTGAAGAAGCGCGAGGCGTTCCGCGCCGGCTTCGACGGCTTCGATTTCCGCAAGGTCGCGAAGTATTCGGAAGCCGACGTGCAACGCCTGCTGGCCGATGCCGGCATCGTCCGCCATCGCGGCAAGATCGAAGCGGTCATCAACAACGCCGGCCGCGCGATCGAACTGCAGCGCGAGTTCGGTACGCTGGCCCGCTACTTCTGGCGATACGAAGTCGACGTCTCCAAGCGTCCGAACAAGCTCACCGTCGAGGTGCTGCGCGGCTTCACCACCGCGCCGGAAGCGATCGCCCTGTCGAAGGACCTGAAGAAGCGCGGCTGGAAGTTCGTCGGCCCGACCACGATGTACGCCTTCATGCAGGCGATGGGCCTGGTCAACGACCACCAGCACGACTGTTTCGCGCGCACCGAGGTCGACGCCCTGCGCAAGGCCCTGCCCCGGCCCTGACGTTCACCCCGGCATCGCGCGCGGTTGGCGACAGTCGCATATCGCGCCACCGAGGATCCCGCCATGCGCCTGCTCGTCCTGTTGTTCGCCATCGCCATGCCGGTGGTGGCCTGGCTCTCCAATACCGGCACCTTCGGCCCCGACAACGGGACGATGTCGGATCGCTACCCCACCCTGCTGGTCGCCGCCGGCTACGCCTTCGCGATCTGGGGCCTGATCTTCCTGCTCGACCTGGTCTACGCCGTCTGGCAAACCACCGGCATGCGCAAGACCGACGACACCGCGGCGCGCATCGCACCATGGGCCGCGGCGGGCTTCGCGCTGACCACGCTGTGGATGCCGCTGTTCTCGATGGGCCAGTTCTGGCTGTGCCTGCTGGTGATCTTCGCCGCGACCTTCTGCCTGATCCGTTGCGCGATGATCCTGTCGCACGACCGCACCCCGCAGGAAGGCCAGTGGCTGTGGGCGTGGCTGCCGCTGTCGCTGCACGCCGGCTGGCTGTCGCTGGCGGCGTTCCTCAATCTGGCGCAGGTGGTCGTGGCCTACCAGCTGGCCTCCACCACCCACCAGCTGCCGTGGAGCCTGGTGCTGTTCGCGCTGGCCGCGTTGCTGCTGCTGATGGTCAACCTGCGCATGCGCGGCAACATCGACTACGTAATGGCCGCGCTGTGGGCGCTGGTCGCGGTGTACGTGAAGCAGTCCGACAGCGGCCTGCCCGGCGCACAGACCGCGGCATGGGTCGCCATTGCCATCGCCGTGGTGCTGTTGCTGCAGACGGTACTGTTGCGCCGCAAGTATCCGGGCGGCCTGCTGCCGAACCCGGCGCGCGCGCCCGACTGACGTCCTGCACATTGCGCGATGCGCGTGGCGATGGCACAACGTCATCGCCACCGCCGCCGTGAGTCCAAGCCAATGCGTCGATTCGCCGTCCTGCTCGCCCTGCTGTCCTGCCTCGGCATCGCCCACGCCGCCGAAGCGCAGGCGGCTTCGCCCACGGCCCGCGTGCGCGTGACCTTCGACCGCGACGGCATCACCAGCACGCAAACCTCCGGCTATGCCAATCCCGCGAGCAAGCGCGCGATCGGCATCGACGATCCGGTGCGGATCGCCTCGATCAGCAAGCTGGTGCTGGCGATCGGGGTGATGCGGCTGGTCGAACAAGGCAAGCTCGACCTCGATGCCGATGTCTCGAAGACGCTGGGCTGGACGCTGCGCAATCCGAACTTTCCGAACAAGAAGATCACCCTGCGCCTGCTGCTCTCGCACACCGCCAGCCTGACCGATGGCGCCGGCTACTGGCAGGTGCCGCTGGACGGCGAATTCCGCAAGCTGCTCGACGACCCGAAGGCCTGGGACGCGCAGCACGCGCCCGGCACCTACTGGCGCTACGCGAATGTCGGCTTCCCGCTGATCGGCGCGGTGATGGAGCGCAGCACCGGCGAACGCCTCGACCTGCTGATGCAGCGGCTGGTGATCAAGCCGCTGGGCCTGCACGCCTGCTACGGCTGGCCGACCTGCGACGATGCCACCGCCGCGCGCGCGGTGGTGCTGTACGGCGAAGGCAAGCCGCAAGTCGACGACAACCAGGGCAAGAAGCCGGCCTGCGGCATCACCAAGGCCAGCGACGGCAGTTGCGACCTGAGCAAATGGCGCGCCGGCGCCGCGCCCAACGTGTTCGGCCCGCAAGGCGGCCTGCGCATTTCCGCCAGCGACCTGTCGAAGATCGGCCGCCTGTTGCTGGGCGATGGCGAAGTCGATGGCGTGCGTCTGCTCACGCCGGCATCGGTACGCGCGATGATCGGCCCGCAATGGAGCTGGAAGGACGGCAACGGCCTGACCCTCGAGGAAGACGATCCGATCCGCACCAAGGGCGGCTTCACCTGCCGCTACGGCCTGGCCGTGCACACCCTGGCCACCGGCCTGCCCGACTGCGGCGACGATCCCTTCGGCGACGGCGTGCAGCGCATCGGCCACAGCGGCAATGCGTATGGGTTGCTGGCGGGGTTGTGGGTGGATCGGAAGGCCGGCACCGGGGTGGTGTATTTCAGCACCGGCAACGACAAGCCGGAGGCGGGGGAGCGGTCGGCGTTTAGTCGGGTTGAGGAGCAGAGCGCGGCGGGTTGGTGATCAAAAACAATAATTCGGCGAAAGCCTGACATCCCAATGACCTGCCGCCTTTTGCATTCCAGCGATTAGATCGTCTAAAGAACCAACCACCTTCAAAAGAACCAACCACCTTCAAAACCACCAAATCAGCCTCCGTAGCCTCTCGCAGGTCAACAAATTCGTGATATGCGTGGTCGAGATCAGACGGTCCATCATCACATTCGATCAGATGCGTCTCATAGAGTGAAGGAACACCCACCTGTTCCGCGACAAACAAATCCGCCCACTCAAGGCATCCACGAAGCGTTTCTCGAAAACCATGCGGACCGCCAACCAACAGCAATGCCCCGTATGTCTTCCAATTACCTGCATCGCGGTACATGTATTCGAACACGCAGTGACGGTTATCCACGATTTTCCCGATGACCAATTGCCCACTTCAGAGACTAGGCTAGGTATTTCGCAGCACACGAGACTGGCTTAAGCAGGTCCGGAGAAGTGCTGCTACCCTGGGATAGCGCCCGGGGACGCAATGGACAGTTAAGAAATGCAAAGCGATAAAGCGGAATCAATCGTATGTCGCTGGCTTTATGGTGCGCGATTCGAGGAGTTTGTCCGGCAGAGCAGCGACGAGATTCTTGGTGAGATGGCTCGCCGAGCAGGCGGAGATCTCGAACTCACGCAGAACAACGCTTGGCAAGAACAAATTGAAATTCTTAAGGCACTCAAACTTGCGGATTTAGAACAATCTTCCGCCAAAATCTACTTCGAATACACGATTCCTCGTCTGGGTCGACGGGTAGATGTGATTCTTATCGTCGGGCACGTTCTCTTCGTTGTTGAATTCAAAGCCGGCGAGTCCCAGTTCAATGTTTCCGCACTTGACCAAGTTTGGGACTACGCGCTTGACCTTAAAAATTTCCACGACGCGAGCCATAGCATCTGCATCGCGCCTGTGCTGGTGGCCACCAAGGCCAAATCTCAAACGATTGAACTGCATTACACATTGCACGACGATGATCTTGTTCGTCCGATTCGAGCCAATGCGGATGACTTGCAGGAAGTCGTCGCGCAGACTCTAACTTTCCTGAAAGCACCACGCATTGACATTTCCAACTGGGAAAGCGGTCGCTACTTGCCAACACCAACAATCGTTGAAGCAGCCCGCGCTTTGTACGCCGGCCATTCGGTTGAAGCGATCTCTCGAAGTGATGCCGGCGCGCAGAACCTATCTGCCACATCGAAAGCCATTGATCAGATTATTGAGGACGCACGCAGCTCGGGGAAGAAGGCCATCTGCTTCGTGACAGGCGTACCGGGGGCCGGCAAGACGCTTGTAGGGCTCGACGTGGCTAACCGACACCTCGACAAAGACAGCGCAACCTACAGCGTCTTCTTATCTGGCAACGGCCCGCTAGTTGCCGTACTGCGAGAAGCCTTGGCACGAGACACCGTTGCACGAGCCTCTATCCAAGGCATGACTATCAGAAAAGGTGAAGCACGCCAGAAGATCGCGACCTTCATCCAGAACGTTCACCACTTTCGCGATGACTGCCTTGCAGATGAAGGAGCTCCACCAGAGCACGTTGTCCTATTCGATGAAGCACAGCGCGCATGGACGCTGGAGCAAACGACCAACTTCATGGCGCGAAAGAAGAACCGACCGGGCTTCAATCAATCCGAACCGGAGTTCCTGATTTCCTGCGTCAATCGCCACCAAGATTGGGCCGTTGTTGTTTGCCTCGTTGGCGGCGGACAGGAGATCAATACCGGCGAGGCCGGTATCAGCGAATGGCTGGATGCAGTTCTCAAACGATTCAGAGACTGGGAGGTGCATTTATCGCCTAGCCTCACGGAATCCGAGTATCGAAGCGACGATTCACTCAAGAAAGTGCTCGCACTGCCCACAACCAAGCGCAACCACGACCTACACCTTGCGACATCGATGCGCTCCTTCCGCGCCGAATCGCTCAGCAAATTTGTCCGTGAAGTCTTGGATATTGAGCAAGAAGCTGCAAAACGAACTCTTGCACAAGTCGTCGCACGTTATCCAATCAAGATCACCCGTAACCTCGGCATTGCGAAGCAATGGCTACGCGACCAAGCGCGTGGCTCTGAACGCTACGGCATCGTGGTGTCTTCGCAAGCACAACGACTCAAGCCACACGCGATTGATGTTCGCGTCAAGACCGACCCGGTCAAATGGTTTCTGGATGGCAAGGAAGACACCCGATCCTCCTACTACCTCGAAGACGTTGCCACCGAATTCCAAGTGCAAGGACTTGAGCTGGACTGGGCTTGCGTGGTGTGGGACGGCGATCTTCGCTTCAACGGAACTAGCTGGTCCCACCACGAGTTCAAAGGCACTCGCTGGAATCGAATCAAAAAACTCGAACGTCAGATCTATCTGAAAAATGCCTACCGGGTTCTGTTGACGCGTGCGCGCCAAGGCATGGTTCTCGTTGTGCCAAATGGCAGCGATGAAGATCCAACTCGCGCTGCGAGTTTCTACGACCCAACATTCGAATACTTCAAATCAATTGGACTGCAGGAACTGCCATGAAAAAAGCGGCCATCGGCCGCCTTTTTCACTTCTAACGGCAGACCCGATCAAGCCAACAGCGGGTTCTGCTTCTCCGCATCCAGCTTGTATAGCTTGATCGCCCGCGCCACGTCCTTGGCGGTCAGCTTGCCATCCGCCGCCAGCGCCGCCACCGCCGCATGCGCGACATGGAAGCGATCCACCTCGAAATGCCGGCGCAGGTTCGCGCGGGTATCGCTGCGGCCGTAGCCGTCGGTGCCGAGCACGCTGTAGCGCATCGGCACGTATTCGCGGATCTGGTTGGCGAAGGTGCGGACGTAGTCGGTGGCGGCGATGGCCGGGCCGCTGCGGCCTTCCAGTTGCTGGGTGACCCATGCCTTGCGCGGGGCCTTGGCTTCCGGGTGGAACCTGTTCCAGCGTTCGGCATCGACGCCGTCGCGGGCCAGTTCGGTGAAGCTGGGGCAGGACCAGAGGTCGGCCTTGATGCCGAAGTCGGCATCCAGCAGGTCGGCGGCGGCGATCACCTCGCGCAGGATGGTGCCGCTGCCCAGCAGCTGCACGCGCAGCTCGCCCTTCCTGGCCTTGCCGGCGTCCTTCAGCAGGTACATGCCCTTGATGATCCCCTCCGCGCTGCCTTCCGGCATCTCCGGATGGCTGTAGTTCTCGTTCATCAGGGTGATGTAGAAGTACTCGTCCTGCTGCTCGGCCAGCATCCGCTGCATGCCGTGCTGGACCACGGTGACCACTTCGTAGGCGAAGGTCGGGTCGTAGCTGCGCACGTTCGGGATGAAGCTGCTCTGGATGTGCGACTGGCCGTCCTCGTGCTGCAGGCCTTCGCCGTTGAGGGTGGTGCGGCCGGCGGTGCCGCCGAGCATGAAGCCGCGCGCGCGCATGTCGCCGGCCTGCCAGGCCGAATCGCCGACGCGCTGGAAGCCGAACATCGAGTAGTAGATGTAGAACGGCAGCATCGGCAGGTCGTTGGTGCTGTAGCTGGTCGCCAGCGCCAGCCAGCTGGAGAACGCGCCGGCCTCGGTGATGCCTTCCTCCAGCACCTGCCCGGCCGCGTCCTCGCGGTAGAACATCAGCTGGTCGGCGTCCACCGGCTTGTACTTCTGGCCCTGCGGGGCGTAGATGCCGAGCTGGCGGAACAGGCCTTCCATGCCGAAGGTGCGCGCCTCGTCGGCGACGATCGGCACGCAGCGCGGGCCGACCTGCTTGTCGCGCAGGATGATGTTGAACATCTGCACGAAGGCCATGGTGGTGCTGATCTCGCGCTCGCCGGTGGACTTCAGCAGGCGCTCGAAGGTGGCCAGCGGCGGCACTTCCAGCGATTGCGTGGCCTTGCGCCGGCGCTGCGGCAGGTAGCCGCCCTTCTGCGCGCGGCGTTCGCGCATGTATTCCATTTCCGGCGACTTCTCGTCCGGGCGGAAGAACGGCACGTTGCCGTCCTTGAACTGGGCGTCGTCGATCGGCAGCTTGAAGCGGTCGCGGAACGCGCGCACCGCGTCGTCGTCCAGTTTCTTGGTCTGGTGGGTGGGGTTCAAGGCCTCGCCGGCGGTGCCCATGCCGTAGCCCTTCACCGTCTTGGCGAGGATCACGGTCGGCTGGCCGACGGTCTTCACCGCCGCGTCGTAGGCCGCGTACACCTTGTGCGGGTCGTGGCCGCCGCGGTTGAGGCGCCAGATGTCGTCGTCGCTCATGTTGGCGACCATCGCCAGCGTTTCCGGGGTCTTGCCGAAGAAATGCTCGCGGGTGTACGCGCCGCCGAAGGCCTTGCAGTTCTGGTATTCGCCGTCGACGGTTTCCATCATGACCTTGCGCAGGATGCCCTGCGTGTCCTTGGCCAGCAGCGGATCCCAGTAGCCGCCCCAGATGGTCTTGATCACGTTCCAGCCGTGGCCGCGGAACGCGCCTTCCAGTTCCTGGATGATCTTGCCGTTGCCGCGCACCGGGCCGTCCAGGCGCTGCAGGTTGCAGTTGATGACGAACACCAGGTTGTCCAGGCCCTCGCGGCCGGCCACGCCGATCGCGCCCAGCGATTCGGGTTCGTCGGTCTCGCCATCGCCGAGGAAGCACCACACCTTGCGGTCGGTCTTCGGCATCAGCCCGCGCGCCTCCAGGTACTTCCAGCTGCGCGCCTGGTAGATCGCGGCCAGCGGGCCCAGGCCCATCGACACCGTCGGGGTCTGCCAGAAATCCGGCATCAGCCACGGGTGCGGGTAGGAGGAAATGCCGCGGCCGTCGACTTCCATGCGGAAGTTGTCGAGCTGCGATTCGCTGATCCGGCCCTCAAGGAAGGCGCGCGCGTAGATGCCCGGCGAGCTGTGGCCCTGGATGTACAGCAAATCACCCGGGTGATCGGCACTGGGGGCGCGCCAGAAGTGGTTGAAGCCAACGTCGTACAGGGTCGCCGAGGAGGCGAAGCTGGCGATGTGCCCGCCCAGGTCGCCGGGCTTGCGGTTGGCGCGCACCACCATCGCCATCGCGTTCCAGCGGATCATCGAGCGGATCCGCCATTCCATGGTGGGATCGCCCGGGAACGCCGGTTCCAGGTGGGTGGGGATGGTGTTGATGTATTCGGTGGTGGGCGCGAACGGCAGGTGCGCGCCGGCGCGGCGGGTCAGCTCGACCATGCCTTCCAGCAGCTGGTGCGCGCGGCCGGCGCCGTCGTGGTCGATGACCGCCTTCAGCGATTCGATCCATTCCCGCGATTCCTGCGGGTCGGGATCGTTCTGCAGCATTTCGTTGAGCCAGTTCATCGCGTGCTCCATCGCCAAAAGATCGGTCGGAGGGCGAGTCTAGCAAGCGATCCGCGGCGCGTGATGCTGCGCCGCAGCCTAAATCTGGTTTTACCCGGATGTTTTCTTTTCGCCGCGCATTTCCGCGCGGATCTGCGCTTCCACCGCCACGATCGCGCTCATGTTGACGATCCGCCGCGACGAGGACGACGGGGTCAGGATGTGCGCCGGCTGGTCCAGGCCCATCAGGATCGGGCCGATGGCGACGCCGCCGGTGGCCACGCGGATCAGGTTGTAGCCGATGTTGGCGGCGTCCAGGTTCGGCATCACCAGCAGGTTGGCGCGGCCCTTGAGCCGGGTGTTGGGGAAGATGCGCTGGCGCAGCGCCTCGTCCCAGGCGGTGTCCGCCATCATCTCGCCGTCGACCTCCAGCTTCGGCTGGCGCTGGCGGATGATCTCGTAGGCGCGGCGCATCTTCAGCGCGCTGGCGTCCTGGTGACTGCCGTAGTTGGAATGCGAGAGCAGCGCCACCTTCGGCTCGATGCCGAACAGCTTGAGCCGGTAGCTGGCCATCAGGGTGGCCTCGGCGATCTGCTCCGCGCTCGGGTCGAGCTGCACATGGGTGTCGAGGAAGAACCAGGCGCCGGCATCGTTGATCACGCCGGTCATCGCCGCGGTGCCGGTGACGCCCTGCTCGAAGTCGAACACGCTGCGCATGTAGCCCAGCTTCTTGTGGAAGCGCCCGACGATCCCGGTGATCATCGCGTCCGCCTCGCCGCGCTCCACCATCAGCGCGGCGATCAGGGTCGGCCGCGAGCGCATCAGGTTGCGCGCCGCGCTCGGGGTGACGCCGCGGCGCTCGGTCAGCGCGTGGTACTGGCGCCAGTAGTCCTCGAAGCGCGGATCGTCGCCGATGTCGGTCAGTTCGAAATCGACGCCCTCGCGCATGCGCAGGCCGAGCTTGCCGATGCGCTTGTTGATCACGTCCGGCCGGCCGATCAGGATCGGGAAGGCCAGGCCTTCGTCGATCACCGTCTGCACCGCCTGCAGCACCACGTATTCCTCGCCCTCGGCGTAAACCACGCGCTTGCGGTCGCTGCGCGCGCGCTCGTACACCGGCTTCATCATCAGGCTGGTGCGATAGATGAACTGGCCGAGTTTTTCCTTGTAGGCCGCGAGGTCGGCGACCGGGCGCTCGGCGATGCCGGACTCCGCCGCCGCCTTCGCCACCGCCGGCGCCAGCATGGTCAACAGGCGCGGGTCGAACGGGCGCGGGATCAGGTACTCCGGGCCGAACTTCGGCACTTCGCCGCCGTAGGCGCTGCCGAGGTCGGAGGCTTCCTTGCGCGCGAGTTCGGCGATGGCGCGCACGCAGGCCAGCTTCATCGCTTCGTTGATTTCCGTCGCACCGGCATCCAGCGCGCCGCGGAAGATGTAGGGGAAGCACAGCGCGTTGTTGACCTGGTTCGGGTAGTCCGAACGGCCGGTGGCGATGATGCAGTCCGGGCGCACCTGCTTCGCGTCTTCCGGCAGGATTTCGGGATACGGATTGGCCAGGGCGAGGATGATGGGTTTCTCCGCCATTGTCGCCACCATCTCCGGCTTCAGCACGCCGCCGGCGGACAGGCCCAGGAAGATGTCGGCGCCGGCGACGATGTCGGCCAGCGTGCGCTTGTCGGTGTCGCGCGCGTAGCGCTGCTTGTCCGGGTCCATGTGGCCGCGGCCGGTGTACAGCACGCCGTCGCGGTCCACCGCCAGGATGTTCTCCGGCTTCATGCCCAGCGCCACCAGCATGTCGAGGCAGGCGATGCCGGCCGCGCCCGCGCCGGAGGTGGCCAGCTTGACCGTGGCGATGTCCTTGCCGGTGATCTCCAGCGCGTTGAGCACCGCGGCGCCGACGATGATCGCGGTGCCGTGCTGGTCGTCGTGGAACACCGGGATGTTCATCCGCTCGCGCAGCTTGCGCTCGACGATGAAGCATTCCGGCGCCTTGATGTCTTCCAGGTTGATGCCGCCGAAGGTCGGTTCCAGCGAGGCGATGATGTCGACCAGCTTGTCGGGGTCGCGCTCGTTGATCTCGATGTCGAACACGTCGATGCCGGCGAACTTCTGGAACAGCACGCCCTTGCCTTCCATCACCGGTTTGCCGGCCAGCGGGCCGATGTCGCCCAGCCCGAGCACGGCGGTGCCGTTGGTGACCACCGCGACCAGGTTGCCGCGCGCGGTGTATTCGCTGGCCAGCTTGGGATCGGCGGCGATTTCCTCGCAGGCGTAGGCCACGCCCGGCGAATAGGCCAGCGCCAGGTCGCGCTGGGTCACCATCGGCTTGGTCGCGCTGACCTTGATCTTGCCCTTCGGCTCCAGCGAGTGATAGTCGAGGGCGGCCTGTTTCAGGTCGTCGTTGCCGGGGGTATCGGACATCTGCGCTAACCCATTCTGCGGATGGGAGATGATACCGCTTCGCCCATCCATGGCCCGCCCGGCGGCACGCGCAGGAGACCCGCATGATGCAACTCGACGCCGTGCAGAGCCTGGCCCTGGCCGGCATCGCCCTGTTCCTGGGCTATGCCCTGTGCCGCGCGATCCCGCTGCTGGGGCGCTACAACCTGCCGCCGCCGGTGATCGGCGGTCTGCTATTCGCGCTGGCGGCATGGCTTGCGCACGCGCGCGGCACCGCGCTGTTCGTGCTGGATACCAGCCTGCAGACGCCGCTGATGATCGCCTTCTTCACCACCATCGGCTTCAACGCCAGTTTCTGGCTGCTCAAGATCAGCGGGCGCCAGGTGCTGGTGTTCCTGTTGCTGGCCAGCGGCTACGCGGTGGTGCAGAACCTGCTGGGGATCGCGGTGGCGATGGGATTCGGCCTGCACCCGCTGTTCGGCGTGCTGGCCGGTGCGACCACCCTGGCCGGCGGGCCGGCGACCGGGCTCGCGTTCGCGCCGCTGTTCGAGCAGGCCGGGGTGGCCGGCGCCGAATCGATCGCGGTGGCCGCGGCGATGGCCGGCATCGTCTGCGGCGGCCTGATCGGCGGGCCGGTGGCGACGCTGCTGATCCATCGCTACGGGCTGGTGTCGTCGCGGCCGTCGGACCATAGCGCGCCCACCGGGATGGGCACGCTGGAAATCGCCACCGAGGACCAGCGCGAGCACGCCGCGCTGAAGAGCATCGTCGCGATCCTGGTCGCGATGTGGCTGGGCGCATCGGTGAGCCAATGGATCTCCGCGACCGGCGCGACCCTGCCGGCCTACGTCGGCGCGATGCTGGTCGGCGCGCTGATCCGCAACCTCGACGACCGCACCCATCTCATCGGCCTGTCGGTGCCCACCACCGACGTGATCGGCAACGTCTGCCTGGCCCTGTTCCTGTCGCTGGCGCTGATGAACCTCAAGCTGTGGGAACTGGCCGGGCTGGCGATGCCGCTGCTGGTCAACCTCGGCCTGCAGGCGCTGCTGGTCTCGCTGTTCTGCCTGGTGGTGTTGCGCGCGATGGGCCGCGACTACGACGCGGCGGTGATGGGCGGCGGCTTCATCGGCTTCATGCTCGGCACCACCGCCAACGCGATGGCGGTGATGCGTACCCTGGTCGAACGCTACGGCGCGGCGCCGCGCGCGTTCCTGGTGGCGCCGCTGGTCGGCGCGTTCTTCATCGACTTCAGCAATGCGCTGATCATCACCGGCTTCATCAACCTCTGGAAATGAGCCGGCGGGCGCGGCTCAGCGCGGATCCGCACCGGGCACCCGCGGCGATGCCGGATCGGTCGCCAGGTCCGGCAGCCTGCCGTCCAGCGCACGCTGCAGCTGCATGCGATCCAGCGCGCCGTCCCAGCGCGCCACCACCACGGTGGCCACCGCATTGCCGATGAAATTGGTCAGCGAGCGGCATTCGCTCATGAAGCGGTCGACGCCGAGGATCAGCACCATCCCGGCCACCGGCACGTCCGGCACCACCGACAGCGTGGCCGCCAGGGTGACGAAACCGGCCCCGGTCACCCCCGCCGCGCCCTTGGAGCTCAGCATCGCCACCAGCAGCAGGGTGAGTTGCTGGCCCCATGACAGTTCCGTGTTGGTGGCCTGGGCGATGAACAACGCGGCCAGCGTCATGTAGATGTTGGTGCCGTCGAGGTTGAACGAATAGCCGGTGGGCACCACCAGCCCGACCACCGACTTCTTGCACCCCGCTTCCTCCATCTTCTCCATCAGCGACGGCAATGCCGATTCCGACGACGAGGTACCCAACACCAGCAGCAATTCCGCCTTCATGTAGCGGATCAGCTTGAAGATCGAGAAGCCGCACAGCCGGCACACAGTGCCGAGGATGACCAGCACGAACAGCAGCGAAGTCAGGTAGAAACTGCCCACCAGCAAGGCCAGGTTGCCGAGCACGTGCAGGCCGTGCTTGCCGATGGTGTAGGCGATCGCGCCGAACGCGCCGATCGGCGCCGCGCGCATCAGCAGGTGCACCAGCTGGAACACCGGCACGGTCAGCGCCTCCAGGAACTGCTGCACCGGCTTGCCGCGTTCGCCGACCATCGCCAGCGCGATCCCGAACAGGATCGCCACGAACAAGGCCTGCAGGATGTTGCCGTCGACGAAGGCGCTGACCAGGGTGGTCGGGATGATGTCGAGCAGGAAGCCGGTCAGGCTCAGCTCGTGCGATTTCTCGACATAGCCGGTGATCGCCGCCGCATCCAGCGTGGCCGGATCCACGTTCAGGCCCGCGCCCGGCTGCACCACGTGCGCCACCAGCAGCCCGACCACCAGCGCCAGCGTCGAGAAGCACAGGAAATACGCCATCGCCTTGACGAACACGCGCCCCACCGCGCGCAACTCGTTCATGCCGGCGATGCCGGTGACGATGGTCAGGAATACCACCGGCGCGATCACCATCTTCACCAGCTTGATGAAGGCATCGCCCAGCGGCTTCAGGCTTTCGCCCAGCGCCGGCTGGAAATGGCCGAGCAGCGCACCCAGTGCGATCGCGGCCAGCACCTGCAGGTACAGGTGGCGATACCAGGGCAGGCGACCGATGGCGCCGGCGGGCATGGAAGCGTTCGGCTGCGGCATCGATGCGATTCCCGTCTACAGGTCGGCGACGCTTTCCGCATCGACGATCTGTTCCAGCCGGATGCGGTTGGCGAACAGCGAGAACGCCAGCATCCCGGCCAGCCCGTTCGCGCGTTCCACCCACTCCGGCAACCAGCGCGGCGGCGACAAGTCGCCGCTGTCGAACAGCGGCTCGAAGCGCTGCACGTCGGCCAGGGTCATCTTGCCGGCGAACAGCAGTCGGCACAGGCGCAACTTGCCGTGCTTGAGCGCCCAGCGGAAGAAGGTGTGCACGCCGATCAGCCCGCGCAGGTAGACCGTGTCCTTGGTGAACGCCGCGCCGCCGCTGGTGGGCACGCCGCGGAACACCCGCTGCGCGGAGGTGAAGCTTTCGGTTTCGTTCTGGCCGGCATCGAGGAAATAGCGGAACACCGCCATGAAATCCGCGCCGTCCAGCGCCATCGCCACCGCCTCGATGCGCAGGCTGACCCGCTTCATCCGCTCGATGTCGATGCTGCCGGTGATCTGCTCGGCGAAGGTCGCAAGCCCTTCCTGGGTTGCGGTGGTGCGCGGCGAGGACAGCGCCATGCTCGGCAACACCGCCTGGCGTTGGCCGTTGAGCGCGGTCAGCGAATGCACGAAGGCTTCATGCTGCAGCAGCTGGTGGCGGTCGTAATCGGAAAACGCGGCGCCCGCGCGCAGGCGGATGCGGGTGGCGCCGGCCGCGGCCTTGGCGATCAGGTCGGGGTCCAGCTCGACGGTGATCACCCGTCCATCGAAATAATCGTCCAGCGCCGCCTGCAACTGCAGGCTCAACGAGGTCGCCGAGATCGCGACCTGTTCCGACGGCGCCAGCAGCTCGCGGTCGAGTTCGTCGGCGATCGCGATGAAGTGGTTGGCCGCCTCGCGCGTGGTCGCCCCGCCCGGCAGGATGTGCTCCGGCTTGCCGAACAGCGCCACCGACAATTCGCTGACCCGCGGAGTGCCCAGCTGCTCCAGCAACTCGGCGGCCAGCGACCAGCTGCGCGCCGACTCGACCAGGTAGATGCCGAGCGGGTGCGCCGGATCGGCGGCGGCGATGATCGCCTCGAATTCGCGGCGCGCGTCGGAGAAATCGTGCTTCGGATACTCGTGCGCCGGCAGCTTCGCCCGGCCCTGCGCGTAGTCGGCGAGGAAAGTCTGCTGCTCGCTGGCCGGCCAGCTGACCAGGCTGAGCAGGCGGATCGACTTCGCCGCCTTCGCCATCCGCGCGTCGAGCGCGGCGTGGTGGGCGATGTCGGCGGAAAGCGTGCTGTCGGCCATCTCAATGACGCCCGTATTTTTCGTCGATGCGCTTGTACATGGCCTTGTTCTGCACCTTGGCATCGGCCTGCTGCGCCAGGCGCGTGGCCAGCTTGTTGGCGGCGCCGGCGACCTCGTCGCTGAGCTTGAGGAAGTTGGCGACGCGCTGCGCATCCACTTCGCCGCGCTCGATCGCCGCGCGCACCGCGCAGCCGGGTTCCTTCTGGTGCCGGCAGTCGTTGAACCTGCATTGCGCGGCCAGTGCCTCGATGTCGGCGAAGCTTTCGGCGACGACTTCCTCGCCGGTCGGCTTGAGCTCGCGCATGCCGGGCGTATCGATCAGGCAGGCGCCGGACGGCAGCGCGATCAGCGCGCGATGGGTGGTGGTATGACGCCCGCGATCGTCGCCTTCGCGCACCGCGCCGGTCTTCATCCTGTCGATGCCGAGCAGGGTATTCGTCAGCGTCGACTTGCCGGCGCCGGAACTGCCGACCAGCACGATGCTCTGGCCATCGCCCAGCCACGGTTCCAGCGCGGCCACGCTGGCGCGGTCCTTGGCATTCACCGCCAGCACCGGCACGTCGAGCGCGCGCAATTCGTGCAGCGCGGCCTCGACATCGGCGCCGTCCTTGTCGGACTTGGTCAGCACGATCACCGGCTGCACGCCGCTGCCGCCGACCAGCAGCAGGTAACGTTCGATCCGGCGCGGGTTGAAGTCGGCATCGAGGCCGCAGACCACGAACACGGTGTCGATGTTGGCGGCGATCACCTGCTGCTTGTAATGCTCGCCGGCGGCGCCGCGCTTGATCGCGGAAAACCGCGGCAGCAGGGCGACGATGCGCAACGCATTCGGCGCCTCGCCTTCGACCAGCACCCAATCGCCGACCGCGGGCCGTGATTCGGGGGTGACCTCGCCCTTGCGGTAGCTGCCGGCGCGCTGCCATTCCGGCAGCGATTCGGCGCGATGCGAGGCGTCGACGGTTTCCGCGACGAGGTAGCCGCTGCGGTGCTGTTCGCTGATCCGCGCCGGGCGTGCCTGCGGATGCGCGGCGATCAATCCGGCCCAGGCCGGGTCGAGGGTCGGCGGCGTCCAGCGCCAGCCGATGGCCTGCAGGGGGTCATGCGTCGCGGAAGGCCGTCATGGCGCGATTCTAGCCTCCACGCGAAGCGATATTGCAGTGGCTTTGCCCTGCCCGCGGCAGGGTTCGAGCAGGCCATGGATGGCCTGCGGCCGCGCATCGGAGCCGGATGCGAGGCCCAAGCGGCGAACCTTGCCCCGGGCAGGGCCATGCCACGGCGAGGGGCCATTTCCGCTAGGCTTGCAGTCCGTTTGCCGCCCCCGCCCCCGCCCGATGTCGTCGTTCAACCCGCGCAACAAGATCGCCACCCGTACCCGCCTGACCGAGGTCCGCTACGAAATCCGCGGCGAACTCGCCCGCCGCGCCCGCGAGCTGGAAGGCCAGGGCCGCAGCCTGATCAAGCTCAACATCGGCAATCCCGGCGCCTTCGGCTTCCGTGCGCCGGAGCACCTGCAGCAGGCGATCGCCGGCCGCATCGCGCGCACCGACCCCTACACCCACCAGCAGGGCCTGCCGGAAGCGCGCGAAGCCATCGCCGCCTTCCACAAGGCGCGCGGCACGCCGAATGCGTCGCCGGAGCGGGTGTTCGTCGGCAACGGCGTCAGCGAACTGATCGACATTTCCCTGCGCGCCCTGCTCAACCCGGGCGAGGAAGTGCTGGTGCCCTCGCCCGACTACCCGTTGTGGAGCGCGGCCACCATCCTCAACGACGGCCGCCCGGTCTACTACAAGTGCGACCGCGACAACGGCTTCCTGCCGGACCCGGAGCAGATCGAATCGCTGGTGTCCTCGCGCACCCGCGCCATCGTGCTGATCAACCCGAACAACCCGACCGGCGCCAACTACCCGCGCGAAATCCTCGAGCGCATCGTCGCCATCGCCCAGCGCTACCGCCTGCTGCTGCTGGTCGACGAGATCTACGACCACATCCTGTACGACGGCAACACCTTCCAGCCGGTTGCGCCGCTGGCCGGCGACCTGCCCTGCCTGAGCTTCGGCGGCCTGTCCAAGGTCCATCGCGCCTGCGGCTGGCGCGTGGGCTGGGCGGTGCTGAGCGGCGACCCGCTGGCCAGCGGCGATTTCCACCACGCGATGGACCTGCTCGGTGCGCTGCGCCTGTGCGCCAACGTGCCGGGCCAGTTCGCGATCGAGCAGGCGTTGCACGGCGCCGACACCATCACCCCGCTGTGCGAACCGGGCGGCCGCCTGTACGAAACCCGCAAGGCGCTGATCGAGGCCTGCGAAGCCAGCCCGCACCTGTCGCTGGTCGCCCCGGCCGGCGCGCTGTACGGCTTCCCGCAGGTGGTGGGCGATGCCGCGCGCGGCTTCGACGACCACGAGTTCGCCCTGCAGATGCTGGAAGAGGAGGACGTGCTGATCGTCCCCGGCACCAGCTTCAACGTGCCCTACCGCAACCACTTCCGCGTGACCCTGCTGCCGGAAGCGCCGGTGCTGCGCGAGGTGTTCGCGCGCATCGACCGCGTGCTGTCGCGGCGCGCGGACGCGCCCAGCCGCAGCGCGGTCGCATGACCGACGCGCTGCCGCAGGCGCAGCTTTCCTATCTCGCCCTCGGCGATTCCTACAGCATCGGCGAGGGCGTCGCTGAAGCGGGCCGCTGGCCGATGCAACTGGCACGCGCGTTGCGCGAAGCCGGCATCGCCATCGCCGACCCCCGCATCATCGCCACCACCGGCTGGACCACCGACGAATTGTCGGCGGCGATGGACGATGCCGAACCGCTGGGCGAATGGGATTTCGTCTCGCTGCTGATCGGCGTCAACAACCAGTACCGCGGGCGCGAGGTCGACGACTACCTTGGCGAGTTCGCGAGCCTCTTGCAGCGCGCGATCGCGCTGGCGGACGCGCGCGCGGAGCGGGTGCTGGTGCTGTCGATCCCGGATTGGGGGGTGACCCCGTTCGCGCGCAGGGAATTGCGCAGCCCGCGCCGGATCGCCCGCGAACTGGATGCCTACAACGCCGTTGCCCGCGATGCGTGCGAAGCGCAGGGCGTGGCCTTCGTGGACATCACCGGGATCAGCCGCGACGGCGGCGATGCGGCGGCGATGCTGGCCGAGGACGGGTTGCATCCGTCGGCCGCGATGTATGCGCGCTGGACCGCCGAAGCGCTGCCGGTCGCGCGGGGTTTGCTCGCCGAAGCGTAAAATCGAGTCCCCGCCTCCGGAATACCCCCATGTCCCTCGACCCCGCCCTGCGCGCCCGCATCGACTCGCTGCTGGCCGCCAACCCCGTCGTCCTGTTCATGAAGGGCAATCCGCGCGCGCCGGCCTGCGGCTTCTCGTCGAAGGCGGTGGGCGCACTGGACGCGGCCGGCGCGACCTATGCGCACGTCGACGTGCTGCAGGATCCGGAGATCCGCGAAGGCATCAAGGCCTACGGCGACTGGCCGACCATCCCGCAGCTGTACATCGGCGGCGAGCTGGTCGGCGGTTCCGACATCATCCTGCAGATGGCCGGCAGCGGCGAACTGCATGCCGCGCTGGGCCTGCCGGCGCCGGACCGCACGCCGCCGCAGATCACCATCACCCCGGCCGCCGCCGCGATGCTGCAGCAGGCCATCGCCGATGCCGGCGACGGCTTCGTGCTGCAGATCGACATCGACAACGCCTACAACGCGCGCCTGCAACTGGCGCAGCGCGACGATGCCGCCATCGCCAGCGAATCGGCGGGCATCCGCGCGCAGTTCGACCTGGCCAGCGCGCAGCGCGCGCGCGGCATGTCGATCGACTGGGCCGACGACGAACGCGGCAAGGGCCTGGTGATCGACAACCCCAACGCGCCGCCGAAGGTGCGCAACCTCAGCCCTGCCGACGCCAGCGCGCGCGCGCAGGCCGGCAGCCTGACCATCGTCGACGTGCGTCCCGCCGACGAACGCGCGCAAGCGTCGATCCCGCTCGACCACGCCACCTTCGACGACGGCGTCGAAGAAATCGAAGCCTTGCCGAAAGACAGGCCGCTGGCGTTCCTGTGCCACAGCGGCGGCCGCAGCGCGCAGGCCGCGGAGCATTTCCGCGCGCTCGGGTTCCGCGAGGTCTACAACATCGCCGGCGGCATCAGCGCCTGGGCGGAGATCGACCCGTCCGTGCCGCGCTACTGATCAGAACCCGCCGCCCGCATCCAGCCAAGCCTGCTCTTCGGGTGTGTTGCTGCGCCCGAGCGCGGCGTTGCGGTGCGGGAAGCGGCCGAAACGCACGATCGCGTCGCGATGCGCGGTGGCGTATGCCAGCAGGTTGGCATCGCCGAGCGCGGTGAACAGCGCGAGCGCGCGGTCCTGGTCGGCCATGTCCTCGGCGTGCTCGAACGGCAGGTAGAAGAACAGGCGCAGCGTGGGGTCGACGTTCGCGTCGAAGCCGGCGTCGAGCGCGCGCACCGCGTAGTGCCGCGCCAGCGGGTCGGTGGCGAAGGCGTGGCCGCTGTCGCGGAACACGTTGCGCGGGATCTGGTCGAGCAGGACCAGCAAGGCCAGCGCACCGTCGGCCGTGTCCATCCAGCCTTCGTACTCGCGGCGCGCAGCGGCGTGGTGCGCATCGAGGAACCGTGCGCGGCATTCGGCATCGAACGCGTCGCCGCCACGGAACCACTTGCCGTAGCCGGCCTCGCGCCAGAACGCGACGACCTCGTCGGGCGCGATGCTCATTCGTCGAACCGCAGGTGCCGCACCGACTTGCCGTGGCGGCGGATCAGCTTCAGCGATTCGATGCCGACCTTGATGTGGTTGCGCACGTAGTCGGCGGAGACCTTGGCGTCGCTGGCTTCGGTCTTCACGCCTTCCGGGATCATCGGCTGGTCGCTGACCAGCAGCAGCGCGCCGCAGGGGATGCGGTTGGCGAAGCCGGCGGCGAAGATGGTGGCGGTCTCCATGTCGATCGCCATGCAGCGCATCGCGCGCAATTTTTCCTTGAAGTCCTCGTCGTGTTCCCAGACCCGGCGGTTGGTGGTGTAGACGGTGCCGGTCCAGTAGTCCAGCTCCATGTCGCGGATGCTGGTGGAGATCACCCGCTGCATGGCGAACGCCGGCAGCGCCGGCACCTGCGGCGGCAGGTAGTCGTTGCTGGTGCCCTCGCCGCGGATCGCGGCGATCGGCAGCACCAGGTCGCCGAGCTGGTTCTTCTTCTTCAGGCCGCCGCACTTGCCGAGGAACAGCACCGCCTTGGGCATGATCGCCGACAGCAGGTCCATCATGGTCGCCGCGTTCGGGCTGCCCATGCCGAAGTTGATCATGGTGATGCCGTCGGCGGTGGCGCTGGGCATCGGCCGGTCCAGGCCGACCACCGGCGCGCCGGTCATCTCCGAGAAATGCGAGAGGTAGCCGCCGAAATTGGTGAGCAGGATGTGCTCGCCGAAGCCGTCCAGCGGCACCCCGGTGTAGCGCGGCAGCCAGTTGTCGACGATCTCGTGCTTGTCCTTCATTGCCGCCTCCGGTTCTTGTTGTTGTCCGCGCATTTTCCCATACCCATGACCACGGTCATGTGGCGCGCGCCGGCGGCCCGGGTTACGGTGCTCCCTCGCACGCCGTGTGCCGGGGAAAATCGCATGTCGAAACCGTTGACCGCCGCGCTCGCGGTGGCCCTGCTGGCCGGTTGCGCCAGCGCGCCGCCGCCGAAGACCGCCAGCGCCGATGCCAAGCCGGACCTGGGCTTCGCCGCCGACCCGTACCCCAGCACCTACAAGCGGATCATGGGGCCGCCGGTGCTGCTGCAGCACGCCACGGTGCTCATCGGCAACGGCCAGCGGCTGGACGACGCCGACGTGCTGATGCGCGACGGCAGGATCGTCGCGGTCGGCAACGGGCTTGAAACCACCGCCGATGCGCTGCGCGTGGACGCCACCGGCAAGTGGGTCACGCCCGGCATCATCGACATCCACTCGCACCTGGGCGTGTACGCCAGCCCCGGCGTGAGCGCGCACAGCGACGGCAACGAAGCCACCGCGCCGGTCACCGCCAACGTGTGGGCGGAGCACTCGATCTGGCCGCAGGACCCCGGCTTCCACACCGCATTGGCCGGCGGCGTGACCAGCCTGCAGATCCTGCCCGGTTCCGCCAACCTGATCGGCGGGCGCGGGGTGACGGTGAAGAACGTCTCCTCGATCACCTACCAGGGCATGAAATTCCCCGGCGCGCCGTGGGGCCTGAAGATGGCCTGCGGCGAGAACCCCAAGCGCGTGTACGGGCAGAAGGGCGGGCCGTCGACGCGGATGGGCAACATCGCCGGCTATCGCGCCGCGTTCGCCGATGCCGCCGAGTACATGAAGAAGCGCAAGGATGCCATGGCCAAGCCCGATTCCGACAAGGACTCCGGCGGCAAGCGCGACCTGAAACTCGACACCCTAGCCGGCGCGATCAACGGCGACATCCGGGTCAACATCCACTGCTACCGCGCCGACGAGATGGCGATCATGCTCGACCTGGCCAAGGAATACGGCTTCAGGATCAGCGCCTTCCACCACGGCGTGGAGGCCTACAAGATCGCCGACCGGCTGGCCGCCGAAGGCGTGTGCGCCGCGCTGTGGGCGGACTGGTGGGGCTTCAAGATGGAGAGCTTCGACGGCATCCAGGAGAACATCGCGCTGGTCGACCGCGTGCCCGGCAGCTGCGCGATCGTGCATTCGGATTCCGAGGAAGGCATCCAGCGCCTCAACCAGGAAGCGGCGAAGGTGATGGCGAACGCGAAGCGGATCGGCATCGACATCGCGCCCGAACACGCGATCCAGTGGATCACGCAGAACCCGGCGAAGTCGATGGGCATCCTCGCCCAGACCGGCACGCTGGAGCGCGGCAAGATGGCCGACGTGGTGCTGTGGAACGGCAACCCGTTCAGCAGTTACGCGCAGGCCGAACAGGTCTACATCGATGGCGCGCGCCTCTATGACCGCCACGACCCATCGCGACAACCGAAGTCGGACTTCCTGCTCGGGCAGGACCTGGTGCGCGGAGGTGTGCGATGAAGCGCCTGGCCTTGGTCGCGGCCTTGTTCGCCGCATGCGGCGTCGCCTCCGCGCAGGACCTGCTGATCCGCAACGCCACCGTGCATACCGCCGGCGCGCGCGGCACCCTGCAGCACGCCGACGTGCTGGTGAAGGGCGGCCGCATCGCCGCGGTCGGCAACGGCCTGTCAGCGGGCAATGCACAGGTGGTCGATGCCCAGGGCCGGCCGCTGACGCCGACCCTGTTCGGCGGCATCACCGACATCGGCGTGGAAGAGGTTTCCGGCGAATCGGCCACCGTGGACGAAACCCTGGCGCTCGGCAGCGGCGCCAGCGACATGCAGGTGCGGCCGGAATTCGACGTGACCCTGGCCTACAACCCGGACTCGGTGCTGGTGCCGGTGGCGCGGGTGGAAGGCATCGGCTGGACCACGCTCGCCGCCGGCAGCAAGGCGGGCGGCTCGTTCATCGGCGGCCAGGGGGGCACGGTGCGGCTGGACGGCAGCCTCGACGCGATCGGCCCGCGGGTATTGTTCGTCACCCTCGGCGGCGACGGTGCCTCGCTCAGCGGCAGTTCGCGCGCGGCGCAGTGGATGCTGCTCGACCAGCTGATCGACGAAGTGCGCGGGCGCATCCCGCAGGATTCGCGGTTCGCCCTGCTCACCCCCGCGGGCCGCACGACGCTGGCGAAGTACTTCGGCGGCGGCGGACGCGTGGTGGTGCGCATCCAGCGCGCGGCCGACATCCTGCGCCTGCTGCGCTGGTCGAAGCAGCGCGGGGTCAGCATCGCCCTGCTCGGCGCCACCGAGGGCTGGAAGGTGGCACCGCAGATCGCCGCCGCCGGGGTGCCGGTGTTCGTCGATGCGCTGGCCGACCTGCCGGCGGATTTCGACGAGCTCGGCGCCACTCTGGAGAACGCCGCGCGCCTTGACGCCGCCGGCGTGCGGGTGTCGTTCTCGCAGTCCGGCGACGCCTCGCACAACGCGCGCAAGATCCGCCAGCTGGCGGGCAACGCGGTGGCCAACGGGCTGCCGTGGGAAGCGGCGCTGGCGGGGCTGACCGCGGTGCCGGCGAACGCATTCGGCATCGGCGGCGAACTGGGCACGATCGCGGTCGGCCAGCGCGCCGACCTGGTGCTGTGGAGCGGCGATCCGCTCGATGTCGCCAACGTCGCCCAGCAGGTGTGGATGGACGGCCGCGCGATCCCGATGCGCTCGCGCCAGACCGAATTGCGCGACCGCTACCTGCATCCCGACAATGGCCTGCCCCGCGCTTATCCGAACGACGCACGCTGAAGGAGCGACGCCATGGGACCGAACTTCGTCGACATCAACTGGCTGGCGGTGCTGGCCGCCGCCGTCTCCGCCTTCCTGCTCGGCGGCATCTGGTACGGGCCGCTGTTCAAGCACGCCTGGTGCCGCGAGGCCGGGATCGATCCCGAGGCCAAGCCGAAGTCGCACCCGGCGACGGTGTTCGGCACCGCCTTCGCCGCCGCGCTGGTCGCCGCCGCCGCGTTCGCGGTGATCCTGCGCCCGGATCCGCCGCTGTTCATCGCCCTGCACGCCGGCTTCCTGACCGGCCTGGCCTACGTGGCGATGAGCTTCGGCATCAACTACGCCTTCGCCGGCCGCAGCCTCAAGCTGTGGCTGATCGACGGCGGCTACCACACCCTGCAGTTCACCCTGTACGGACTGATCCTGGGGCTCTGGCACTGACCGGGGCGGCCGGCGGCCGGCGCCGGAACTGCGACCGGCGTCGAGCATTGCCGCCGCGCGCCCGCGGCCATGCCGCTTTGCCACATGCATATGGCCGGCAGTTGCGGTAGGTTCGGCGCAACTGGACAGGGGCGGGGGGCGACATGCGTATCGGGATCGTGGTGGATTCGGCTTGCGACGTACCGTCCGACTTCATCGGACAGGAAGAGATCACGATCCTCCCGGTGACCGTGCAGATCGGCAACGCGGTGCTCGCCGACATGCGCAACGAGGAAGCGACGCTCAACTTCCTCACCGGCGACACCGCGGCGCAGGCGTACAACGCCGAGACCACGCCCTACACCGTGCAGCAGGTGCACGACCTGTTCCTGTCCAAGCTGGTGCTGGACTACGACTACGTGTTCTGCATCTGCACCACCCGCTCGCGCAGCGGCATCTTCGACAATGCGCAGCAGGCCAGCTTCACCATCCTCAACGACTACAAGCCGGTGCGCGCGGCGGCCGGCAACAACACCCCGTTCTCGCTGCGGGTGATCGACAGCCAGAACGTGTTCGCCGCGGTCGGCGTGCTGGCGATCGAGGCCGCGCGCCTGCGCGCGGCCGGCGAAGGCGCGCCCAAGATCCGCGCGCGGCTGGAGAACCTGGCCCTGTTCACCCAGGGCTACATGGTGCCGCCCGACCTGATCTACCTGCGCAACCGGATCAAGAAGCGCGGCGACAAGAGCGTCAGCTTCTTCAGCGCCGCATTGGGCTCCGCGCTCGACATCAAGCCGATCCTGCACTGCAACCGCGGCGATACCGGCCCGGTGGCCAAGGTGAAGGGCTTCAACACCGCGGCCGAGAAGCTGTTCGACTTCGCCGGCAGCCGCGTGCGCGCCGGCTTGATGACGCCGACGATGAGCCTGAGCTTCGGCGGCGAACTGGCCAGCATGCGCGCCCTGCCCGGCTACGAACGCCTGCGCGAAACCTGCGCCGAGCACAACGTCGAGGTGTTCGAGAGCGTGATGAGCCTGTCCGGCATGGTCAACGTCGGCCAGGGCGGGCTGGTGGTGGGCTTCGCCGCGGAGCCGGCCAAGTTCGAATGACCCGCGACCACGCCGCGCTAACGCGGCGCGCTTAGGCTATGCGCTTCGCCACGACGATGGAGCGCACATGCCCACGCGTTACTACATCAGCCTGCCGGACCCGGCCCGCGCACGCGGGGCCGATGCCGGCCTGGCCTTCCGCGCGCAGGGGGCGGAAGCCTTCGCCGCCGAATTGCAGGAGGCATTGCGCAGCGACGGGCTGTTCGAACGCTGGCGCGCGCAGCAGGACGATCCGGACGCCGTGGATCCCGCGCTCGGCGCGACCGATGCCGATGCGACCGTCAGCGGCAAGCAGGACGACCTGCACGTCGACCTGGTGGTGACCACCGCGCTGCCTTCGGCGGTGATGCGGCAACGCCTGGGCCTGCTCGCCGGCAATGGCTGGCAACTGCGCGACGTGACCTCCGCCTGAGCACGGCGGCTGCCGTGGCGCGCACCCCGGTCCTGCTGTCGTGGAGCGGCGGCAAGGATGCCGCCTGGGCTTTGCACGCCTTGCGCCAGCGCGACGATGTCGAGGTCGTCGGCCTGGTCACCACCATCACCGAGGAGTACCGGCGGATCGCGATGCAGGGCATCCGCGTCGAGGTGCTGCACGCGCAGGCGCGCGCGGCCGGCCTGCCGGTGATCGAGGCGCCGATGCCGCGGCAGGCCGACAACGCGCGCTACCAGGCGGCATTCGCCGAGGCGCTGCGCGACGCGGCGGCGTACTGGCCGGGCCTGCGCGACATCGCCTTCGGCGACCTGTTCCTGGCGGACATCAAGGCCTACCGCGATGCGCAGTGCGCGCGGCTGGGCTGGACCCCGCACTATCCGCTGTTCGGCAGCGACACCGCGCGCCTGGCGCGCGAGATGCTCGCCGGCGG
The DNA here is from genome assembly GCF_006337105.1 of Thermomonas aquatica. Taxonomy (NCBI): domain Bacteria; kingdom Pseudomonadati; phylum Pseudomonadota; class Gammaproteobacteria; order Lysobacterales; family Lysobacteraceae; genus Thermomonas; species Thermomonas aquatica. The sequence goes on along the minus strand of NZ_CP040871.1, from coordinate 2,090,027 downwards.
GCTGCGCGCGCACCTGTGCTGCGTGGACACGACGCAACTCGACCCCGCGTTCGCCGGCCGCGCCTACGATCGGCACCTGCTCGGCGAGCTGCCGGCGGGCATCGATCCCTGCGGCGAGAACGGCGAATTCCATACCTGCGTGCATGCCGGCCCGATGTTCGCCGCGCCGATCGCGGTGGAGCGCGGCAAGACCGTGCTGCGCGACGGCCGCTTCGCCTATACCGATTTCGCGATGGCCTGAACCGTCACCGGTGCAGGGCCGCCGCATGGTGGGCGACGTGTTCGCCGATGAAGCTGGCGATGAAGTAGTAGCTGTGGTCGTGGCCGGGCTGCATGCGCAGCGTCAGCGGATGGCCGTGGGTCTCGCAGGCCACGTGCAGCAGTTCCGGCCGCAACTGCTGGGACAGGAATTCGTCGGCGGTGCCCTGGTCGACCAGCAGCGGCAGCCGCTCGCGCAGCTCGCCCGACACCAGCGCGGTGGCGTCGTAGCGCGCCCATGCCTCGCGCTCGTCGCCCAGGTAGGCGGCGAACGCCTTCTCGCCCCACGGCACCTGCGACGGCGCCACGATCGGCGCGAACGCCGACACGCTGCGATAGCGCCCCGGGTTGCGCAACGCCGCCACCAGCGCGCCGTGACCGCCCATCGAGTGGCCGCTGATCGCGCGCGCATCGGTGACCGGGAAGTTCGCCTCGACCAGCGCCGGCAATTCGCGCACCACGTAGTCGTGCATGCGGTAATGCGCGGCCCACGGCGCCTGCGTGGCGTCCACGTAGAACCCCGCGCCCTTGCCGAGGTCGTAACCGTCCGCATCGGCCACGCCGTCGCCGCGCGGACTGGTGTCCGGACAGACGATGGCGATGCCGTGTTCCGCCGCGTAGCGCTGCGCGCCGGCCTTGGTGATGAAGTTCTGCTCGCTGCAGGTCAGCCCGGACAGCCAGTACAGCACCGGCACCGGCCCGTGCCCGGCCTGCGGCGGCAGGTAGATCGCGAAGGTCATGTCGCAATCGAGCGCCGACGAGTGGTGCCGATAGACCTCCTGCCAGCCGCCGAAGCAGGCGCGTTGTTCGATGCGCTCCATCAGAAGTGCACGACGCTGCGGATCGACTTGCCTTCGTGCATCAGGTCGAAGGCCTCGTTGATCGCATCCAGCGGCATGGTGTGGGTCACGAACGGCGCCAGCTGGATCTCGCCCTTCATCGCGTCCTCGACCATGCCGGGCAGCTGCGTGCGGCCCTTCACCCCGCCGAACGCGGTCCCCATCCACTTGCGTCCGGTCACCAGCTGGAACGGCCGCGTGGAAATTTCCTGCCCGGCGCCGGCCACGCCGATGATCACCGACTGGCCCCAGCCGCGGTGCGCGCATTCCAGCGCCGCGCGCATCACGTTGACGTTGCCGATGCACTCGAAGGAATGATCAACGCCCCAGCCGGTCATCTCGACCACCACCTGCTGGACCGGCTTGTCGTGGTCCTTCGGGTTGACGCAGTCGGTGGCGCCGAATTCGCGGGCCATCTCGAACTTCGACGGATTGGTGTCGATGGCGATGATCCGGCCGGCCTTGGCCTGGCGCGCGCCCTGGATCACCGCCAGCCCGATCCCGCCCAGGCCGAACACCGCGACGCTGTCGCCTTCCTGCACCTTGGCGGTGTTGTGCACCGCGCCGATGCCGGTGGTCACGCCGCAGCCGAGCAGGCAGACGTGTTCCGGGTTCGCGTCGGGATTGATCTTCGCCAGCGAGACCTCGGCGACGACCGTGTATTCGCTGAAGGTCGAGCAGCCCATGTAGTGGTACAGCGGCTGGCCGTTGTAAGAGAAACGCGAAGTGCCGTCCGGCATCACGCCCTTGCCCTGGGTCGCGCGCACCGCCGTGCACAGGTTGGTCTTGCCGCTCTTGCAGAACAGGCACTGCCCGCATTCGGCGGTGTACAGCGGGATGACGTGGTCGCCCGGCTTCACCGAGGTCACGCCCTCGCCCACTTCGACCACGATGCCGGCGCCCTCGTGGCCCAGCACGACCGGGAACAGGCCTTCCGGATCGTCGCCGGACAGGGTGAACGCATCGGTGTGGCAGACGCCGGTATGGGTGATCTTCACCAGCACCTCGCCGGCTTGCGGCGGGGCGACGTCGATCTCGACGATCTGCAGTGGTTCGCCTGCGGCGAAGGCGACGGCGGCGCGGGATTTCATGGGCGTGGCTCCAGGGCGGAAAACGGATGAGGGGTCATTTCAGGTAGGAACGCACCAGCGCGATCACTTCGTCGATGCTCTGCTGGTGCTGCCTGCGGATCTTCGGGTCGGTGGCGACCTGGGTGAATTCCTCGCGCAGGTGGCCGTCCAGGATCTCGGCCATCAGGCCGTTGACCGCGCCGCGCAGGGCCGCCAGCTGCTGCAGGATCGGCGCGCACTCGGTGCCGGCTTCGACCGCGCGCTCCAGCGCATCCACCTGCCCGCGGATGCGGCGCAGGCGGGTGGTGGCGCGCTTCTTGTCTTCCGCCGAATGCGGCATGGCGATTCTCGCGACCGATACTGGTGGGGAGTATACCATGCCCGCCGGGACGCCGCCCGCTAGCCGGTGTTCTGGATCCCCGCCGCGATGCCGTTGACCGTGGTCACCAGCGCCTCCAGCAACGCTTCGTCCTCGCGCCCGCCGTCGCGCCAACGCCGCAGCAGGTCGACCTGCAGCAGGCTGATCGGATCCACGTAGGGATTGCGCAGGCGGATCGACAGGCGCAGGCGGTAATCGGCATCCAGCATCTGCGGCGCGTCCTTGATCGCCAGGATCGCGTCGCGGGCGCGCAGGAACTCGCCGGCGATGCCCGGGTACATCGCGGCATGCAGCCCGCCCGCCAATTGCGAATAGCGCTCGAAGATGCCGAGGTCGGACTTGGCCAGCAGCATTTCGACGTCGTCGATCATCGCCGCGAAGAACGGCCAGTCGCGCGCCATCTCGCGCATCGCCGCAAGGCCGTACTCGCGGATGCCGAGTTCGAGCGCGTGGCCGATGCCGTACCAGCCGGTCAACCCGGAACGGTTCTGCGACCACGCGAACACCCACGGGATCGCGCGCAGGTTGCCGATGCCGCCGTCGCGCCGGCGCGACGGGCGCGAGCCGATCTGCAGGCGCTCGATCACGTCGATCGGCGTGGCCGCGCGGAAATACGCGGGGAAATCCGGGTGTTCGTGGACCAGCCCGCGGTAATGCGCGCGCGAGGCCTCGGCCAGCGCCTTCGCGATCTCGCGCCAGCGCTCCTCGCGCGGATCGCGCGGGCGCGGGCGCAGGGTCGCGCGCAGCACCGCGCCGGTGGTCTGCTCCAGGTTGCGCAGCGCCAGCGCGCGGATCCCGTACTTGCGGTGGATCACCTCGCCCTGCTCGGTGACGCGCAAGCTGCCGTCCACCGAGCCGCGCGGCGCGGCGATGATCGCGCGCTCGGTCTTGCCGCCGCCGCGGCTGACCGAACCGCCGCGGCCATGGAAGAACATCAGGCGCACGCCGCAGCGGTTGGCGAGCCCGGTCAGTTCCACCTGGGTGCGTTGCAGCGCCCAGCGCGAGGCGAACAGGCCGCCGTCCTTGGCGCTGTCCGAATACCCCAGCATCACCGTCTGCTCATCGCGACGCGAGGCCAGGTGCGCGCGATAGGCGGGATCCTCGAACAGCGCGCGCATCACCGCCGGCGCGGCCTGCAGGTCGTCCACCGTCTCGAACAGCGGGGCGATGTCGAGCGGCACCTGGCCGCCTTCGACGCAGCCGGCGACACGCGCCAGCGCCAACGGCGCCAAAGCATCCGCCGCGCTGCGGCTCATGCTGATGATGTACAGGCCGATCGCATCGGCGCCGTGCGTGCGGCGCAGGTCGAGCACGGTGCGGAACACGTCGAGGGTCGATGCCGCGGCCGCGGCGGCGGGGTCGATCGCCGCACCGTCGCCGCCGAGCAGCGGCTGCAGGCGCGCAAGGCGGTCCTCCACGCTGCGTTCGGCCCAGCCGTCGTCGGCGAACAGCGCCGCCAGCGCGGCATCGTGCGCCGCCGAATCCTGGCGCAGGTCGAGCGCGGCCAGGTGGAAGCCGAAAGTGCGCACCCGCCACAGCAGGCGCTGCAGGGCGAAGCGGCCGGCATGTTCGCCGCGATGCGCCTGCAGGCTGGCATCGATCAGGGCGAGATCGTCGATGAAGCCGCGTGGCGACGGATAACCGCGCGCATCGCCCTTCGCCACCAGCATCAGGCGCGCCTGCATCAATTCGAGCAGGCGCCGGTACGGCATGTCGGCCAGGCGCGGGCTGAGCGCCGCCGCGGCATCCGGCAGGCGCGCGGCGTAGTCGTCGGCGCGCGACAGGATCGCGGCATCGACCTCGACCCGGCCCAGCGACTGGGTCAGCGCATCGCCCAGCGCGCGCAGGTCGCCGCGGTAGCGCGCGATCGCCTGCGCGCGTTGCGCATCCAGCGCGGCGCGCACGGTGCCGGCGTTGACGTTCGGGTTGCCGTCCATGTCGCCGCCGACCCAGGTGCCGAAGCGCAGGACCTGCGGGATCTCGAGGCGCCGGCCGTAGACCTTTTCCACGGCGTCGGCGAAGGCCTCGTAGTACACCGGCGCGACCCGGTACAGCACGTTGGCGAGGTAGTAGCCGACATGCTCGACCTCGTCGGCCACGGTCGGCTTGTGCGCGGGCGCGTCCGAGGTCTGCCAGCCCGAGGTCAGCGCCAGGCGGATGCGCTCGAGGTCGGCGCGGCGCTCCACCGGCGTGCGGCTGCGGTCGATGTCGGCGACCAGGCGCTCGACGATGTCGCGCTCCTTCTCCAGCATCGCGCGGCGCACCGCTTCGGTCGGATGCGCGGTGAACACCGGCTCCACCCACAAGCGCGGCAGCGTCGCCGCCAGTTCGCCGAAGCTGACGCCGTCGTCGCGCAGGTCGTGCAACACGGCTTCGAAGCCGCCCGGCTGCGGCTGGTCGCTATGCCGCTCGTAGTCGCGGCGGCGGCGGATGCGGTGCACGCGCTCGGCCAGGTTGATCGCGCCGAAGTAGGCGGCGAACGCGCGCACCAGCTGCACCGCCTGCGCCTGCGGCGCCGCGGCCAGGCGGTCGGCCAGGGCCGCGACCGGCTCGCCCTGCTCGCGGCGACGGATCGCCAGCCGGCGGATGTCCTCGACCTGCGCCAGGAACGCCGGCCCGCATTGCTCGGCCAGCAATTCGCCGACCAGCGCGCCCAGCGTGCGCACGTCGTCGCGCAGCAGCGCGTCGGTCTCGGCGAACTCGAGCTTTTCGCGCAGCGGGTTCTTGGCAGGGGTCATCGCCGCAGGCTAACGCGGTTTGGTGCGGCGCAGCAATCGAAGTTGCAGGCGTAACCAATGCGTTCGGCCGCGCGCATGACCGGCACGCGGGCCCAGCCGCGTTTTCGCCGATGGCGATCCGCGGAATCCGCCATGCCTCATTGCCTGCCCGGCAGCCGCAAGACGCCATCGACGCCGTCCGATGCCGCGGGGGCGAAAGGTGTCGTCGCGGCATGGCATCGGGTGGACGCAGCGTCGACCGCCTCGCGCCACTGCGCCGGCGCGGCGGCGGGCCGCCCCATCATCAACCGACACGGAGATCCGGCATGAGCGCGCATTCGGACACGATCACCAGGCTCTATGCCGCGTTCGCGCGCGGCGATATACCGGCGGTACTCGCCGCGCTGGCGCCGGACGTGCGCTGGACGGAGGCGGAGGGGTTCCCCTACGGGGGCACCCATGTCGGCCCCGAGGCCGTGCTCCGCGACGTGTTCATGAAGCTCGGCTCCGAATGGGACGGCTACGCCGCCGTGCCGCAGGAACTGGTCGCCGACGGCAATACCGTGGTTGCGCTGGGTCAATACAGCGGGACGTACAAGGCTACCGGCAAGTCCTTCAGCGCACCGTTCGTGCACGTCTGGAAGTTCGACGGCGAGCGCGTGGCCACCTTCACCCAGCACACCGACACGGCCGTGGTGCAGCGCGCGCTCGCCTAGTCCGCGCGGGCGCGCTCAGTACGCGAATTCGCGGAACACCGGATCCACGCTGCCGTTCCACTCGCCATGGAACAGCGCCAGCTTGCGCTCGGCCGGGGTTTCGCCCGCCTCGGCGATTTCCAGCAGCGGTTCGATGAAGCCGGATTCGTCGACGCCGCAGGCATCCGCCCTGGCGCGACGCCGCAGCCCGGCATGGGCGATCTTCAGCGCCTCGACGGCGATGTCGCGCAGCGTGCCGTCGCGGAACGGCGTCTTCAGCGCATGCTTCGGCACGCCGTCGCGCAGGGCGTTGCGCTCGGCCATGCTGAAATCCTTGACCAGGTCCCAGGCCGCATCCAGCGCGGCATCGTCGTACAGCAGGCCGACCCAGAACGCCGGCAGCGCGCACAGCCGGTTCCACGGCCCGCCGTCGGCGCCGCGCATCTCCAGGAATTTCTTCAGCCGCACTTCCGGGAAGGCGGTGGTCATGTGGTCGTTCCAGTCGCGCAGGGTCGGCAGCGCGCCGGGCAGCACGTCGAGTTCGCCCTTGAGGAACTTGCGGAACGACTTGCCGCTGGCGTCGATGTAATCCTTTTTACCGTCCGCGCCGTCGCGATAGGAGAAATACATCGGCACGTCGAGCAGGTAGTCGACGTAGCGCTCGTAGCCGAAGCCGTCCTCGAACACGAAGTCGAGCATGCCGGTGCGGTCGCGGTCGGTATCGGTCCAGATGTGCGAGCGGTAGCTGAGGTAGCCGTTCGGCTTGCCGTCGGTGAACGGCGAATCGGCGAACAGCGCGGTGGCGATCGGTTGCAGCGCCAGCGAGACGCGGAACTTCTTCGCCATGTCCGCTTCGCTCGCGTAGTCGAGATTCACCTGCACCGTGCAGGTGCGGGTCATCATGTCCAGGCCGAGGGTGCCGACCTTGGGCATGTACTCGCGCATGATCTTGTAGCGGCCCTTCGGCATCCACGGCATCTGGTCGCGGCGCCACTTCGGCTGGAAGCCCATGCCGAGGAAGCCGAGCTGCAGTTCGTCGGCGACCGCGCGCACCTCGCGCAGGTGGCTGCCGACTTCCTTGCAGGTGTCGTGGATGGTCTCGACCGGCGCGCCCGACAGTTCCAGTTGCCCGGCCGGTTCCAGCGTCACCGAGGCCATGCCCTTGGTCAGCGCGATCAGCTTGCCGTGTTCCTCGTAAGGCGCCCAGCCGAAACGGGTCAGCCCTTTCAACAAGGCCTCGATGCCGCGCTCGCCCTCGAACGTGGGCGGCCGCAAGTCGTCGAGGCGGAAGCCGAACTTCTCGTGCTCGGTGCCGATCCGCCACGCAGCGCTCGGCTTCTCGCCGGACGCAAGCACCTCGACCAGTTGCCGATGGTCGGTGATCGGGGTGTCGCTGGCGTTGCTGGGTCCGGACATGCATGGCATCCGCGAAGGGTCCCGCAGCATAGCCCGCGCCGATGACCGCCGGCAGTGTGGCGCCCGGCCTTCAGTGTTCCGGCTGCATACGTATTCCCGGCCCGGCGTGTTGTCCCCTCGCAGCGCCGCTTGTAGCCTCGATCCGCATCCACTCCGGCGTTGATCCCATGCGCGTCCTGCTTGCCTGCTGCCTGTGGCTGTCCGTCTTCGCGCCACCCGCGCATGCCGCGCAGGTCGAACGCATCGAGCCGGCCAACTGGTGGGTCGGCATGCGCCACGACCGGGTCGAACTGCTGGTGCACGGCAAGGGCATCGCGGCGGCGACGCCACGCCTGTCGCATGCCGGCGTGGCCATCGTCGACGTGCAGAAGACCGACAACCCGAACTACCTGTTCGTCACGCTGGAGATCGCGGGCGATGCGAAGCCGGGCGGGTTCGAGATCGCCTTCGCCGAAGCCGGCAAGGTCGTGGCCACGCATCCGTGGCGGCTGGATGCGCGCGAGCCCGGCTCCGCGCAACGCCATGGCTTCGATGCCGGCGACGCGATCTACCTGGTCACCCCTGACCGCTTCGCCGATGGCGATCCATCCAACGACAGCGTGCCCGGCATGCGCGAAGCCGCGAACCGCGCCAATCCGAATGGCCGCCACGGCGGCGACCTCGCCGGCATCCGCCGGCACCTGGACTACATCGCCGGGATGGGCTTCACCCAGCTGTGGCCCACGCCGTTCCTGGAAAACGACCAGCCCGGATATTCCTACCACGGCTATGCGATCACCGACCTGTACCGCACCGATCCGCGGATGGGCAGCAACCAAGACGTGCGCGCGCTCGCGCGCGCGGCGAAGGCGAAGGGCATCGGCCTGATCATGGACGTGGTGCTCAACCACATCGGTTCGCAGCATTGGTGGATGCGCGACCCGCCGGCGCGGGACTGGATCAACCACGGCGGCAGGTTCGCGCCGACCAACCATCGCCGCACCGCCATCCAGGATCCGCATGCGGCGCCGGCCGATCGCCAGGCCTTCGTCGAAGGCTGGTTCGTCGACGCGATGCCCGACCTCAACCAGCGCAACCCGCACCTCGCCCGCTACCTGATCCAGAACACCCTGTGGTGGATCGAATACGCCGGGCTGTCCGGGATCCGCGAGGACACCTTCGGCTATGCCGACACGCAATTCCTCAGCGACTGGGCGAAGGCGGTGCTGGACGAATACCCGGACTTCGCCATGGTCGGCGAGGAATGGAGCATCAACCCGGCGGTGGTCGCGCACTGGCAGCGCGGCAAGGCCAACCCGGACGGGCACGTGCCGCACATGCCCAGCATGATGGACTTCCCGTTGAACCTGTCGCTGCGCACCGCGCTGGCGCAGGCGGACGGCTGGAACGGCGGCGTCGAAGGCGGCTGGATGCCGCTGTACGAGATGCTGGCCAACGACTTCCTGTACCCGGATCCGGGCCGGCTGGTGGTGTTCGCCGAGAACCACGATTCCTCGCGCCTGCTCGCCGACCTCGACGGCGACCTCGGGCTATGGAAGGTCGGCATGGCCTACATCGCGACGATCCGCGGAACGCCGCAGTTCTACTACGGTTCGGAAGTGCTGCTGCGCGGACCGAAACAGCGCGACGACGGCCTGCTGCGCGCGGACATGCCCGGCGGCTGGGCCGGCGACCGGGCCGATGCCTTCACCGGCGCCGGCCTCGACGCCCGGCAACGCGACGCCCAGGACTACATCCGCGCGCTCTACCAGTGGCGCAAGCGCACGCCGCTGCTGCACGCCGGCAAGCTGATGCACTTCGCCCCGGCGGACGACGTGTACGTGTATTTCCGCTACGACGAGCGGCGCTCGGTGATGGTCGCGCTCAACAAGCATGCGCAAGCCAGGACGCTGGCGCTGGATCGCTTCGACCGATTCCTGCGCGGCCGCAGCGCGCGCGATGCGCTGACCGGCAAGCCGGTGGCGCTGGGCGAATCGCTGCGCCTGCCGGGCAAATCGGCAACGCTGCTCGAGATCGAGTAAGCCTCAGATCTCCAGCCAGCCCGCCACCACCGCCCGCAGCTCGTCCACGCCCTGCTTGGTCTCGCCGGAAAAGGCCTGCACGCTGACGCTGTCGCCGTAGGTCGCGGACAGGTCCTTGCGCACCGCCTGCACGGTGTTCATCGCCGCCCCGCGCGAGAGCTTGTCGGCCTTGGTCAGCAGGGCGTGCGCGGGCAGGCCGCGGCGCATCGCGTAACCGATCATCGAGCGGTCGTAGTCCTTCAGCGGGTGGCGGATGTCCATCACCACCACCAGCCCGGCCAGCGCCAGGCGGCTGCCGAAATACCCGTCCAGGAATGCCTGCCAGTGCGCCTGCAGGTCCTGCGGCACCTTGGCATAGCCGTAGCCCGGCAGGTCGACCAGGTACTTGCCCTCGTGCGGCGGCAGGCCGAAGTAGACCAGCTGCTGGGTCCGCCCCGGGGTCTTGGACACCCGCGCCAGCGCGTTGCGCCCGCACAGCGCGTTCAGCGCCGAGGACTTGCCGGCATTGGAACGGCCGGCGAAGGCGACCTCACGGCCGCCGTCGGGCGGCAACTGGCGGTGGGTATGCGCGGCCAGCAGGTAGTCGGCGCGGTTGAACGGATTGGGGATGGCCATGGCCATAGGATGACACGTCGCCCGCCGCACCCGCCCCGGCTCGGTTTGACCGGTTCCGGCACCGCGACGATAATTCCCCGGTTCAGCAGCCACCCGGCTGCCTTCTTCAAAGCGTGGAGTTCCGCATGCGTCTTGTCCGCCATGGTCTCGTCGGTGTTGCCTGCCTCGCGCTGGCCGCTGTCGCCTATGCCCAGAGCACCGCCGTCGCCGTGCCCGACAATGCGCCGGTGCAGGCCGCGCCGCTGGACGACAAGCCGGCGACCTGGGGCGATGCCAAGGCCGGCCAGGCCAAGGCCGGCGCCTGTGCCGCCTGCCACGGGCTGGACGGCAACGCCATGCAGCAGAACGCGCCGCGCATCGCCGGCATGCCGGAGCGCTACATCGCCCAGCAGCTGGGCATGTTCAAGCACGGCGAGCGCACCACCGGGCTCGCCGCGATCATGGCACCCTACGCCGCCCCGCTGTCCAACCAGGACATGCGCGATGTCGGCGCCTGGTTCGCCTCGCAGCAGGCCGGTTCCGGCGTTGCCGACGACACCCTGATCGCGAGCGGCCCGAACAAGGGCATGAAGTTCTACCAGGTCGGCGAGAAGCTGTACCGCGCCGGCGACACCGCCCGCGGCATCCCCGCCTGCATGGCCTGCCACGGCCCCTCCGGCGCCGGCAATCCGGGCCCGGCCTATCCGGCCGTGCATGGCCAAGCCTCCGCCTACGTGGCGCGCCGGCTCGAGGAATACCGCGCCGGCACCACCACCGCCAAGGACGTCGCCCATTTCAACCTGATGGCGAGCGTGGCGAAGACCCTGACCGACGAGGAAATCCAGTCGCTGGGCAGCTACGTGCAGGGCCTGCACGCGCGCAGCGCCGGAACTTCCAAGCCCGCATCGGGTCACTGATCCGCGGCGCCCGCTTCATCGGAAATTGAGGCGGGCGCGTCCATGCCCGTCCGCCACCCTGCCGAGAGGTCCGATCCGATGCGCGCGATCCTGCTGTCCCTGTTCCTGCTGGCTGCCGCCGCACTCGCGCCCGCGCATGCCCAGCAAGCCGCGCTGCCCGGCCTGACCGAAGGCGTCGACTACACCCTGATCGCGGACGGCAAGCCGTATCGCCCCGTGCCGGGCAAGATCGAGGTCGCCGAGGTGTTCGGTTACTGGTGCCCGCATTGCGCGCATTTCGCGCCGCTGCTGGAGAAGTGGAAGGCCGGCATGCCGGCCAATGCCCAGCTGGTGCTGGTGCCGGCGATGTTCGACCCGAACGATGCCTTCGCGCGCCTGTTCTTCATCGCCGAAGGGGCCAAGGCGGTCGACCTGACCCACGCCGGCGTCTTCCGCGCGGTGCACGAGACCAACGAATTGCCGCGCAACGCCAGCATCGCCCAGCTCACCGCCTACTATTCGCGCCAGCCGGGCGTGAACGCCAAGGCCTTCGCCGCCGCGCAGAACGACGAGCGCACCCTGCAGGCCAAGGCCGCCAACGCACGCGAATTCCAGATGCGCAGCAAGATCCCCGGCACGCCCTCGCTGGTGATCGCCGGCAAGTACCTGGTGCTGGGCAACAGCTACGACAGCCTGCTCGCCAACGCCAGCCGCATCCTCAAGGCCATCGGCCCGGCCGCGAAGGCGCCCGCCGCGAAGAAGCCCGCGGCCCGCAAGCCCGCCGCCAAGCCCCGTACCTGACCCGCAAGCACAACGGATATCGCCATGACTTCACGCCTTGCCCTGCTGCTCCTCGTCCTGCTGCCGCTCGCCGCCTGCAAGAAGGACGCGCCGGCCCCGGTCGATCCGGCCCAGCCGCCCGCAGCGGACGCCCCGGCCGCGCAGCAGGCCAGCGCCGAGGACCCGGCCCGCAAGGCCGCCGGCGAAGCCGCGGTCAAGGCCGCCGAGGAAGCCGCCGCCAAGGCACCGCCGCCGGTGGCCGGCACCGATTACGTGGAAATCGCGAACGGCCAGCCCTTCGATACCACCGATGGCCGCATCGAGATCGCCGAGATCTTCGGTTACGTCTGCCCGTTCTGCGCCGCGGTGCAGCCGATCGTCAGCGCCATGCACGCCAAGCTGCCGCCGGACGTGCACATGGTCTTCGTGCCGGCCGCGTTCGGCGGGCCGTGGGACAACTACGCCAAGGCCTATTACACCGCCGAGGCGATGGGCCTGGTCGACAAGACCCATGACGCGATGTTCCGCGCCATCCACCTCGACAAGACCCTGAAGGGCGAGCGCGGCATGGACACCCCGGAAGACATCGCCGCGTTCTATGCCGCCTACGGCGCCGATCCGAAGCAGTTCACCAGCAGCATGGCCAGCTTCGCGGTGGCGGCCAAGGTCAACCGCGGCAAGCAGTACATCCTCGGTGCGTTCACCAATGGCGACAGCCCGAGCACGCCGACCTTCGTGGTCAACGGCAAGTACCGGGTGAAGGGCAAGTCGATGGACGACATGTTCCGCATCCTCAACCAGCTGGTGGTCGCCGAACGCGCCAAGAAGGGTGCGGCCGCTCCGGCTCCGGCGCCCGCCTCGGCGGCGACCGCCGAAGCGCCTGCCGCCGCCCCGGCCCGGCAATGATCCACGGCGCGCAGCCGGCATGAGCACACGCCGGCTGCGCCTGCTCAGCGCCAACATCCAGGCCGGTTCCAGCACGCGCGGCTACCACGACTACGTCGCCCGCAGCTGGTCGCACGTGCTGCCCGCCGGCAACAAGCGCGGCGCGCTCGACGCCATCGCCGAACTCGCGGGCCGCCACGACATCGTCGGCCTGCAGGAAGCCGATCCCGGCAGCCTGCGCTCCGGCTTCACCAACCAGACCCATTACCTGGCCGAACGCGGCGGCTTCGCCTACTGGAGCCACCAGCCGAACCGGCGGATGGGCGGCGTGGCCTCCAGCGCCAACGGCCTGCTCAGCAAGTTCGAGCCGCGCGAGGTGGCCAACCACGCCCTGCCCGGCCGCGTGCGCGGGCGCGGCGTGCTGCTGGCGAGCTTCGGCAACGGCGAAGCCGCGCTGACGGTGGCGGTGGCGCACCTCTCGCTGGGCGCGCAATCGCGGCGCGCGCAGCTCGAGTTCATCGCCGAGCTGCTCGGCGACCATCCGCACGCCGTGTTGATGGGCGATTTCAACTGCGATCCCGACCGCCCGGAAATGCAGCCGTTGTACCGCCACACGCGGCTGCAGCCGCCGGCGGATTGCGTGCCCACCTTCCCCTCGTGGAAGCCGCAGCGCGCGATCGACCACGTGCTGGTCACGCCCGCGCTGGCGATCGCGACGATGCAGGCGCTGCCGGCGGCGCAATCGGACCACCTCGCGCTCTCGGTCGAACTCGACGTGCCGGAACGCGCGTTCGAGTGAGCGCGGCCGCCGGGGACGCTAGCGCAGCGCGCTCCACGCGAAGCTGCTGCCGACCAGCAGCATGAACAGCGCGAACACCCGCTTCAGCGCGAGGCCGCTGATCGCATGCGCCAGGCGGGTGCCGTACGGCGCCGCCAGCACCGAAGCCGCGGCGACGCCGAGCGCCGCCGGCAGGTAGACGTAGCCCGCGCTGAAGGCCAGCGGCAATGCCCCTGCCGGCGCCTGCAACGCATAGCCGAGCGCACTGCCGATGCCGATGAAGATCCCGCAGGCGGACGAGGTGCCGACCGCGCGTACCGGCGTCACCCCGCGCCAGACCAGCAGCGGCACGGTCATGCTGCCGCCGCCGATGCCGACCAGCGCGGACAGCGCACCGATCAGCGCGCCCGCGATGCTGTAGCCCGGCCCGCGCGGCACCAGCCGCGCATCGCCGCCGGCCTGCGCGCGCGACAGCAGCATCTGCGCGGCGACGATGAAGCAGTAGCTCGCCACGCACCAGCGCAACACGTCGCCATCAAGGCCGATCGCGACCCGACTGCCCAGCCAGCCGCCGAGCAGCACGCCCGGCACCATCCACGCCACCGTCGGCCAGAGCACGCTGCCGCGCCGATGGTGCGCGCGCGCCGACGAGGCCGCGGTGAGCACGATGCTCGCCATCGAACTGGCCAGCGCCACGTGCATCGCCACGTCCGCGGGCACGCCCTGCTTCGGCAGCAACCACGCCAGCGCCGCGACCAGCACCAGCCCGCCGCCGATGCCCAGCAAACCGGCCAGCACGCCCGCGCATGCGCCCAGCAGCAGGTACAGCAACAGCCATCCGGTCATCGGCGATCCACGGAAAAATGCGTTCAGAAATGCTCGGCTATAGTCGGGTGATGCACAAGCCAAAGCCCCTGCTGCTCGCCTTGCTGCTGGCCAATCTCTGCTTCGCCGGCAACGCCTGCGCGCAGGCGCCGGTGCCGCCGCCACGCGCGGCCAATCCGCCGGCACGCATCGCGATGCCCGATGCCGCGCTGCGCGCCGCGTTCGAAGCCGCCGCGCGCGGCACGCTGGATGCGGCGACCTTGTCGTCCTACGCCGAGCAGCCCCTCGCCGGCTGGCTGGAATACGCGGCACTGCGCCGCGATTTCGCCAGCTTGCCGGTGGAACGCGGCAGCGCGTTCGTCGCGAAGTATCGCCGGCGCGACCCGGCGCTGGCCGAAGCCTTCCGCGCCGACTGGCTGGCCGCACTGGCGCGGCGCAAGGAATGGCCGGCCTTCCTCGCGCTGTGGGACAACGACATCGACGACGATGCGATGCGCTGCGCGCGACTCAACGCGACGCTGTCGCTGGGCCGCACCGATGCGCGATGGAGCAACGATGCGCAGGCGCTGTGGCGCGGCAGCGGCAAGTCGCTGCCCGACGATTGCGATGCGCCGTTCGCGCAACTGGCGGCGCAGGGCAAGCTCACCGACGCGCTGCGCTGGGAGCGCATCGACAAGGCGATCGCCGAGACCCAGCCCGGGGTGATCCGTTCGATCGCCCGCGGCCTTGGCGGCAACGACGCGACATTGGCGAACGCGTACGCGGCCTATCTCGACGACGCGAACGGCAGCATCGACGCCTGGCCGAAGGACGCGCGCAGCCGCCAGGTGGCGTCGCGCGCGCTGGCGAAATTGGCGAAGGCCGCGCCGGACCGCGCCGAAGCGCTGCTGCCCGGCATCGCCCAGGCGCTGGGCATGAACGAGGACGAGCGCGGCCGCGTGCTGTACCAGGTCGCGCTGTGGACGGTGGCGTCGTACGGGCCGGAGTCCGCGCGCCGCCTCGCCGCGGTGCCGGACAGCGCCTACGACGCCAACCTGCACGAGTGGCAGGCGCGCGAGGCGATGGCGCGCAGCGACTGGCGCGCGGCGCTGGCCGCGATCCGGCGGATGGATGCGGCGCAACGCAGCGATTCGCGCTGGACCTGGTTCGCCGCGCGCACCAGCGAGCTCACCGGCGACGCCGCCGGCGCCAAGGCGCTGTACGCGCAAGCCGCGCAGAAGGCCGACTTCCACGGTTTCCTCGCCGCCGACAAGCTCGACCAGCCGTATGCGCTGTGCCCGTGGCAACCGACGGCGGCACCGGCCGCGAAGCAGGCCATCGCCCGCGATCCGGCCATCGTCCGCGCGCTGCAGCTGTTCGCGCTGGACCGCAAGGGCTGGGCGCAGCGCGAATGGGACGAGGCGCTGTCGCGCTATTCCGACGAGCAGCGGCGGATCGCGGTGGAGGTGGCGCAGGACAACGGCTGGTTCGACCGCGGCGTGTTCGCCCTGGTCAATGTCGGCGGCAAGCGCTATCCGGAGGAAACCCGGCTGTACCGGTTGCGCTTCCCGCTGCACCACCAGGACACGCTCCGCCGCGAGGCCGCGCGCAACCGCCTCGACCCGGCGTGGATCGCCGCCGAGATCCGCGCCGAATCGGTGTTCGATCCGAATGCGCGTTCCGCCGCCGACGCACGCGGCCTGATGCAGATCCTGCCCGGCACCGGCGCCGACGTCGCGCGCAAGCTCGGGCTGGCCTGGGGCGGCGGGCAGAGCCTGTACGACGCCGACACCAACATCACCCTCGGCAGCGCCTACCTGCGCCAGCTGATGGACAAGTACGGCGGCAAGCCCTACCAGGTGATCGCCGGCTACAACGCCGGGCCGGTGCCGCTGGGGCGCTGGATGTCGCAACGCCCGGCGATGGACGCGGATTTCTGGATCGAGACCATCAGCTACAAGGAAACCCGCGAATACGTGGCGCGCGTGCTGAGCTTCAGCACGGTCTACGACTGGCGGCTCAACGGCGATGCGCTGCGCCTGAGCGAACGCCTGCTCGGCCGCGGCGATGGACCGCGCAAGGCGTTCGCATGCGCCGAGGCGCAAACCGCACCGCCGAGGAGCGTCCCCGCGCCGCGCCGGCGTTGAGCCGGAAAAAGCCGGCCTGCCCCTTGCCGAGCATGCGGCGGCGGGCGTACCTTGGCGGCGCATGGCTACGCGCGTCCATTACGGGGGGCCGCGCGATGCGGGCGGACCCGGCTCAGGGACCGGACCGGGCAACGACTTCGTGTCGGCGCTGTTCGCCACCAGTTCACTCGAGGACATCGAGGACATCGCCGCGCGCGAGGCGACGGCGCGCTTCGGCCTGTGCAAGCTGCGCCTGCACCTCAATCCCACCGCGCCGGTCCGCACCGATGCCGCCGATGCGTCGGTGGTGCGGGTGCCGCCGCGCGCACGGCGCACCACCCGCGGCCGCCAACGCCGCCAGTTCGAACTGTCGGGCGGCGCCATGCTGTCGGTGGAATGGCCGCCCGAAGGCGGCCCCGACCTGGCGTCGGCGGCATGGCGGCAGTTCCTGGCGCTGGTCGCGGCGCGCGTCGGCAGCGCGCTGGAACTCCGCGACCAGCGGCTGGCCGCCGAGCGGCTGGAGAAGACCGCGCGCCTGCAGACCGCGCTGTACGCGATCGCCAACCTCGCCTCGGCCGGGCTGGAGATGGCGGACATGCTGCGCCGCATCCACGACGTGGTGGGCGAACTGATGTATGCCCGCAACCTCCTCATCGCGCTGTACGACCACGAGCGCGGCAGCATGCGCTTCGTCTACTTCGCCGACGAACAGGACGGCCGCAAGGTCGATCCGGGGCAGGAGTACCCGGCGGAGCGGCTGGGCAACAGCCTGACCCTGAGCGTCATCCGCGCCGGCCGCCCCGCGCTGGGCCCCTCGCGCGAGCTGTGCAAGGCGTTCGGCTTCGACGAGAACAACCGCGAGTACGGGCCGGGCGCCGCAGACTGGCTGGGCGTGCCGATGGTCGCCGACGGCGCGGTCCGCGGCGCGATCGTGGTGCAGAGCTACGACCAGCCCAACCGCTACACCCAGGACGACCTGGCGCTGCTGGAATTCGTCGCCCAGCACATCCTGATCGCGCTGATGCGGCGCCAGGCCCACGACGAACTGGAGCGCCGGGTCGAGGAGCGCACCCGCGCGCTGACCGCCGAAGTGCAGGAGCGCCAGCGCGGCGAAAGGCTGCAGGCGGCGCTGTACGGCATCGCCGAACTGGCCAGCAGCGACCTGGGGATGGAGCAGATGCTGCGGCGCATCCACCTGGTGGTGGGCGAGCTGATGTACGCGCGCAATTTCTACATCGCGCTCTACGACGGCGAACGCGACAGCGTGCGCTTCATCTACTTCGCCGACGCCAAGGACACCAACATCTACGAGACCGACCGCGAGGTGCCGGCGGAGAAGCTGCGCGACAGCCTGACCCTGGGCCTGATCCGCCAGGGCGAGCCGGTGCGCGGCCCGGCGCACGAGGTCGCGCGGGCGTTGCGGATCGGCAGCGGCATCGGCCTGGGCACGCCGGCGCTGGATTTCCTCGGCGTGCCGATCGTCGGCGAAAGCGGCGCGCGCGGCGCGGTGGTGGTGCAGACCTACGAGCCCGGC
The DNA here is from genome assembly GCF_006337105.1 of Thermomonas aquatica. NCBI lineage: Bacteria > Pseudomonadati > Pseudomonadota > Gammaproteobacteria > Lysobacterales > Lysobacteraceae > Thermomonas > Thermomonas aquatica. The sequence goes on along the minus strand of NZ_CP040871.1, from coordinate 2,072,235 downwards.
GTGCACTACACGGCGGAGGACAGCACCCTGCTGGGCTATGTGGCGCAGCACATCATGACCGCGCTGGAGCGCAAGAAGCTGCAGGCCGAGCTGGAACGCCGCGTGGAGGACCGCACCCGCGAGCTGGCGGCCGCGGTCGGCGAACTGCGCGAGCAGGTCAGGGTGCGCGAACAGGCCGAGCAGCGGCTGATGCACGAGGCCCTGCACGATGCGCTGACCGGCCTGCCCAACCGCACCTGCTTCTACGTGGCGCTGGAACACGCGCTGGCGCGCCTGCACCGCGACGAGAGCCAGCGTTTCGCCGTGCTGTTCCTCGACCTGGACCGCTTCAAGGTGATCAACGACAGCGTGGGCCACCTGTTCGGCGACATGATGCTGAAGGAGGCCGGCATCCGCCTGGCCGGCTGCGTGCGCGCCAACGACATGGTGGCGCGGCTGGGCGGCGACGAATTCGCCATCCTGATGGAAGGCATCGCCGCGCCGGAAGACGCCTGCCACACCGCCCAGCGCACGATCCAGGCCCTGGCCGAACCGATGCTGATCGGCGGCAAGGAATTGTTCACCTCGGCCAGCATCGGCATCACCATCGGCGAGCGCCGCTACCGCAAGGCCGAGGAACTGCTGCGCGACGCCGACGTCGCCATGTACCGCGCCAAGGCGCACGGCCGGCAACGCTTCGAGATCTTCGACGAAGGCCTGCACCAGGAGGCGCTGCACCTGCTGGAGCTGGAAAGCGACCTGCGCCATGCGATCCAGCGCCGCGAGTTCGAATCGCACTTCCAGCCGATCGTCGACCTGCGCGACTGCCGCGTACTCGGCTACGAATCGCTGCTGCGCTGGAACCACCCGCGCCGCGGCATGGTGCTGCCGGGCGAATTCCTGAAGGTGGCCGAGGACAACGGCAGCATCGAGCAGATCGACTGGCAGATGCTGGCCAATACCTGCCGCGACATCCCGGCGCTGCGACTGGACGACCGCTACGTGACCCTCAACGTCTCGCCGCGGCGCTTCCGCTCCCCGCAGCTGGCGCAGCGCCTGCTGGAGGAACTGGCCGCGCACGGCATCCCCGCGCGCAACGTGCGGATCGAGGTCACCGAGGACGCGCTGCTCGACAACCCCGACCAGGTCTTCACCACCCTGGACACGCTGCGCCGCGCCGGCGTGCTGGCGGCGCTCGACGACTTCGGCACCGGCTATTCCTCGCTCAGCTACCTGCACCGCTTCCCGCTGCACGCGTTGAAGATCGACCGCTCCTTCGTCCGCGAGCTGAGCTCCGCGCACGAAGGCGGCAGCGCCGCGGTGGTCCGCGCGGTGCTGGCGCTGGCCAACACGCTGGGGCTGGAAGTGGTCGCCGAGGGCATCGAAACCGAAGCCCAGCGCGCGATCCTGCTCGAACTCGGCTGCGAGCGCGGGCAGGGCTTCCTGTTCTCGCGGGCGCGCAGCGCGCAGGAATGGCAGGCGGCGCACGCCTAGCCGCGCAGCGGCATCGCCGGCGGCGGGGAACATGGCAGCCCGCAACGGCGAACCGGCGGAATCGGGCATCATCGCGGCATGGCGAACGCCCTCCCCGACAACGCGCGCGTCTACCTGGTCGGCGGTGCGGTGCGCGACGCGCTGCTCGGGCTGGTCCCGGGCGACCGCGATCACGTCGTGGTCGGCGCCTCCGTGCAGGACATGCTGGATGCCGGCTACAGGCAGGTCGGCCGCGATTTCCCGGTATTCCTGCACCCGCTGAGCGGCGAGGAATACGCGCTGGCCCGCACCGAACGCAAATCGGCGCGCGGCCACGCCGGCTTCCTGGTGCACGCCGATCCCTCGGTGACGCTGGAGCAGGACCTGCGCCGGCGCGACTTCACCGTCAATGCGATCGCGCGCGACGCGGGCGGCGGCCTGGTCGATCCGTTCGGCGGCGCGCGCGACATCGAGCGCCGCGTGTTGCGCCATGTCGGCGAGGCCTTCGCCGAGGATCCGCTGCGGGTGCTGCGCGCGGCGCGCTTCATGGCGCGTTTCGCGGCGCTGGGGTTCAGCGTCGCGCCGGACACGCTGGCGCTGATGCGGGCGATGGCCGCCGATGGCGAACTGGCCGAACTCACCCCGGAACGGGTCTGGCAGGAACTGGCGAAGGCGCTGCGCAGCGCGCGCCCATCGGTATTCCTGCGCACCCTGCGCGAGGCCGGCGCCCTGCGCATGGTGCTGCCGGAAGTGGATGCGCTGTACGGCGTGCCGCAGCGCGCGGAATTCCATCCCGAGGTCGATACCGGCGCGCATGTCGAACTGGTCTGCGACATGGCGGCGGCGCTCGCGCCCGGCGACGACCTGATCGGCTTCGCCGCGCTGGTCCACGACCTCGGCAAGGCGTTGACCCCGGCCGACGAACTGCCCAAGCACGTGATGCACGAACTGCGCGGCATCGCCCCGGTCGTCGCCCTGTGCGAACGGCTCAAGCTGCCGGCCGAACACCGCGACCTCGCCGTGCTGTGCAGCCGCGAACACCTCAACGTGCACCGCATCGACGAACTCAAGGCCGCGACCGTGCACGAATTGATCGCCCGCTGCGACGGTTTCCGCAAGCCGCGGCGCATCGACCAGCTGGCCACCGTCTGCGAAGCCGACAAGCGCGGCCGCGCCGGCCTTGCCGACGCGCCGTATCCGCAGGCCGGGACGCTGCGCCGGTTGCACGCGGCGGCGATGGCGGTACGCGGCGCGGACGTCGCGCAGGGACTGAGCGGGACCGCGGTCGGCGAAGCCTTGCGCAAGGCGCGGATCGAGGCGATCGGGCTGGCGCAGCGCGCGGCTTCAGATGACCACGCGCCAGCCGCGCCGCGCCATGCCCCAGGCCAGCACCCACCAGAAGCCGACGAAGCAGATCGCGAAGGCGAGTGATGCGGCCTCGTCGCCGCAGATCGGCGCAAGCAGCGGCTGCAACAGGCCGCGATACGCCGCGGCGAACAGGCCGGACCGTTCGAGCACGCAGGCCATCGCCCAGGATCCGGCATAGGCGACGATCGCGTTGATGCCCATGCTGCGGCCGAACGGGCGCCAGCCGCGGCGATCGAACAAGGCATGGCAGGCCGCCAGCAGCAAGCTCGCCCAGCCCGCGGACCACACTGCGTAGGACGGCGTCCACAGGTTCTTGTTCCATGGCAGCAGCAGCGCCCACGCCGCGCCGATGGCGAGCGCGGCCAGGCCCGCGGGCAACAGGCCGCGGCCATCGCGCTCGCGCAGCAGCATGCCGGCACGCATGCCCAGCAGCGTGCTGGCGATCGCCGGCAAGGTGCTCAACAGGCCTTCCGGATCGTGGCCGCGGCCGCTCGCGGCGTCGAACTCGTAGACGCGCGGCCCCAGCATCCATGCGTCGACGCGGCTGACCACGTTGTCCAGCGGCAGGGTGCCGCCGGTCGTGGCGAGCAAGGCCCAATAGCCCAGCAGCAACACGGCGATCGCCAGCCATTGCCCGCGCGGCCGCAAGTACAACTGCGCGCTTGCGGCCGCGCCGAAGCACAGCCCGATCCGCTGCAGTACGCCCCACGGGCGGAAATGCGGCTTGTCGTAGGCCCACATCGCCAGCGCGTGCAGGGCCAGGCCCAGCAGCGCCAGCCGCGATGCGCGCAGCCACGCTTTCGCCAGCGCCTGCCGGCGCAGCGCCGGATCGTCGGCGAGGCCATGCATCGCCAATGCGGTCGAAACGCCGACCAGGAACAGGAACAGCGGGAAGACCAGGTCGGTCGGCGTGCACCCGTTCCACTGCGAATGCCGCAGCGGCGCGTAGACATGGCTCCAGTCGCCGGGGTAGTTGACCAGCAGCATCGCCGCCACCGCCCAGCCGCGCAGTGCGTCGACCGAGGCGAAGCGCGGCGCGCGCGCGGCGCTCACCGTTGCCGCCACTCCGGCTCGCCGCCGATCCAGGTCGCGCGCACTTGCAGCGCAGCGTCGAGCAGGACCAGGTCGGCGCGATGGCCGGCGGCGATCCGCCCGCGCGCATCGTCGATGCCGAGGAATTCGGCGGGATAGGTCGAGGCCATGCGCACCGCCTCGTCCAGCGGCAGGCCCAGCATCGCCACGCTGTTGCGCACCGCGCTGGCCATGTCCAGCGCCGAACCCGCCAACGCGCCCGCCGCATTGCGCACCACCCCGTCGACCGCGGCGATGGTTTCGCCGTACAGGACGAAATCGGGCGTGTCCGCGCCGACCATCGGCATCGCGTCGGTGACCAGCAGGAGTTTCCCGCGCGGCTTCGCCGCCAGCGCCACCCGCAGGCTGGCCGGATGCACGTGCACGCCATCGACGATCACGCCGCACCATGCGTCGCGGTCTTCCAGCGCGGCGCCGACCGCGCCGGGCTCGCGTCCCTGCAGCGGCGACATCGCGTTGTACAGATGGGTGAAGCCGGTGATGCCGGCCTCGATGCCGGCGCGCGCCTGTTCGTAGCTCGCCGCGGTATGCCCTGCGTTGACGATCGCGCCGCGCGCGACCAGCGCGCGGATCGCCCGTTCCGGCACCCGCTCCGGCGCCAGCGTGACCAGGGTCAGGCCGTTGTCGAGCGAAGTCGCCAGCGCGATGTCGTCGGCATCCGGCACGCGGAACTTGCCGGCATCGTGCGTGCCCTTGCGCGAGGGCGCGAGGTACGGGCCTTCCAGGTGGATGCCGAGCACGCCGGGCACGCCCTGCGCGATCGCGTCGCGCACGGCGTCGATGGCGACGCGCATGGTGTCGCGGTCGTCGCTGATCAGCGTGGGCAGCAGCCCGGTGGTGCCGAACCTGCGGTGCGCGCGCGCGATGGTGCGCACGGCATCCACCGTCGGCGTGTTGTTGAGCAGCGCGCCGCCGCCGCCGTTGACCTGCACGTCGATGAAGCCGGGGACCAGCCAGCCGCCGTCGAGGTCGACGACTTCGGCATCGGCCACCGCCGCGTCGCCGGGCAGCACGGCCGCGATGCGCCCGCCATCGACCAGCACCACGCTGTCGTCGTCGAAGCCGTCCGCCAGCAGGACGCGCGCATTGCGCAACGCGGTGGCCATCAGACCGTTTCCGTGACCTTGTTGAGGTGCGGCGGGCGGTCCGGATCGTAGCCGCGCGCCAGCGAGAGGGCGTTCGCCATGCGGTAGAAACTCTGCGCCAGCAGCAGCGGCGCGCAGGCCGGATGCGGCGCGTCGGCGACCGGCAAGGCGATGCCGGCATCGGCCGGCGCCTGCCGCGCGGCCAGCCAGACCTGCGCGCCGCACGCGCGGAACTCGCGCGCCAGCGCCACGGTGCCGGCTTCGGTTTCGTCCGGCTGGGCCAGGATCAGCACCGGGAAGCCGGGGCCGACCAGCGCCATCGGCCCGTGCTTCACCTCCGCCGAACTGTAGGCCTCGGCATGCAGGCCGCAGGTCTCCTTGAACTTCAGCGCGGCCTCCTGCGCCACGCCCAGGCCCATGCCGCGGCCGAGCACGAACAGGTTGCGCGCAGCGACCAGGCCGTCGCAGGCCGCGGACCAGTCGCAGTGCCAGGCCTCGCGCAGCGCATCCGGCAGGCGCGCGAGCGCATCCACTAGATCCGGCCGCTGCGACCAGCTCGCGCCCAGCTGCAGCACCGCCGCCAGCGAAGCCAGGTAACTCTTGGTGGCGGCCACGCTGCGCTCGGGGCCCGCATGCAACGGCAGCACCCAGTCCGCCAGCGCGGCCAGCGGCGAATCCTCGACGTTGACCAGCGCCACCACCCGCGCGCCGGCCGCGCGCGCGGCCTCGGCGTTGCGCAGCAGGTCGGGGCTCTTGCCGGACTGCGAGATCGCCAGGAACAGCGCGCCCTCGAGCCGCAGCGGCGCCTCGTACACCGAACCGACCGAGGGCGAAGCCGAGGCGGTGACGATCCCCAGCTGGGTCTCGAACAGGTACTTCGCATAGGTGGCGGCATGGTCGGAACTGCCGCGCGCGCAGGTCACCACGAACGGCGGCGGCGCGGCGCGCAGCGATGCCGCCAGCGCCTCGACCACCTCGCGGTTGCGGGCGAATTGCCCGGCCACCACCTCGGCGGCTTGCGCGGCTTCGCGCGACATCCAGGTGGACGCGGGATCGATCGGGCCGGGCATTGCGGACATCAGGATTCTTGGCGGGGATTGGGGCGCAGGCGCACCGGGCCGGTGGAGCCGCGCACCACCAGTTGCGGCGCGAAGCCGTGGTTCTGCTGGGCGATCGCGTTCTCGCCGTCGTTGCGCAGGCTGGCGATCAGCATCCGCGCCGCATAGCGTGCGATGTCGCCGGTCGCCTGCTTGGCGGTGGTCAGCGCCGGCCACGACTGGCGCGAGAACGGGCTGTCCTCGAAACCGGCGATCGACAGTTCGTACGGCACGTCCATGCCCACCGAACGCGCCGCGGCCAGCACGCCGGCGGCGATCTCGTCGTTGCAGCCGAAGATCGCGGTGGGCGGTTCGCGCAGCGCCAGCAAGCGGCGTGCGCCGCGGAAGCCGTCGTCGAAGGTGTAGTCGCCCTTCACCACCAGGTGGCGGTCTAGGGTGATGCCGTAATCCTTCAACGCCTGCTCGTAGCCGAGGTAGCGTTCCGAGCTGGAGCGGTGTTCCTCGCTGCCCCACAGGAAGCCGATCCGCTGGTGGCCGAGCTGGATCAGGTGCTCGGTGATCTCGTAGGCGGCGTCGCGGTCGTCCACGTACACGCAGGGATGGCCGTCCTGCGGATCCTGCGCCGCGGCGATGATCCGCGCGATGCGGATGCCGCGCGCTTCCAGCGCCTCGACCAGGTCCATGCGCTCGGACATCGGCGCGGTCAGCACCAGCCCGGCCAGGCGCGAGCGCTGAACGAATTCGGCGAGTTCTTCCGCCAGCAGCGGCGAGGTCGAATCGCAGGGATAGATCTGCAGGCCGAAGCCGGTCTCGCGGCAGGCCGACAGCACGCCGTTCTGCAGGCCGATGATGTGGTACGAGTTGGGGTTGTCGTACACCAGCCCGATCACGAACGCGCTGGAGCTGCGCAGGTTGCGCGCGGACGGATCCGGCTCGTAGTCGAGTTCGGCGATCGCCTGCAGCACCCGCGCGCGGGTCGCGGGCAGCACCGATGGCTCGTTGTTGATCACCCGCGAGACCGTCTTCAACGACACCTTCGCCAGTTCGGCGACGGTGCGGATGGTCGGCTTGCGCCCGCTGCTTTCCTCTTCCATGCCCTGGCTCCCGTCGCGCTCAGCCGCCCGCGGCCAAGCCCGCGCGGTGCCCGCGCATCGCATAGAACAGGATATACAGGTAGCAGGGCACCACCAGCGCGGCGAACACCGCCTGGAAGTCGTGGTGCTGCTTAAACAGCGCGAACAGCTGCGGGACCACCGCGCCGCCGGAGATGCCCATGACCAGCAGCGCCGAGCCCATTTCGGTGAAGCGGCCCAGTCCGCGGATCGCCAGCGGGAAGATCGCCGGCCACATCATCGCGTTGGCGAAGCCCAGCGCGGCGACGAAGCCGACCGAGGCATAGCCCTTGGTCAGCAGCGCGCCGATCGCCAGCAGCATGCCGAACACCGCCGACAGCGCGAGGTAGCGTTCCTGCGACAGCACGCGCGGGATCAGCACCAGCCCGGCCAGGTAGCCCAGCAGCATCGCGGCCAGGGTGAACGAAGTGAAGAACTTGGTGCTGTCCAGCGGCAGGCCGAAGCCCTGGCCGTAGATGACGATGGCATCGCCGGCCATCACCTCCACGCCGACGTAGACGAAGATGCACAGCGCGCCGAGCAGCGCATGCGGGTAGCGCAGGATGCTGGCGCGGCCGCCCGTGGCGCCCGCGGCTTCGGCGTTGGCTTCCTCCGCGCGCAGCTCCGGCAGCGGCGAATACAGGATGCCGACCGCGAGCAGGGCGAGCAGCCCGGCCATCGCCAGGTAGGGCGTGTGCACCCGCGCGGCGAATTCGGACAGCAATGCGTCCTTGCCGGCGGCGTCGGTGGCGGCCACCTGCGCGGCCAGGTCGCCCATGCCGTGCAGCACGAAGGCGCCGATCAGCAGCGGTGCGAGGATCCCCGCCACCTTGTTGCAGATGCCCATCACCGCGATCCGCTGCGCCGCGCTGTCGATCGGGCCGAGGATGCTGATGTAGGGATTCACCGCGGTCTGCAGGATCGCCAGGCCCGCGCCGATCACGAAGATCCCGGCCACCGCGCCCGGATACACGCGCATGGTGGTGAATTCGCCGAACACCGCCGCGCCCACCGCCATCACGAACAGGCCCAGCGCCATGCCCTTCTTCATCCCGGTCGCACGCAGGATCGCCGACGACGGCAGGGCCAGGCAGAAGTAGGAGATGTAGAAGGCGCTCGGGATCAGGAAGGCCAGGCTTTCGCTCACGTCGAACGCCAGCTTGGCGAACGAGATCAGCGGCCCGTTGAGCCAGGTCACGAATCCGAAGATGAAGAACAGTGCGCCGACGATCGCGATCGAGGTCAGCGGGTTGGAACGTTCGATCGTGGCGGCAGGTGCGGACATCACGGGCTCCAGGACATTCGTTGGCACGGCGTGCGGATGCGGATGCGAGACGATTCGATGTCCGCATGGACTCTGACAGACCAACGTTGTCATAGATTCCGTGCAAATTCCACATGCAGTCCGTTCGGCGCCGATCGTTTCGCGCATTTTTTCTGCTGCAGCGCAGTATCAATGCCTGTCCTGACGGACGGAATCGATGTCCTGGTCGCGTCATCATTGTCAAATTTGCGCACAATTCGATCTCAAAAATAGATGAATGCGCGAAAATATCGTGATTCCGCTGCGGCGTAACGAAAGAATGACGGGATATCTTGACAACGTTGTCATGGCGTCGACAGACTCGATTCCACCCGGATCCGCATGCGGATCCGTCGTCCGGAGTCGAAGTTGGGAATCCAGCACCATCCACTGCCGCTTGGCGAAGACATCCGCACCGCGCCGGTCCTGCTGGCCGCGGACGTGGGCGGCACACATGTCCGCATCGGACTGATCCGCACCGGCACGGACGCCTCGGGGCCGGTCGAGGTCCTGCATTACCGCAAGTTCGCCTGCGCCGACTATCCCGGCCTGGCCGAAGTGCTGGCGACCTACATCCTCGAAGCCGGCGATGTCGCGGTGCGGGTCAAGGCCGGCGCGATCGCCTGCGCCGGCCACGTGATGCCCGACGGCCGCTTCATCTCGGCCAACCTGCCGTGGCCGATCGCGCCGGCCGAGATCCTGGCCCGGCTGGGCTGGAACGACCTGCAGGTGGTCAACGATTTCGAGGCGGTCGCGCATGCGGCGACGCGCGCCGACGCCAGCGCGTTGATGCTGCTGTGCGGCCCGGCCGCGCCGATGCCGGGCCCGACCCTGGTGCTCGGCCCCGGCACCGGCCTGGGCGCCGCCCTGCGCATCCCGACCGAGGGCCGGCCGCTGGTGCTGGCCACCGAGGCCGGCCATGCCGCGCTGACCGCCGGCACCGAACTGGAAATGGCCGTGCTCCGCGAATTCCAGAAGGAACGCGGGCACGTGCCGATCGAACACGCGTTGTCCGGCCCCGGCCTGATGCGCCTGCATGCGGCGCTGCGCAAGCTGCACGGCGATCGCGGCGGCTACGACACGCCGGAACAGATCACCACCGCGGCGCTGGCGGGCGATCCGCGCGCCAGCGAAACCCTGGGCGTGTTCTGCGGCCTGCTCGGCAGCACCGTCGGCGACATGGCCCTGCTCTACGGCGCGCATGGCGGGATCCTGCTCGCCGGCGGTTTCCTGCCCAAGATCCGCGAATTCCTGGCGCACAGCAGCTTCGCCGCGCGCTACCTCAACAAGGGCGCCATGCGCACGGCGCTCGAACGCATTCCGGTACGGCTGGTCGAGCACGGGCAGCTCGGCGTGATCGGCGCGGCCCGCTGGTACCTGGACCATCAAGGCAGGAACCCGTGATGGACACCGGATAGCCACGGACGCGCACCACGCCACGCCCGCGCGTGGCCGACATCAACGGACGCCGCCCACCACGGACGACCGCAACGCAATCCAAACGAGGGGAACACACATGAAGCTCCGCAAATCCGTACTCTCCGCCGCGATCGTGCTCGGCCTCGGCGCCGCCCAGGCGCATGCGCAGGACGCGGCCAATGGCCAATCCGCCGATACCCCGAAGGACCTGGACAAGGTCGTGGTCACCGGCATCCGCGGCAGCGTCGAAAAATCCCTCGACGTGAAGCGCGATGCCAAGGCGCACGTGGAAGTGGTGAGCGCCGAGGACATCGGCAAGATGCCCGACAAGAACGTCGCCGACTCGCTGCAGCGCCTGCCCGGCGTGACCATCAGCTCGGCCGGCGCCAGCGAGGGCGGCTTCGACGAGAACGACCGCGTGTCGATGCGCGGCACCAATCCCAGCCTGACCCTGACCCAGATCAACGGCCATCCGGTGAGCTCCGGCGACTGGTTCGTGCTCAACCAGAGCGACAACGCCGGCCGCAGCGTCAGCTACACCCTGCTGCCGTCGTCGCTGGTCAGCCAGGTGGTGGTGCACAAGACCTCGCAGGCCAAGCTGGCCGAGGGCGGCGTCACCGGCAGCGTCGACATCATCACCCGCAAGCCGCTGGACTTCGCCAAGACCTTCACCGGCAACGTGTCGATCGGCGGCGTGTATTCCGACCTGCCCGGCAAGACCGACTCGCAGTTCAGCGCGCTGCTGAACTTCCGCAACGAAGCCTCCACCGCCGGCGTGATGCTGCAGCTGTTCGACGAGAACCGCAGCCTGCGCCGCGATGGCGTGGAAGTGCTGGGTTACGACCGGATCTCCAACGCGGCGGGCTCGCCGACCAAGCCGGTCGCCGACGCGCATCCCGACCTCAACGGCGTGTGGTACCCGCGCATGATCGGCGCGGCGCTGTTCGAGCAGAAGCGCGAGCGCCGCGGCGGCCTGCTGGAAGCGCAGTTCAAGCCCAGCGACGACTTCACCATCGACTTGTCGGGCTTCGTCTCCAAGCTCGACGCTTCCAACTACAACCGCAACTACCTGCTGTACAACCCGCGCACGATCGGCGCCGGCGTCTCGCCCGCGCCCGGCTACGTGGTGCGCAACAACACCTTGGTGTCGGCGGTCATCCCGGGCGCGGCGGGCACCCAGTACGGCCTGTACGACATGATCGCCCGGCCGGACGAGAAGGCCAGCACCACCTACCTCTCGCTGGACGCCGCCTGGCGCGTCAGCGACAGCTTCAACCTGGACTTCAAGCTGGGCACCTCCACCGGCCATGGCGAGACCCCGACCCAGAACGTCGCCGAATGGCGGGTCGGCGGCACCGGCGCTTCGTGGGGCCTGAACGGCATCGACGAAGCCGCCTCGTTCTCGCTCAACGAGAACACCTCCGCACCGCAGCCCAACCTCGCGCTGGACTGGATCTTCGGCCTGCAGAACCTCGACATCGAGGACAAGGACAAGTGGGGCCAGGTCGACGCCGAATACTTCTTCGACAAGGGCGCGCTGAGCTCGCTGGAATTCGGCGTGCGCTTCGCCAACCACGACCGCGAATCGAGCAACGTGATCGCGCAGGGCCCGGGCTGCATCAACTCCAGTGGCGCGGTGGTGCCGTTCGACTGGTCGCAGGCGTACTGGTGCCCGGCGGGGACGCGTTCGCCGGCGGATCCGGCCAACTGGCCCGGCTCGCATTCCAACTATCCGGGCGACTTCGGCAGCGGCTTCGGCGGCAGCTTCCCGCGCAACGTCTGGTATTTCAGCGCGGACGACATGGCCGCGTACAACGCCCTCACCACCCGCGACCCGGTCGGCCGCCGCTACCCGGTGTACGAGTTCGGCCTGAAGGAAAAGACCAGCGCCGCCTACGCGCAGTTCAACCTGGAAGGCGACCGCTGGAACGGCAACGTCGGCGTGCGCGTGGTCAAGACCAGCCAGGACGTCCTGCAATACCTGGCCGGCGGCACCACCGGCACGCCGGGCGCGATCCAGGGTTCGGCGTTCGGCATCTATACCCCGCAGGTCGTCGGCAACGACTACACCGACGTGCTGCCCAGCGCGAACTTCAAGTTCGACATCACCGACGACCTGGTGGCGCGGCTTGCGGTGACCAAGACCCTGGCCCGCCCCGACTATTCGGCGCTGGCCGGCGGCCTCAGCCTGTCGCCGCCCAACGGTCCCAACGACGTCGGCGGCGGCTCGTCCAGCAACCCGAACCTGAAGCCGATCCGCTCGACCAACTTCGATGCCGCGCTGGAGTGGTACTACGCGCCGCGCGCGCTGCTGTCGGCCAGCGTGTACTACATGGACCTGTCCAGCTACATCGGCCGCGGCCAGAGCACCCAGCAATTCCTGACCTTCGACCAGGCGCATCCGGACGGCTACCTCGGCAACTACCTGGTGACCTCGCCGATCAACACCAAGGGTTCGGTCAAGGGACTGGAACTGGCGGTCGAACAGCCGATCGGCGACAACTTCGGCATCAGCGCCAACTACTCCTACACCAACGCCAAGGAAGACAACGGCCATCCGCTGCTGGGCGCGTCCAGGAACGTGTTCAACCTGATCGGCTACTTCGAGAACGACCACCTCAACGCGCGCATCGCCTACAACTACCGCTCGCATTTCTACAACGGCATCGACCGCCTGTCGGCGTTCAACCAGGACGACACCCGCAACGTCTCCGCCTCGATCGGCTGGAAGTTCAACGACATGGTCAGCATTTCGCTGGACGGCATGAACCTGACCAACGAGAAGCTGAAGTACTACGCGGAGAACACCGACCAGCCGCGCGGCATCTACACCAACGGCCGCCAGTACTACTTCAACGTCCGCTTCAGCTTCTGAGGCGGCGCAAGCACGGTTTCACCCAGGTACCCCCTCGGGGCCCGCACTCCGGGCCCCTCTTTTTTCGGCGGACGTCGTTCGCACCGGGGCCATGCGCCGTCGAGCAACGCGCCAGGCGTTTTTTTGGCGACAATCGCCACGATCACCAAGGGTCAGACATGACGCAGCGCATCGCCCTCCGCTTCCCTGCCTTCCTGTTGTGCGCCTGCCTGGCGACGCTGTGCGCGCCGTCGTCGGCCGGCGAGGCCGCGGTGACGCCGCGGCTGCTGCCGCAACCGGCCAGCATGGTCCTGGGCAAGGGCGGCTTCGTGGTGGACGCGCGCACGCGCGTGGTCGCCAGCGACGAGGCGGCGCGCACCGCCGCGGTGCAATTCACCGGCATGCTGGCCGGTTCCGGCCCGCTTCGCCTGCATGTCGGCGCCGGGCGCGATGCCGGCGCGATCCGATTTTCGCTGGATCCGTCGGCCGCGTGGACATCGCCCGAGGCCTATGCGATCGACATCGGCCCCAACGGCATCCGCGTGCGCGCGCCGGACGCGAAGGGCCTGTACTACGGTGCGGTCACGCTCTGGCAATTGCTGACCTCCGGCGATCCCGCCGCAACGCGGGTGCGCCTGCCGGCGTTGCGCATCGACGACGCCCCGCGCTTCGCCTGGCGCGGCCTGATGCTGGATTCGGCGCGGCACTTCCAGTCGGTCGAGGAGATCAAGCGCCTGCTCGACGCGATGGCGCAGCTCAAGCTCGACACCTTCCACTGGCACCTCACCGACGACCAGGGCTGGCGCCTGCCGGTGCCGGGCTGGCCGAAACTGGTCGAGGTGGGCGGCTGCCGGATCCCGGCCGGCGACGGCGGCCTCGATGCCGCCACCGGCAAGCCGGTGCCGTATTGCGGCTACTACAGCGAAGCGCAGATCCGCGACGTGGTCGCGCATGCGGCGGCCCTGCACATCGAGGTGGTGCCGGAAGTCGACATCCCCGGCCACGCCACCGCCGCCATCGCCGCCTATCCGCAGCTTGGCGTCAGCGGCAAGCCGGTCGCGGTCTCCAACGAATGGGGCGTGAACACCAACCTGTTCAACGCCGACGAAGCCACCATGCGCTTCCTCGAGGACGTGCTCGGGCAGATGGCGAAGCTGTTCCCCGGCCGCTACGTGCACGTCGGCGGCGACGAAGCGGTCAAGGACCAGTGGAAGGCATCCGCCAGGATGCAGGCGCGCATCCGCGCGCTGGGCGCCAAGGACGAGGCCGGCCTGCAGGCATGGATGGTGGCGCGGCTGGAGCGCTACCTGTCCGCGCACGGCAAGCGCCTGCTCGGCTGGGACGAGATCCTCGAGGGCGCATTGCCGCCATCGGCGACGGTGATGTCGTGGCGCGGCACCGAGGGCGGCATCGACGCCGCGCGCAAGGGCCACGACGTGGTGATGAGCCCGTCGGGCGACCTCTACCTCGATTACCTGCAGACCGCCTCGCCGGGAGAGCCGCCGGGCCGTCCGGCGATGATCCCGCTCAAGCAGGTGTACGCCTTCGAGCCGGTTCCCGCCGCGCTGGATGCGCGGCAGGCGCGGCACATCCTCGGCGTGCAGGCGAACAACTGGACCGAGCACATGCGCAGCTTCGCGCGCGTGCAGCACGCGATTTTCCCGCGCATCGCCGCGTTGGCGGAAACCGCATGGTCGCCGAAGGCGGCGCGCGACTACGACGATTTCCTGCAGCGCCTGCCGGCGATGCTGCCGCGCTGGCAGGCCGCCGGCATCGTCCCCGCGCAGACGCCGTTCCAGCCGCTATTCGATGCCGTCGCGCAGGCCGACGGCAGCGCGCGCATCACCCTGGCGCAGCCGCTCGGCTATCCGCTCCGCTACACCACCGACGGCAGCGCGCCGACCGCGTCATCGCCGCTGTACGTCGCGCCGCTGGACCTGCCGCTGCCGGCCACCCTGCAGGCACGGGCCTTCTTCGGCGGGCAGGCGCTGGCCGCGCCGCTCGCGCGCACGTTCAGCGCCAGCTCGCTGCGCAGCCGCAGCGACGAGGAACTGGCGATGTGCACCGGCCAGCTGATGCTGCGGCTGGAGGACGACGGCCCGCGCGAGGGCGAACGCGCGATCTTCAACGTCGACATCTTCAATCCGTGCTGGACATGGAAGCAGGCGCCGCTGGCGGGCATCGAGGCGGTCGAGGTGCGCGCCGGGCGCATCCCCTACTTCTTCCAGCTGGCCGGCGACGAACCGCATCGCGGCTTCAAGCCCGCCAAGACCCCGCATGGCGAACTCGAACTGCACGCCGGCTGCGATGGCCCGCTGCTGGCGGCGCTGCCGATGCCGGCGCAACCCGCTGCCGACGGCTTCGTCACCCTGCGCGCGGCGCTGCAATCGCCGCCGCCCGGCACCGATCTTTGCGTGTGGTTCACCGGCGATACGCGGCCGGCGATGTGGGTGCTGGATCGGTTGACCCTGCTGCCGTAACCGCCTTCGACCGGCTCAGAAGCGCCGGTCGAAGCGCAGCAAGGCATCGCGCCACGGGGTGAACGCCGTGGCCAGCCCGATCAGCACGCCGATGGCGTTGGCCAGCGCATCGTTGCGGTCGAGCATGCGCCCCAGCGCCATCTGCGCCTGCAGGACTTCCAGGCCGATCCCCATCAGCACCAGCAGCACGCAGACGAAGCCCCAGGACAACCGCCGCGCGAACAACTGCACCGCGCCCGCGGACAAGGCCGCGTAGGCGATGAAATGCTCGAACTTGTCGCTGACCTTGAGGTCGGGCAAGCCGGACGCAGGCACCAGCGAGGCGACCACCACCACCGCCACCGCCAGCATCCACAAGCCGCTCCACAGCAGCGGCCGCCTGAACGGCTTGAGCGAGCGCCCGACGCGACGCCGTGCGGCGTTCATAGGCGATGGCTCAGGTCGCCGGCCAGGAAGGCCGCGCCGAATTCCACCCCGCGCTGGAAGCCCATCGCCTGGAAGCGTTCGCCCATCTCGCTGGGCAGGGTCAGCAGCTTGGCTTGCTGGCGCAGGTTGTGCCGCGCGACGTCGTCCTTCGCCCGCGATTCGGCCCGTTCCAGGTTCTCCTGCAGGCGGTTGCCGAGCAGGAAGCTGGCCTGCGAGCAGTAACCGGTGAAGTCGAAGCCCGCGCCCGTGCCGGCCTCCGCCAGCGCGGTGAAATCGACCGATGCGGTGATGTCCTGCAGCCCCGGATCGGCGAACACGTCCGATACCAGGTGGTGCTGGCGGAACGCGCGCAAGGTGCCGTCGCGGCGTTGCGGCTGGTAGTACTCGCCGCGCGCGTAACCGTAATCCACGAACAGCATCGCGCCGTCGCCCATGCCGCCGACCACCGCCTGCAGCCAGTACGGCAATTGCGCCAGCAGTTCGCTGCGATAGCCCTCGGCGAAGGGTTCCGGCAACTGCCGCTCCACATGGCGTACGGCAGCGGCCAGCATCGGATCGGCCGGCCGGTCGCTGCGCAGGAAGCGGCCTTCGCCGTCCAGCGCCACGTGTTCCTCGAAGACTTCTTCGTCGCGAAGGGTGAAGCGCGGCGTCGGCAATGCGTCGATCACCTCGTTGGCGAACAGCACGCCGTGCCACGCCTCCTGGATCGGCCCGTCCAGCCATTCGACCAGCTCGAACAACAATGGCGGCAAACGCGCCTGCAAGCGTTCGCGCTGGCGTTCGCGCAGGTCGGCGCTGGGTTCGAGGATCGCGTAGCGCGCGGGCAGCGCATCGTTCGCCAGCAGTTTCGCCAGCGCGGTTTCCGCGAACGCGCCGCTGCCGCCGCCGATTTCCACGAACTGCGCGTCGGGCCCGAGCTGTTGCAGCACCGGGGTCAGCGCATCGGCCACGCAGGCGGCGTACAGCGGCGAGATTTCCGGTGCGGTCACGAAATCGCCGGCATCGCCGAACTTGGTCGCGCCGGCGCTGTAGTAGCCGAGCCCGGGCGCATACAGCGCCAGCTCCATGAACTTCCAGAACGGGATGCTGCCGCCGGCGGCGATGATCTGTTCCTGGATGATTTCGCGCAGGTGCGCGCTGTGCGCCAGCGCGTCGGCATCGGGAAGGGGCAAGGTCTGCATCCACACAGGATACGCAAGCCGGGCGCTATCCTGCGCGGATGAGCACATCGCCCGACGGCAGCACGCCGCGCAAGGTCGCCCTGGTCACCGGCGCCGCCCGCCGCATCGGCGCGGCGATCGCGCGCCGCCTGCATGCCGGCGGCTACGACCTCGCCCTGCATTACCGCAGCTCGCAGGCGGAGATGGACGCGCTGCTGGCGGAGCTCGACAGCGCGCGCGCCGGCAGCGCCATCGCCTTGCAGGCGGACCTGGCCGAATTCGACCGCCTGCCCGAATTGATCGCGCAGACCGTGGGCCGTTTCGGCCGGCTCGATGCGCTGGTCAACAATGCCTCGGCGTTCTACCCGACGCCGATCGGCGGCACCACGCCCGCGCAATGGGACGAGCTGTTCGCCAGCAATGCGCGCGCGCCGTTCTTCCTGGCGCAGGCGGCCGCGCCGCACCTCAAGGCCGCGCGCGGCGGCATCGTCAACCTGGTCGACATCCACGCCGAGCAGCCGCTGGCCGGCCACGCCGTGTACGGCATGGCCAAGGCCGCGTTGCGCATGCTGACCAAAGCGCTGGCCGTCGACCTGGCGCCCGCGGTGCGGGTGAATGCCATCGCGCCCGGCGCGATCCTGTGGCCGGAGCACGGCAAGGATGCGGCGTCGCAGGAGGCTCTGATCGCGCGCACGCCGCTGGGCCGCATCGGCAACCCGGAGGACATCGCCGGCTGCGTGGCCTGGTTGCTCGGCGATGCCTCCGGCTACGTCACCGGGCAAACCCTGCGGGTGGATGGCGGCCGCGGGATCGGCTGAAGTTCAGTCGATGGCGACGCGTTCGCGGGCGACGCCATGCTCGCGATGCGCGCGCCACAGGACCTGCAGCGGCTGGCCACTGCGCGGATCGATGAAGTCCGGCGCGATCTCCGCCAGCGGCTGCAGCACGAAGGCGTGCCTGAGCTCGTCGCGCGGCAGCTGCAGGTGACCGGGGCCGTCCAGCACCAGGTCGTCGTAGAACACGATGTCGATGTCCAGCGTACGGTCGCCGTAGCGCGGCCCGCTGCGGTCGCGGCCATGCGCGTCCTCCAGCGCATGCAGCCAGTCGTTCAGGGCGAACGGGTCGAGGTCGCTGTCGACGACGGCGGCGGCATTGAGGAAATCGCCGCCCTCGAAACCGACCGCGGGGAACACGTAGGCATCGGACAGCGCGATCTCGCCGAAGCGCGCGCGCAGGGCCGCCACCGCCTTGCGCAGGTGCGCTTGCGCATCGACATTGCTGCCGAGGCTGAGGTACGCGTAGCCCATCAGGTCCGGCTGCGTTCGATGATCACGCCCACCGCGCGCGCGCCGCGCACCGCGCCGGGCTTGCTCAGCTTCAGCCGCACGTGGGAGACGTTGAATTCGCCGAGGATGATCTCGGCGCAGCGCTCGGCCAGCGTTTCCACCAGGCCGAAACTCGATTGGCCGACGTAGTCGATCAGCCGCTTGCTGACGTCCTTGTAGTTCAGGGTCAGCGCGATGTCGTCGCTGGCGGCGGGGATGCGGTTGTCGAACGCCATCTCGATGTCGAAGACGAGGGTCTGGCGGATCCGCCGTTCCCAGTCGTAGATGCCGATCAGGGTCTCGATCTCGAGCCCTTCGATGAAGACCTTGTCGCTCATGCCGTCAGGATAACGTGCCGACCGATCACACCGCCGGCAGCGTGGCCATGTCCCAGCGCGGGGTGACGTGCACCGCGGCATCGTCGTGCTGGCCGGCCTGCAGCCGCAGCGCGCCGGCGAAGGCGATCATCGCGCCGTTGTCGGTGCACAGCGCCGGGCGCGGGAAGCAGACCCGGCCGCCGCGCTGCTCCGTCATCGCCTGCAGCTTGGCGCGCAGGCGCTTGTTGGCACCGACGCCACCGGCGACCACCAGCACCTTGCAGCCGGCCGCCTCCAGCGCGCGTTCGCACTTGATCGCCAGCGTGTCCACCACCGCGTCTTCGAAACCGCGGGCGATGTTTGCCTTGGTCGCATCGGTTTGATCGCTGTCGCGCCAGGCCAGCAGCACCTGGGTCTTCAGGCCGCTGAAACTGAAATCCAACCCGGGGCGGTCGGTCATCGGGCGGGAGAACTTGAACACGCCCGGCGTGCCGGTTTCGGCCAGCTTGGCCAGCTGCGGGCCGCCCGGATACGGCAGGCCCATCAGTTTCGCGGTCTTGTCGAAGGCCTCGCCGGCGGCATCGTCCAGGGTCTCGCCCAGCAGGCGGTAGCTGCCGATGCGATCCACCGCCACCAGCTGGGTATGCCCGCCGGAGACCAGCAGGGCCACGAACGGGGCCTCGGGCGGGTCGTCCTCCATCAACGGCGCCAGCAGGTGGCCTTCCATGTGGTGGACGCCGATCGCCGGCAGATCCAGCGCCCAGGCCAGCGAGCGCGCCACCCCGGCACCGACCAGCAGCGCCCCGACCAGCCCCGGCCCGGCCGTGTAGGCCACGCCGTCGAGGTCCGACACCGACAGGCCGGCCTCGCCCAGGGTCTGCCGGACCAGCGGCAGCAGCTTGCGCACGTGGTCGCGGCTGGCCAGCTCCGGCACCACCCCGCCGTATTCGGCGTGCAGGGCGATCTGGCTGTACACCGCGTGGGCGCGCAGGCCGGCCGCGCCGGACAGGGCGGTGTCGTACACGGCCACGCCGGTTTCGTCGCAGGAGGATTCGATGCCGAGGACTTTCATGGCGCTATGTTGCGCCAGATCGGTCGGCGCTGCTATCATGCGCGGCTCGCCCGAACGGATCGGGCAGTTCCCTGAACCGAGATTCCACGATGCCCAGCGTCAAAGTCCGCGAAAACGAACCCTTCGAGTTTGCCCTGCGTCGCTTCAAGCGCACCTGCGAAAAGGCCGGCGTGCTGGCCGAAACCCGCAAGCGCGAGTTCTACGAGAAGCCGACCCAGGAGCGCAAGCGCAAGGCCGCGGCTGCCGTGAAGCGCCAGGCGCGTCGCGCCGGCCGCGACGTCACCAAGCGCCAGCGCCTGTACTGAGCGCGCGCTTGTTGCGCCTGAAGCCGGCCGCGCACCCGCGCCGCCGGCTTTTCGCGTTTCTGTGATTCCGAATTTTTGCGAGGAGAAGGCCATGAGCCTGAAAGCCCGACTTACCGACGACATGAAGACCGCGATGAAGGCCGGTGAGAAGGATCGCCTGGCCGTGATCCGCCTGATCAACGCCGCGATCAAGCAGAAGGAAGTCGACGAGCGCGTCGAGATGACCGACGCGCTGGTGCTGGCGGTGCTGGAGAAGATGGTCAAGCAGCGCAAGGACTCGATCACCCAGTACGAAGCCGCCGCGCGCGAGGACCTGGCCGCGGTCGAGCGCTACGAGCTCGGCGTGATCGACGCCTACCTGCCGGCCAAGCTGGACGAGGCCGCGATCCTGGCCGAAATCGACAAGGCCATGGCCGCCACCGGCGCCGCCTCCGCCGCCGATATCGGCAAGCTGATGGGCGTGCTCAAGCCGGCGCTGGCCGGTCAAGCCGACATGGGCCTGGTCAGCAAGCTGGTGAAGCAGAAACTGGGCTGAGCCGTGGCCGCGCATCCGCTGCTGTCGATCCGCCCCGCCACCGTCGACGACGTGCCGCTGATCCGGCAGTTGATCGCCGAGCTGGCCGAGTACGAGCGACTGGCGGATGCCGCGGCGGCCACCGACGACGACCTGCGCGCGCAACTGTTCGGCGCGCAACCGGCGGCGGAAGTGCTGATCGGCGAGGTCGATGGGCAGGCCGCCGGCTTCGCCCTGTTCTTCCACAACTTCAGCACCTTCCTCGGCAAGCGCGGGTTGTACCTCGAGGACCTGTTCGTGCGCCCGGCCTTCCGCGGCTCCGGCCTCGGCAAGCATTTGATGGCGGCGCTGGCGCGGATCGCCGTGCAGCGCGATTGCGGCCGCTTCGAATGGAGCGTGCTCGACTGGAACGCGCCCGCCATCGGCTTCTACCGCAGCTTGGGTGCGGTCGGCATGGACGAATGGACGGTGCAGCGGCTGGAAGGCGACGCCCTGCGCGCGCTGGCATCGCACGACGCGCTGTGACCTGCGTGGCGACTAGGCGCGCTCTACACTAACAACATGGCCCGCATCCCCGACGCGTTCATCGACGATTTGCTGGCGCGGACCGATATCGTCGAGGTCGTCCAGGCACGCGTGCCGCTGAAGCGGCAGGGCAAGGAATACGCCTCGCGTTGTCCGTTCCACGACGAGCGTTCGGCGTCATTCACCGTCTCGCCGACCAAGCAGTTCTACCACTGCTTCGGCTGCGGCGCGCACGGCACTGCGATCAGCTTCCTGATGAATTACGACCGCCTCGAATTCCTCGATGCGGTCGACGAACTCGCCAAGCGCGTCGGGATGGAAATTCCGCGCGATACCCAGCAGCGCAACGCCAATCCGGAAACCCGCGACCTGTACGGCGCGATGGAAGCGGCATCCAGCTTTTTCCGCGGCCAGTTGGCGAACAGCGGGAAAGCGCGTGCATATATCGAAAAACGCGGCATCGCGGCGGAGATCGTGGAGCGCTACGCGATCGGCTACGCGCCGGATGGATTCTCCGCATTGCGCGATACGCTCGGCACCGACCCGCGGCGGATGCAATTGCTGGAACGCGGCGGCCTGTTCTCGAAGAACGACAAGGGCCATGTCTACGACAAGTTCCGCGACCGCCTGATGTTCCCGATCCACGACCGCCGCGGCCGCACCATCGCCTTCGGCGGCCGGGTGATCGATCCCGAGGATTCCCCGAAATACCTCAACTCGCCGGAAACCGCGCTGTTCCACAAGGGCCGCGAGTTGTACGGCCTGTGGCAGGCCAAGCAGGCGAACGCCAAGCTCGACCGCCTGATCGTGGTCGAGGGCTACATGGACGTGGTCGCGCTGGCGCAGTACGGCGTCTCGCAAGCCGTCGCCACGCTGGGCACCGCGACCACGCCGGACCACGCCGAGCTGTTGTTCCGCAATGCGCCGGACGTGTACTTCTGCTTCGACGGCGACCGCGCCGGCCGCAGCGCGGCGTGGAAGGCGCTGGAATCGGTGTTGCCGCGAATGAAGGACGGGCGCCAAGCGTTCTTCCTGTTCCTGCCGGATGGCGAGGATCCGGATTCGATCGTGCGCCAGGAAGGCATGGACGGTTTCGATGCGCGCCTGCGCGATGCCACCCCGCTGTCGGAGTTCTATCTCACTGAACAAGTCAAAGGAATTAGCCTTACCAGCTTCAGCGGCAAGGCAGCACTCGCGGATCGTTGCAGATCGCATGTTCGCTCAATTCCCGACGGCGGATTCCTCGATGCCATCGCTTCTCGAATTATCGAACTAACAGGTGTCGATGTTCGAGTTCAAGACGCACCGGCGCAAGTCAAAGGTCCGGATACTTCATCTGCTAAACGCAGCATTGTTCGGACTGCGATCACGCTAGTGACTCAGAACCCTTCCTTGGCATCGGAGCTGCAGCCGCCTTACCGCTTCGCCGCCTTGCGCCAGCCCGGCATCGAGCTGCTGTCGGAACTTGTGCTGCTGGTGCGCGAGCGCCCGGAAATCAGCACCGGCGCCCTGCTCGAGCATTTCGCCGAACGCGACGAAGCCGGCTCGCTGCAGAAACTCGCCGCGCTGAACCTGCCCGGCGAAGAGGACGCCTTGCGCGCCGAATTCCTCGATGCGATGGCGCAGCTGGACAGGCAGGTGCTGCAGCAGCGCCTCGACGAACTGCAACGGCAGCAGCGCGACGGCGGCCTCAACGATGCCGACAAGCAGGAACTGCGCGAACTGCTGCAGGCCCGACTAGCCCGCTAGCCGCGCATGACTTCCGGCGCAGGCGGCGCCATCCCATCGCGATAAGCTGCGGCTTCCATCCGGTCGGGGAAGCCCGATGTCCCGCTTCGATTCCAGTGCCCGCACCGTCCTGTTCGCCGCCCTGCTCGCGGCCCTGCCCGCCTTCGCGCAGAACGCCGATGTGAAGCGCGAAGTCGTCGGTAACCGCACCAGCGAGAACATCCCGGCGATCCCCGCCGACCTGATCGAGCAACTCAACCGCTACCAGAACACCCGCGGCGCCGGCCTTGCGGGCTGGACCAGGGACGGCTGCCTGCTGATCAGCACCCGCTTCGCCGAGACCGCGCAGGCGCACCGCGTCTGCCAGCCGCTGGGCATGCGCGAGCAACTGACGTTCTATCCGGAACCGGTGGGCGGCATCACGCCCTCGCCGGCGAAGGCGTGGCGCGACGGCTTCGTGTTCGCCAAGGACAAGGGCGGCGACGAGTTCAGCCAGCTGTACTGGTTCGACAACGCCACCCGTTCGATCACCCTGCTCACCGACGGCGGACGCAGCCAGAACGGCGGCACCACGCTCAGCCGCGACGGCGGGCTGATGGCCTACAGCAGCACCGCGCGCAACGGCACCGACCGCGACGTGTGGCTGCGCAACACCCGCACCGGCGAGACCAAGCTGTTGGTCGATGCCGGCGGCAACTGGTCGCCGATGGATTTCTCGCCGGACGGCACCCAGCTGCTGGTGATGAAGTATGTGTCCGCCGCGGAGTCGTATCCGGGCGAAGTGGACGTGGCGACCGGCAAGCTCACCCTGTTCCCGGTCGATGGCGGCAAGGCCAGCTTCGGCGGTTTCGCGTTCGCCCCCGATGGCAAGTCGGTCTACTTCATCTCCGACGAACCGCTGCAGGGCAAGCCGCAGGAGTTCAAGACCCTGCGTTACCACAATCCCGACAGCGGCAAGTTCGAGGTACTGACCGCGAACATCCCGTGGGATGTCGAAGGCTTCACCCTCTCCGACGACGGCAGGCACCTCGCCTACACCACCAACGAGGACGGCATCGACAGGTTGCACCTGCTGTCGCTGCCCGATCACAAGGAAATCCGACTGCCCGCGCTGCCGGTCGGCGTGATGGGCGGCATGGCGTTCTCGCCGGACGGCGGACGGCTGGCGTTGAGCATGAACAGCGCGACCTCGCCCAGCGATGTGTACGTGATCGATCTTGCGGCAGCGATGGTGACGCGCTGGACGCAAAGCGAAGTCGGCGGGCTGGATGCAGCGAAATTCATCGCGCCAACCCTGGTGCGCTACCCCACCTTCGACAAGGTCGACGGCAAGCAACGCACGATCCCGGCGTTCTACTACAAGCCGACCAAGCCCTCGAAAACCGGCAAGTACCCGGTGGTGATCAACATCCACGGCGGGCCCGAGGGCCAGTCGCTGCCGAGCTTCAGCGCCACCGCGCAATACCTGGCCAACGAGCTCGGGGTGGCGATGCTGGTGCCGAACGTGCGCGGCTCGACCGGCTACGGCAAGACCTACCTGTCGCTGGACAACGCGGAGAAGCGCGAGGATTCGGTCAAGGACATCGGTGCGCTGCTGGACTGGATCGCCAAACAACCGGAACTCGATGCGTCGCGTGTCGGCGTGATGGGCGGCAGCTACGGCGGTTACATGGTGCTGGCCGCGCTCACCCATTACAGCGACCGCATCCGCGCCGGCGTCGACGTGGTCGGCATCTCCCACTTCGGCACCTTCCTCAAGAACACCGAGAGCTACCGCCGCGACCTGCGCCGCGCCGAGTACGGCGACGAACGCGACCCGGCGATGAACGCGGTGTTCGAGCGCATCTCGCCGCTCAACAACGCCGCGAAGATCAAGGTGCCGCTGTTCGTGGCGCAGGGCCGCAACGATCCGCGCGTGCCCTACACCGAAGCCGAGCAGATCGTGAAGGCGGTGCGCGGCAACGGCGTGCCGGTGTGGTACCTGCTCTACGCCGACGAAGGCCACGGTTTCGCCAAGAAGGCGAACAACGACTGGTTCGGCGCGGCGACCATGCTGTTCTGGCAGCAGTACCTGCTGGGCGGTGCGCACTAGCGCACCGCGCATGCGTCACGGCGCGGCCTGGTCGCGCCCGAAACGCAGGTGGCGCGCGGCCTGGTGCGCTTCCTTCAGGCGTCGCCCGTGCGCGGCCAGCAGATCGCCGCGGGTGAGGATGCCGAGCAAGGGATGCGGCGCATCGGCGCCGACCACGATCAGCCGGCCGATGTCCTCGGCGACCATGTGGTCGGCGGCTTCGCGCAGCGAATGGTGTTCGTGCACCACCACCGGCGGGCGCAAGCCGAGTTCGCCGATCCGGCGCAGGCCGGGGTGCGCTGGATCGAGCAGCACGCGGCGGGTGACCACGCCGCGCACGCGGCCGCTGTCGTCGACCACCGGGAAGCCCTGGTGGCGGTATTCGGCGCGACCGGAATTGATCAGGGCCCGCACGTCGCCGAGCGCGTCCGAGGTGCGCAGCGAGACCACGTCGCGGCTGCAGGCCTCGCCCACCGCCACCTGCTCGAGGTAGTCGGCGGCGTATTCGGTGGGTACGCGCACGCCGCGGCGCGCGATCTTCTCGCTCATGATGGTGTTGCGCATGGTCAGCGCGGACACCAGGTACGCGGCGGTGCAGCCACCCAGCAAGGGCAGCAAGCCGTGCGCCTGCCGGGTGGTCTCGAACGCGAACACCACCGAAGTCAGCAGCGCGCGCGAAGCGCCGGCGAAGATGGCGGCCATGCCGACCAAACCGGCGATGCGCGGATCCACGCCGAGCTGCGGCGCCACCGCCACCAGCCCGAAACCGGCCAGCGCGCCGAGGGCGCCGCCGATGGTGAACAGCGGCGCCAGGGTGCCGCCCGAGGTGCCGCTGCCCAGCGCGATCGACCAGGACAGGAACTTCATCGCGCACAGGAAGGCGAGCGCGCCCACCGCCAGGCGACCGGACACGATGTCCTCGATATTCGTGTAGCCCACGCCCAGGGTCAGCGGCGCGAACCAGCCGACCACGCCGACCGCGATGCCGCCGATCGCCGGCCACCACATCCAGTGGATCGGCAGTTTCTCGAATGCGTCCTCGATGCCGTAGACGATGCGCGTGGCACCCACGCTGGCCAAGCCGATCAGCGCGCCAAGCACGACATACGCCACCAGCGCCGCCATGCCCGGCTCGACCAGCGGCGGCATCGCGAATACCGGCCCGCCGCCGACCAGGGCATCGCGAATGCCGGCTGCGGCCACCGTGGCCAGCGCCACCGGGATCAGCGAGCGCGGCCGCAACTCGAACAGCAGCAGTTCCACCGCCAGCACCACCGCCGCCAGCGGCGCACCGAAGATCGCGGTCATCCCGCCGGCCGCACCCGCCGCCAACAGCACCTTGCGCTCCTGCCCGGTGACATGCAGCACCTGACCGAGGAAGGAGCCGAGCGCACCGCCGGTGGCGATGATCGGTCCCTCCGCGCCGAACGGCCCGCCGGTGCCGATCGCCACCGCCGACGACAGCGGCTTGAGGAAGGTGATCCGCGGCAGGATTTTCGATTCATTGAGCAGCACCTGCTCCATCGCCTCCGGGATGCCGTGTCCGCGAATCGCGCGCGAACCCCAACGCGCCATCAGGCCGACGACCAGGCCACCGAGCACCGGCACCAGCACCACCCACGGGCCAAGCTGGTGGTCGGCCGGCGATACCTCGTGCAGCGACCAGCGTCCGTAGAACGCCAGGTTGGTCACCAGCGCGATCAGCATCACCAGCACCCGCGCGATCAGCGCGGCCGCAACCCCCAGCAACATCGCCAGCCCGCAGATCCACAGCACGCGCGGCTCGACCAGGGTCGAGCGCCGCGGCATGCGCGCGGCGTCCAGGCTGGAGCCGAGCGAAGGCGATACCGGCAGCCCGGGCGTGGTGGACTCGTCGCGCAGGTGCGCGTGTTGCGTCGAATCGGTCGTCATCGCGCGTCTGTTGCAATGCAGCAGACGCCATCCTACTCCTGCACCCGGCGCATTTCAGGTCGCATCGCCTTCACAGGCCTGCGTCGCGATCGATCGCCGCCTCGCGCGCCAGCAGTTCGCGCTTGCGCGCCACGCCCCAGCGATAGCCCGACAACGCGCCATCGCTGCGCACCACGCGATGGCAGGGAATCGCCAGCGCCAGCGTGTTGCTCGCACAGGCCTGCGCCACCGCGCGCACCGACTTCGGCGAGCCGATGCGCTGCGCGATCTGCGCATAGCTCGCGGTTTCGCCGGCGGGGATCTTGCGTAGCGCGTCCCAGACGCGCTGCTGGAACGCGGTGCCGCGCACATCCAGCGGCAGGTCGATGCCGAGGTTGGGTTGCTCGATCATACCCACCACCTGCGCGACGAGCTGCTCGAAGCCGGCATCGCCGCCGATCAGTTCCGCGCGCGGGAAACGATCCTGCAGTTCGCGCAGCAGCGCGTCGGGATCGTCGCCGAGCGAGATCGCGCACACCCCGCGCTGGCTGCGCGCGACCAGGATCGCGCCCAGCGAGGACTGGCCGATGGCGAATGCGATCCGCGCATCCACGCCGCCGGCGCGGTACTGGCTCGGCTTCATGCCCAGCACCGCATCGGCCTGTTCGTAGAAACGGCTGTTGGCGTTGTAGCCGGCATCGAAGATCGCCTCGGTGACGCTGGTAGTGCCGCGCGCCAGCGTCGTCCGCACCGCCCGCGCGCGCTGCGCATCGGCATAGGCCTTCGGCGTCAGCCCGGTGGCAGCCTTGAACACGCGATGGAAATGGAACGGACTCAACCCCGCCTGCGCCGCCAAGTCGTTCAGCGAAGGGGGTGATTCCGCGGCCTCGATGCGGCGGCAGGCCTGCGCCACCAGTGCGGCGTGCCTGCTCGGGATCGACGGTGCGGCGGGTTTGTTCATGGCGTGCATGGCGATGTTGCCTGATGGCCTGTCGCCACTCTAGTGACGCCGCCCGCGGCAGGCACTCCGGTTCTTGCGGCGCAGGCTTACCTGACCTTGCGGAAAGTCAGGTTGATGCGTCGCTCGCCGAGCAGCTCGTGCACGCCGGGCTTGACCGGCAGCACGCCATGGAAACGCATGCGGTCGACGCCGCCCCAGACCACCACGTCGCCATGCTGCAGCGGCACGCGCACGCTCTTGTCGCCGCGGGCGAAGCCGCCGAACAGGAAGGTCGCCGGCAGGCCCAGCGAGACCGACACGATCGGCGCGATGCGGTCGTCTTCGTCGCGG
Organism: Thermomonas aquatica; assembly: GCF_006337105.1. Classification (NCBI taxonomy): domain Bacteria; kingdom Pseudomonadati; phylum Pseudomonadota; class Gammaproteobacteria; order Lysobacterales; family Lysobacteraceae; genus Thermomonas; species Thermomonas aquatica. The sequence goes on along the minus strand of NZ_CP040871.1, from coordinate 2,044,388 downwards.
TCCTGGTGCAGCGACAGCTGCGTGCCGGGCGCATAGCGATTGATCAGGCAGGCATCGGGAACATAGCCGTCGAAACCGGCTTCGCCTGCGGCATCGGCGGCGAGTCGCAGGAATGCCGGCGGCATCGATGGCCACGGCATTCCGCTCTGCGGGTCGAGGCGGTCGTAGCGATAGCCGCGGCGGTCGCTGCACCAGCCGAACGTGCCACAGTTGGTCATCGCCACCTGCATCACGTGGCCGCCGGGCGTGACCAGGTGGCGGAACGGCGATGCCGCTTCGATCGCACGCACATCGGCCAGCATTTCATCGACGAACGGCAACGCGAACCCATGCAGCACGCAGGCCTGCGCCGCCAGCGGCGTGCGGGTGTCGCGTTGCTGCGCGGCAAATAAATCGTTCAAAGCAGGGTCGCTCACGCCTGCGGCACGAACTCCACGCCAGCCACGGGCTGCAGGAACGGCAGCAGCCAGTGGTCCAGCAGCAGGAAGGCGAACAGCGCCATCAGGTACACGATGGAGTACTTGAACGCGCGCATCGCGAAGAATTCGTCCGGCGGATCCAGCAGCTTCCATGCGTACCACAGGAACACCGCGCCCAGCACCAGCGCGCCGCCGAGGTAGAACAGCCCGCTCATGTGGGTCGCCCACGGCAGCACGGTGGCGATCACCAGCAGCACGGTGTACAGCAGGATCTGCCGGCGGGTGTATGCCACGCCGTGGGTCACCGGCAGCATCGGCACCAGCGCGCGCGCGTAGTCCTCGCGGCGGAAGATCGCCAGCGCCCAGAAATGCGGCGGCGTCCACACGAAGATGATCAGCACCAGCAGCAGCGCGTATTCCCAGTCGTGCGCGCCCTGCATGCCGGTCACCGCGGCCCAGCCCAGCAGCGGCGGCGCGGCGCCGGCGATCCCGCCGATCACGATGTTCTGCGGCGTGGCGCGCTTGAGGAAGCCGGTATAGACGAAGGCGTAGCCGATCAGCGAGGCGAAGGTCAGCAACGCGGTGATCGGGTTCACCCACAGCAGCAGGATCGCCATCGAGGCCACGCCCAGCACGATCGCGAATGCCAGCACCTGCGCGGGCCGCAGCGTGCCGGTCGCCAGCGGGCGGTCGGCGGTGCGCACCATCACCTTGTCGATGCGCTGGTCGAGCAGGTGGTTGATCGCCGCCGCGCTGGCCGCGGCCAGCCACACGCCGATGCCGCCGGCGACAAGCCGCAGCCATGGCCAGGCATCGCCGGGCTGGATCGCCAGCAGCATGCCGATGATCGCGGTGAACACGATCAACGCGACCACCCGCGGCTTGGTCAGCGCCCAGTATTGCGATGCCAGCGAGGGCGCGGCCTTGCTCATGCGTCGGGTGCGCGTACCCGCGCCAGCAGCGAGACCAGCACGAACAACAGCGCGGTCGCGCCGGCGTTGTGCAATACCGCGATGCGCAGCGGCAGCGACAGCACCACGTTGGCGATGCCGAGCCCGACCTGCGCGCACAGCAGCAGGCCGAGCAGGCTGCCCCAGCCGCGCAGGCCGGGGCTGCGCAGCAGGCGGATCGCCAGCGCGAGCAAATGACCGAACACCAGCAACGCCACTACCCGGTGCGCCAGCTGGATCGCGATGCGCGCCTGGTTGTCGAGGATGCCGCCTTCGTAATCCACGCCGATCCCGCGCCACAGCACGAAGCCTTCGCGGAAATCGTGCGGCGGCCACCACTGGCCGGCGCACTTCGGGAAATCGGTGCCGCAGGCCAGCGCCGCGTAATTCGCGCTGGTCCAGCCGCCGAGCGCGATCTGCACGCCGAGCAGGACCAGGCCGATGATCAACAGGCGGCGCAGCTTCGCCGCATTGGCGATGCGGATCGGGATGTCGGTGGCGCGCCACGCCATCCAGGTCAGCAGCGAGAAGGTCAGCAGCCCGCCGAGCAGATGGCCCATCACCACGACCGGCTTGAGCAACCAGGTCACCGTCCACATGCCGAGCAGGGCCTGGAAGATGATCACCGCCAGGGTCAGCGTGCTGGTACGGGCGAGGTCGACGTTCGACCAGCGCAACGCGCCGAACAGCAGCAATCCCTCGCCGACGATGGCGAGCGCCGATGCCGCGACATGCATGCCGCGCATGTACAACGGGATGGCGACGGCGACGGCCACGGCTGCGCCGATCACGTGCAGCCAGCCTTGCGGCCGCTTGCGCGTGGCCAGCAAGGCCAGCGCCAGCACCAGCACCCCCAGGCTGCCGGCGATCATGCGGTGGAACTGCTCGCGCCAGGCCTTGCTGGGATCGACCGGGCGGATCGCGGTGGCGGCGTGGTCGACGATCTGGTCGGCATGGGTCGGCCATGCGGCCTTGCCGTAGCAGGTCGGCCAGTCGGGGCAGCTCAGGCCGGCGTTGGACAGGCGCACGAACGCGCCGAACACGATCACGCAGGCGGCCAGCGCCACCGCCAGCCAGGCGATGCGGTGGAAGTGCCGGTACAGGAGGGTCGAGTTGGTCGTGGTCATCGCGTCAGTTGATCTTCAGCAGGCGCGCCAGGTCGGTGCGCAGGTCGCCGGGATCGAAGCCGGGAGCGTAGCGCAGGACGACGAAGCCGTTCGGGTCGACCAGCCACACGGCATCGCCGGCCGCATCGTCCGGGCGCGCCAGGCCTGCGCGCAGGCCACCGTCGACGCGCAGCGGACGCACTTCCGCGGGCAGCGCGCTGCCGGTCGGCGCGGCCCCCGCCCACAGCACGTGCACGCGGTCGGCATCCTTGTTCATCAGCCGCCAGACCTTGTCGAGATCGGCCAGCAGGCGCGCACATTCGGCCGCGCGTGCGCCATCGCAATCGCGCGGCATCGCCACGATCCGCCAGGTCCGCGGCGCGTCCTTCCAGCGATAGGCGCGGCCATCGGCCAGGCTCGGCGCGTAGCCGCGCAGGTCGCCGTAAGGCTGCAGCAGCTCGCCCTTGTTCTTGGAGCCTTGCGGCCGCCAGCCGGAGAAACGCAGCAGGCCGGCCACCAGCATGCCGCCGAAGAACAGCAGGAACAGCGCGACCAGCATGCCGCGGTTGCGGCGGCGGATGGCGTCGGTATCGTGTTGCGCGTTCATTGCGATGGTCGTTTCCGGGCACGCAGGGTGAGGACGATGGCGGCGACGAGCACCGTCAACGCCAGCCCGAACCACTGCACGGCATAGCCGAGGTGGCGTTCGGGGGTGATCGTGTTGGGCAGGATCTCGAGGTCGCGCTCGCCGGGGGCCAGCATCACGCCGGCGTCGCCCTTGTCGCGCGCCGGATCCAGGCGCAGCACGCGCGGGGCGATGCCGGTCGACAGTTTCAACTCGCGGGCGATCGCCTGCAGGTCCAGGCGCGTCGCCAGCCAGCGTTGCGGACCGGACGCCGCCAGCGCATCGCCATGCGCCAGGCCGCTGGACGGCGGCGGCGCCAGCAGGCCGCGCACCGCCACGCCCCGCCCCAACGGGCAGCCGAAGATCGGCAGGTCGCGCTTGCCATCCAGCGGCCACCAGCCCGCATCGACCAGCACCGCCTGTACGCCGTCGTCCGGCAACAGCACGCAGTACATGCGCACGCCCGGCCTGCCGCTGCGCATCTGGTTGTCCAGCCAGACCGTCTCGCCGGCGATGCTGCCGCTGCCCGCGGCCCAGTCGTAGGCGCTGGCGCGCTTGGGATCGGAGGCCAGCAGCAGCGGCTGCGGGGCATGCTTGTCCAGCGCGTGCGCGGCGGCATCCAGCCTGGCCTGCTTCTCGTGCATCCGCGCGAGTTGCCAGCGGCCGAGCGAGGCGAACAGGACGATCGCGGCCAGCGCGAGCAGCCAGCCCAGCGCGAGGTTGCGGCGGTTCGCGCTCACGCCAGTCCTCCGCATCGCTGCGATAATGCGCGCATCCCCGCGCCATGCCGCGGCAACGAGGCCGTCATGAACGATTCGCTGAAGACCCTGCTCATCGTCGGTGTGCTGATCCTCATCCTGTGGAACCTCGGCGCCGGCCTGTACTACATGCTGGTGGACAAGGGCCAGACCAAGCGCAGCGTGAATTCGCTGACCAAGCGCATCGGCCTGAGCGTGGCCTTGATCCTGTTCGTCGTGCTGGCCATCTACATGGGCTGGATCACGCCGCACGGCGTAGGCAGCAACCCGGGCTGATCCAGCCGCACCACCACCATCGCTGCAGACGCAAAGGCCGGCAATGCCGGCCTTTGTCGTTGCGATCGCTGACGCGCCGGCTTACAGCACGTACACGAACAGGAACAGGCCCAGCCAGACCACGTCGACGAAGTGCCAGTACCAGGCCACCGCCTCGAACGCGAAATGGTTGTCCTTGGTGAAGTGGCCGCGCGCGCAGCGCAGCCACATGATCGCCAGCATGAGCGTGCCCAGGGTCACGTGCGCGCCGTGGAAGCCGGTCAGCATGAAGAAGGTCGAACCGTAGATGCCGGAGCCCAGGGTCAGGTTGAGCTCGTGGTAGGCATGCGCGTACTCGGTGGCCTGGTAATAGAGGAACAGGCAGCCGAGGGCGACGGTCAGGCCGAGGAACAGCAGCAGGATGCCGCGCTTGCCTTCCTTCAGTGCGTGGTGGGCGATGGTGACGGTCACGCCCGAGCTCAGCAGGATCAGGGTATTGAGCAGCGGCAGGCCCCAGGCCGGCACGGTCTGGTAGGTGCCGCCGACGCCGCCCGGGCCGTTGCTCGGCCAGCCGCCGGCGAAGTTCGACCACAGCAGGCTGTGGGTGGCCTGGCCGTCGCCTTCGCCGTTGAGCCACGGCAGCGCGAACTGGCGGGCGTAGAACAGCGCGCCGAAGAAGGCGGCGAAGAACATCACCTCGGAGAAGATGAACCAGACCATGCCCATGCGGAAGCTGGTGTCGACCTGCTTATTGTAGTGGCCGGCCAGCGACTCGCGGATCACGTCGCCGAACCACTTGAACAGGATCGCCATCAGGCCGGCCAGCCCGACGAAGAACACGGTCTTGCCCCAACTCACTTCGTTCAACCAGCTGGCGAAGCCGATCATGGTGACGAACAGCGCAACCGAGGCGAACACCGGCCAGCGGCTGCCGTGCGGCACGTAGTAGACGTTCTGGTCGTGGCTGCCGTGATGAGTGTCAGCGTGGGCGTTGGACATGGCGGTTCCGGATGATTCGATGCAAAGAGTTACGGCGCGGCGCGGGCCACGTCGGCTTGGCCCTTGCCCGCGCCCTCGTCGAGGGCGGAGGTCAGGACGTCATTCTTGTAGAACGTGTACGACAGGGTGATGGTCTTCACCCCGGCCGGCAACGCCGGGTCGACGATGAAGCGCACCGGCATGTCGCGCGCCTCGCCGGCGGCCAACGTCTGCGCCGTGAAGCAGAAGCATTCGGTCTTGTTGAAGAAGCCCGAGGCGCGCGCCGGCGCGACCGAAGGCACGGCACTGCCGACGATGGCGCGATCCGCGCTGTTGCGCGCGAAGTACTTCGCCTCGTACTGCCGGCCGACCTGCACGCGCATGGATTCCTGCTCCGGCGCGAACGCCCACGGCAGCTTGGAATTCACTCCGCCGTCGAACTGCACGGTGACCCAACGTTCCTGCTTCGCATCGTGCTGGACCACCTGCGCCGGCCCCTGCTCCAGGCGCACGCCGAACACCTTCTCGCAGGCGATCCGGTACAGCGGCACCAGCGCGAAGGCGAAGCCGAACGCGGCCAGCGCCACGCCGACCATCTTCGCCACGCCGAAGCTGCGGCTGCGGCTCACCGGCCCAGCACTCCCATCAGGATGAAGCCGACATACACCGCCACCGCGATGCCGCCGAGCAGCAAGGCGGTACGGCGCGCGGCCGCGCGCTTCGGCGCGGCCTGGGCATCATGCATGGTGGCGGGGTTTTCGCGCATGCGCAGGATCAGTGGGTGATGTCGCCGTGGGCGAGGTCGCCCGGCTTGATCACCGGCGGGGTGGTGAAGGTGTGGTGCGGGGCCGGGCTCGGCACCGTCCACTCCAGGCCATGCGCACCTTCCCAGGCACGGGCCTCGGCCTTCTTGCCGTGCTTCAGCGAGTGCCACAGCACGAAGGCCATGATGAACGGCGTGGCGAACATGCCGAACGCACCGATCGAGCTGACCAGGTTCCAGTCCGCGAACACCACGTTGTAGTCCGGGATGCGGCGCGGCATGCCGGCCAGGCCCAGGAAGTGCTGCGGGAAGAACAGCAGGTTGACGAAGATCACCGACCACCAGAAGTGGATCTTGGCGAAGGTCTCGTTGTACATGCGGCCGGTCCACTTCGGCCACCAGTAGTAGACGGCGGCGATGATCGAGAACAGCGCGCCGGTCACCAGCACGTAATGGAAGTGCGCGACCACGAAGTAGGTGTCGTGGTACTGGAAGTCCGCGGGCACGATCGCCAGCATCAGGCCGGAGAAACCGCCGATGGTGAACAGGATCACGAACGCGACCGCCCACAGCATCGGCGCCTCGAAGGTCATCGAGCCGCGCCACATGGTGGTGACCCAGTTGAACACCTTCACGCCGGTCGGGATCGCGATCAGCATCGTCGCGAACATGAAGTAGATCTCGCCGCCCAGCGGCATGCCCACCGTGAACATGTGGTGCGCCCACACGATGAACGACAGGAACGCGATCGACGCGGTCGCGTACACCATCGCCTGGTAGCCGAACAGCGGCTTGCGGGCGAAGGTCGGGATGATCTCGGAGGCCACGCCGAAGGCGGGCAGGATCATGATGTAGACCTCGGGATGGCCGAAGAACCAGAAGATGTGCTGGAACATCACCGGGTCGCCGCCGCCGGCAGCGTTGAAGAAGCTGGTGGCGAAGAACTTGTCGGTGAGCAGCATGGTCACCGCGCCCGCCAGCACCGGCATCACCGCAATCAGCAGGAAGGCGGTGATCAGCCAGGTCCAGCAGAAGATCGGCATCTTCAGCAGGTCGACGCCCGGGGCGCGCATGTTGAGGATGGTGGCGATGATGTTGATCGCGCCCATGATCGAGCTGATGCCCATCATGTGGATGGCGAAGATCACGAAGGCGACGTTGTTGCCGCCCTGCAGCGACAGCGGCGGATACAGCGTCCAGCCACCCGCCGGCGCACCGCCCGGCAGGAACAGCGTCATCAGCAGCAGGCTGAAGGCGAACGGCATGATCCAGAACGACCAGTTGTTCATGCGCGGCAGCGCCATGTCCGGCGCGCCGATCTGCAACGGCACCATCCAGTTGGCCAGGCCGACGAAGGCCGGCATCACCCCGCCGAAGATCATGACCAGCGCGTGCAGCGTGGTCATCTGGTTGAAGAACTCGGGGCTGACGTGCTGCAGGCCCGGCGTGGCCAGCTCGGTGCGGATCACCACCGAGAACGCCGCACCGATGATGAACATGATGAAGCTGAAGACCAGGTAGAGCGTACCGATGTCCTTGTGGTTCGTGGAGAAGAACCAGCGGTCGATGAAGCTCTGCTTGTGGTCGTCGTGGTGGTCGGCGTGGGCCATGGCCTGACTCTCAGTAATCAATCGATGCGTGGATCAACCGGCAGCCGCGGCATTCGCCGGGGCCTGCTCGGTTTGCGGGGCAGTCGCGGCCGCGGCCGGCGCTGCATCGGTTTGCTCGGTGGCGGCCGGCGCTTCGCCCGCGGCGGGGGCGGTCGCCTCGGCGGCGGCGGGGGCCGGCGCGCGCTTGGCCTTCTCCGCCGCAAGCCAGGACGCGAACTCGTCCTTGCTCACGGCCTTGACCACGATCGGCATGAAGCCATGGTCCTTGCCGCACAGCTCGGCGCACTGGCCGCGGTAGACCCCGGGCTTCTCGATGTCCGCCCAGGCTTCGTTGACGATGCCGGGGATCGCGTCCTGCTTCCAGCCCAGCGCCGGCACCCACCAGGCGTGGATGACGTCGTCGGCGGTCAGCACGAAGCGGATCTTGGTGCCGACCGGCAGCACCAGCTGGTTGTCGACCTCCAGCAGGTAGTGCGGCAGGTTGGCGGTGCGCGCGTCGACGCCGCTCTGGCGCACTTCGTCGCTCTTGCGGTCGAGGCGGCTGGTGAATTCCACGTCCTCGCCCAGGTATTCGTACTTCCACATCCACTGGTAGCCGGTGACCTTGACGGTCATCGCGGCGTCGCGGGTGTCGTACTGGCGCATCAGGCCGTGGGTCGCCGGGAAGGCCAGGCCGATCAGGATCGCCACCGGCAGCGCGGTCCAGATGATCTCGAGCTTGGTGCTGTGGGTGAAATCCTTGTCCGGCACCGCGCCCTTGGACTTGCGGAACTTGAACATCGCATAGGCCATCGCGCCGAACACGATCACGCCGATGACCACGCACAGCCACAGCACGATCATGTGCGCGTCGTAGGCGGCATGCGAGGTCGGGGTCACGCCGGGCGCCATGTTGAGCTGCCAGCGGTGCGGATCCGCGTGGTTTGCGGCTTCCTGCGCCTGCGCCAACATCGGCAACGCCAACGCCGCGGCCAATGCCAAATATTTCATACGACCGGGTGTCATCACATCGAGCCCCACTGATATGCCTGGAGATGCCGGGCCGACGGCCTGCTTTGCCGCGGACCGCGCCTTGGTCTGGGTTTTCACGCGCCCCTGCCCCGGCCACGAACGGCAAAGGGCCGGGAACAACCGGGAAATGGTACCGGCGGGGCCCAGATGCGGCAACCCGCAGCGATGCCTTCGGATGCCGGCGACGCCCCGCGGCACTACACTAGGCGCCCCCGAATGCAGGCAGCCTGCGGGCGCGATGAGCACCGAACCCAGCCCCGTTTCCCCGATTGCGCCGATCCTCGCGCCCGAACTGAACCCGCTTCCACCGTCCGCGCGCGCCGCGATCACCGCGGGCTGGATCCGCGACGAAGCCAGCCATGTGCGCGAACTGCTCGCGCAGGCCGCCCTGCCGGAGGCCGAGCGCACCGCCGCCCAGGCCACCGCGGCCGACCTGGTGCGCCGCGTGCGCGCCCGCGCCCGCGACCAGGGCGCGGTCGAGGCCTTCATGCGCCAGTACGACCTCGGCAGCGAGGAAGGCGTGCTGCTGATGTGCGTGGCCGAGGCCCTGCTGCGCATCCCCGACCAGGGCACCGCCGACGCCCTGATCCGCGACAAGCTCGGCGACGCCAACTGGAAGCGCCACCTCGGCCAGTCCGACTCGGTGCTGGTCAACGCCTCGACCTGGGGCCTGATGCTGACCGGCAAGCTGGTCGACCTGGCCGACGACACCAAGCGTGACGTGCACGGCGCCTTCCAGCGCCTGATCGGTCGCGCCGGCGAGCCGGTGATCCGCCTGGCCGTGCGCCAGGCGATGAAGATCATGGGCCACCAGTTCGTGCTCGGCCGCACGATCGACGAAGCGCTGTCGCGCAGCCGCAAGGGCGACAACGCCAACTATCGCTATTCGTTCGACATGCTCGGCGAAGGCGCACTGACCACCGCCGACGCGCGTCGCTACCTCGAAGCGTATCGACAGGCGATCCACGCCATCGGCAGCACCGGCCCGTTCGCCGACGTGTTCGCCGCGCCCAGCATCTCGGTCAAGTTGTCGGCGCTGCATCCGCGCTACGAGCACGCCAAGCGCGCCCGCGTGCTGGCCGAGCTCGGCGCCGGCCTGCTGGAACTCTCGCAGCTGGCCAGGTCCTACGGCATCGGCCTGACCATCGACGCCGAGGAAACCGACCGCCTCGAACTATCGCTCGACCTGATCTTCCAGGTACTGGGCGACGATTCGCTGCGCGACTGGAACGGCTTCGGCATCGTGGTGCAGGCCTACCAGAAGCGCGCACCGTTCGTGATCGACTATATCGCGCACATGGCTGGGCAATTGGGTCGGCGCATCCCGGTGCGGCTGGTCAAGGGCGCGTACTGGGATGCCGAAATCAAGCGCGCGCAAATGGATGGCCAGGCCGGCTATCCGCTGTTCACCCGCAAGCAGAACACCGACGTGTCCTACATCGCGAACGCGCGCCGCCTGCTCGACGCCGGCGATGCGGTCTACCCGATGTTCGCCACCCACAACGCGCAGACCATCGCCACCGTGCACCGCATGGCGCGCGCGATGCGCAACCGCCGCGACTTCGAGTTCCAGAAACTGCACGGCATGGGCGATGACCTGTACGCCGAGGTCATCCCGGCCGATCGCCTGGACGTGGCCTGCCGCGTGTATGCACCGGTCGGTTCGCACGAAGACCTGTTGCCCTACCTGGTGCGTCGCCTGCTCGAGAACGGCGCCAACTCCAGCTTCGTCAACCGCATCACCGACGAGTCGATCTCGATCGACGAACTGATCCGCGACCCGGTCGAGGCCGTCCGCAACTTCGATCCGATCCCGCATCCACGCATCCCGCTGCCGGTCGACCTGTACCGCAGCCAGCACCAAGACCGAGACAATTCCATGGGCCTGAACCTCGCCAATGACGACCAGCTGCGCGAACTCGCCGCCGCCATCAACAACGCCGGCGCCGGTAGCTGGTCCGCAAGCCCGCTTGTGCCCGGCGCCAACGCCACTGGCGAAAAAATCGCCGTGACCAATCCGGCGGATCGGCGCGAAGTGGTCGGCCACTGGCAGGCGGCAGACAGCGCCACCGTCGAACGCGCGCTGCTGAATGCGGTGGCGGCACATGCCGGGTGGGACGCAACGCCCGCCGCTTCGCGCGCGGCGATCCTGGAGCATGCCGCCACCTTGCTGGAAGCGCGCATGCCGGCCTACATGGCGATGTGCACCAAGGAAGCCGGCAAGACCCTGCCCGACGGCATCGCCGAAGTGCGCGAGGCGGTGGATTTCCTGCGCTATTACGCCCTGCAGGCACGCGAGCATTTCGCGCCGATGGCGCTGCCCGGCCCGACCGGCGAATCCAACCAGTTGCAGCTGGGCGGACGCGGCGTGTTCGTGTGCATCTCGCCGTGGAATTTCCCGCTGGCGATCTTCATCGGCCAGATCGCCGCGGCGCTGGCCGCCGGCAACACGGTGATCGCCAAGCCGGCGGAACAGACCAACCTGATCGGCCATGCCGCGGTGCAACTGCTGCACGAAGCCGGCATCCCGCAGGACGTGTTGCAGTACCTGCCGGGCGACGGCGCCACCGTCGGCGCCGCGCTGACCCGCGATGCGCGCGTGGCCGGCGTCTGCTTCACCGGCTCCACCGAAACCGCGCGCCTGATCAACCGCGCACTGGCCGGCCGCGACAGCGGCGCGATCGCCACCCTGATCGCCGAGACCGGCGGACAGAACGCGATGATCGCGGACAGTTCCTCGCTGCCGGAACAGGTGGTCAAGGATGCATTGGGCTCCGCCTTCACCTCCGCCGGCCAGCGCTGCTCGGCGGCACGCGTGCTGCTGGTGCAAGAGGACATCGCCGACAAGGTCATCCACATGCTCGCCGGCGCAATGGCGGAACTCACCGTCGGCGATCCCGGCCTGCCCTCCACCGACGTTGGCCCGGTAATCGACGAGGACGCCAAGGGCATCCTGGTGGCGCATGCCGCGCGAATGAAGTCGGAGGCGAAGTTCATCGCCGAGGCAAAGCTCGGTGAAGCCACGCAGCACGGCACCTTCTTCGCGCCAACCGCGTGGGAACTGAAGTCGATCAATGAACTCGACCGCGAGAAGTTCGGCCCGGCGTTGCACGTTGTGCGCTGGAAGGCGGACGAACTCGATGCCGTGGTCGATGCCATCAACGCCACCGGCTACGGGCTGACGCTGGGTATCCATTCGCGCATCGACGCCACCATCGACCGCATCGTGCAGCGCGCGAAGGTCGGCAACATCTACGTCAACCGCAACCAGATCGGCGCGGTGGTCGGCGTGCAGCCGTTCGGTGGCCAGGGCCTGTCCGGCACCGGCCCCAAGGCCGGCGGCCCGCACTACCTGCCGCGCTTCGCCACCGAGAAAACCGTCACCATCAACACCACTGCCGCCGGCGGCAATGCGAGCCTGCTGACATTGGGGGATTGAGCCGGCCATCGCGCGCCAAGCTCGCGGCGTCCGCCGCCGCAACGAAAAAGCCCCGCCGAAGCGGGGCTTTTTCTTGCTCGATGATCCGCGAAGGATCAGAAGCGGTACTGCATCGACACGCCGTACAGGTTGGCGTGGCCCGAGAACTCGCCGACCAGGGTCGAGGTGTTGCCGGCAGCGGCGTCCACCGGCAGGTTGATCGTCGGGTTGTCGATGGTGATGCGCTGGAACGCCGCATCGATCGACAGGTGCTCGCTCACGTTCCAGCTGGCGCCGATCGAGTACAGCATGCGGTCGTTGTCGGGCAGGCGCGGGGTGCGGGCCGCGTTGTTGGTCGGCGATTCGTCCGAGCCAACGCCGGCGCGCAAGGTGAAGGCATCGCTGATGTCGTATTCGGCGCCCACGCTGTAGAACTTAGTGTTCTTCCACAGGAAGGGCTCGGCGCCGACGACGGTGCCGCTGGCGCGGGTGATGGTGATGTCATGCAGCGAGGTCCAGTTGGTCTGCTGGAAATCGGCCAGCACGCGGAACTGGTCGGTGAAGCCGTAGCGCATGCTGATCGTCCACACCGCGGGCGTGGTCAGCTTGGCGCCGCCATCGCCATCCACGAAGCGCGGATCCGCGCCCAGCAGGGCCGGAACGCCCTGGAAGTCGAGCGTGCCCTCGAGGGCGTGCTCGATCTCCGAGCGGTAGCTCATGCCGAAGGCGAACTTCTCGTTCGGGGTGAACTGCATGCCGAGCACCCAGCCGGTGCTGGTGTCGTCGCCTTCGACCGTGAAAGTGCCATCCGCGGACTGCGGGTGGTACAGCGGGTACAGCGCCCAGTTCGGGTTGAAGCAGGTGTTGGCCGGGCTGGTCGGAACCGAGGCGGCGGCCTGGGCGCAGATCGCGGTACCGAAATCGATGGCCTTGCTCAAGGTCGCTTCGGCGCGCTCGTAGATGAAGCCGGCGCCAATCGACAGGCTGTCGGTCGGCTGCACGGCGATCGACAGGGTCAGGTCAACGGTCTTGAGATCCGAGGTCAGGGCGCGGTAGCGGCCCACCCAACCCGACTCGTATTCGGTCTTCAGGCCGAACGGAGCGCCGACGCTGGCGCCGAGGGTGACCTTGTCGAAGGTGCCCGACAGCGGGAACACGATGGCCATGTTCGGCACAACCGTCGGATCACCCGGATCACCGCCATTGCCGCCAGACAGCGGGGCCGCGGGCGAGCCGAGGACATTGCCACCGCCGGCGAAATCGGCCGTCAGGTCGATGACGGTGATGTCGGACTGGATGGTGGTCTTGTCGAAGTTGCTCATCGCCGCCGGGTTCAGCGACACGTTCGACGCGTCCTTGCCGACGATGCTGCCGGCATTGGACTTGCCGAGGTTCTTCACGCTCTGCTCGCGCAGCTGGAAGCCGGAGGCACTGGCCTGGCCGGCGGCCAAGGTGCCGAGCACGGCCAACGCGAGCGCGGTGGCGCGGAAGCTGCGGGTGGTGGTCTTCATTCGAATCGTCTCCGTGACTCTTGTGCAGGGATAGTTGTTCTCGGGCGGCGATGCAGGTGCATCGAAGCGCGGATCAGCGCTGCGCGAGCCGGGACTCTGCCTGCGGCAGCCCTCCCCCGACGTACGACGCCGTATGCAGTATAGCGCGTAATTTAACCCGAAGCTAACAATCCCGGCGGCAGCCAGTACAGTTGCAGGTCATGTTCGTCGGCATCTCCACCCGCAAGAAGACCCTGTTCCGCTGGGCCACGCCCCTGCTGTTCGTGGCGCTGTGGCTGGCCTACGTCTGGGGGGCGATGCGTGCGCCGGCATTGCGGCATGGTGCCGAACTGGACTGGGGGGTCCTGTCGGGTGGACTGGACAGCCTCGAGGCTTGGCAGCGGGCCTTCGCCGACGGCAGCGTGCTGCGCCTGTTCTCCGCGCTGTTCCTGCACGCGGACTGGATCCACCTGCTCGGCAACCTGGTATTCCTGCTGATCTTCGGGTTGCCGGCGGAGCGTGTGATGGGCGGCTGGCGCTTCCTGGCCCTGTTCCTGATCGGCGGCGCGGTGGCGAACCTGGCCGCGGTGCTCGCCATCGGCGCACCGGATCGGGTCATCATCGGGGCCAGCGGCGCGGTGTCGGCGGTGATCGGCGCCTACCTGGCCCTGTTCCCGACTGCCCGCCTCGGCGTGGTGTTGCCGCTTGGGTTGTTCCTGGAGTTCGTGCGCGTCCCGGCTTCTCTGCTGATCGGCCTGTGGGCATTGCTGCAAGTGGTGTTCGCCTACAGCGGCCCGACCTTCGGCGCGGTCGCGTGGCCGGCGCATATCGCCGGCTTCCTGTTCGGGGTGGTGTTCGCCCTGCTCACCCGCGCGGCGATCGCACGCCGCCTGCGCCACAGCCGCGGCTACTGAGCCTTCGCCTTCGGCCTTGCACTCGCCGGTGCCGCGGTCGCGACCGCAACCACGCCGGCCATCTTCTTCAATTCCGCCAGCGCGGCATCGACCGGCTTCTGGCCCGGCAACACATCGCCGGCATTGTCGCCTTCGAGTGCTTCCTCGCCTTGCAGGTGCCGCGGCAACGCCGCTTCGCTGATCATCGCCCGCGCGCCACCGCCTTCGGGTTTCAGCACCACGTCCGGCACGATGCCCAGCGCCTGGATCGAATGCCCGCTGGGGGTGTAATAGCGCGCGGTGGTGAGCTTGACCGAATCGCCGTTGTCCAGCGGCAGCAGGGTCTGCACCGAGCCCTTGCCGAAGGTGCGGCTGCCGACCACCCGCGCGCGCTTGTTGTCGTGCAGCGCGCCGGCCAGCACTTCGGCGGCGCTGGCGGAACCGGCATCGACCAGCAGGACCACCGGCGCGCCCTGCAGCCTGTCGCCGGGGGTCGCATCGAAGCGGCTGTCGCCGATCATCGCGCGGCCCTTGGTGCTGACGATGCCGCCCTTGTCCAGCAGCTCGTCGGCGATCTGCACCGCGCCCACCAACAGCCCGCCAGGATTGCTGCGCAGGTCGATCAGCAGGCCGCGCAGCGGCCCGCCCGCGGACTTCTGCAGGCCGTCCACCGCCTTGACGAAATCCGCCGCGGTCGCGGCCTGGAAACTGCCGACGCGCACATAGCCGAAGCCCGGCTCCAGCATGCGCGAACGCACGCTGCTGGTGCGGATGGTTTCGCGCACCAGGGTCACGTCGAACGGCTTGGGCGTGCCTTCGCGCAGCACCCGCAACACGACCTTGCTGCCGGCCACCCCGCGCAACGGGGCGGAAGCGTCCGCATCAGCCGGCCCGAGCACCTTGCCGTCGATGGCGATGATCCGGTCGCGGCTGCGCAGGCCGGCGCGCTCGGCGGGGCCGTCGTCCAGCGGGGCGACGATGCGCAAGCCGCCTTCCGGCAACTGCTGCAGCTCCAGGCCGACGCCGTCGTAGGCGCCACGGGTCTGTTCGTTGAAATCGTCCGCGTCCGCCTTCTGCAGGTAGGCGCTGTGCGGGTCGAGGTCGAGCAGCAGGCCGCGCACCGCGGACTGCATCAGCGCATGGTCGTCGACCGGATCCACATAGGCCTGCTTGACCGCGTTGTAGACCATCACGTAGCGGCGGATCTCGTCCAGCGGCACCTTGGCGTCGTCGGTGCTGGCCGCATCCGGATCGTCGCTGGCGGCCACGGCATCGGACTTCTCCGTCGCTTGCGGCGCTTCCTGCGCATGCGCGCATGCAGGCGCGAGGCCCAGCACCGCGGCGACCGACAGGGATAGGGAGAGTGCCCGCATGGTGTGCTCCGCTCGGTTCATGGCTGCTTCGACCCGCCGCTTCCGCGCCGGTTCCGCCATGATGCCGCGAACCGCGCCGCGATGGCGCCAGCCCGGTTACTGCCGGGTCAGCCATCCCGCCGGATTCACCGGCGAACCGTTGCGGCGCAACTCGAAATACAGCGCCGGCCGCTCCTGGCCGCCGGAAATGCCGACGCTGGCCACCGCCTCGCCGCGCTTCACCGCATCGCCGGCATCGCGCAGCAGGCCGTCGTTGTGCGCATACAGGCTCATGTAGCCGTTGCCGTGGTCGATGATCAGGATGTTGCCGTAGCCGGTCATCCAGTCGGCGAACACCACGGTGCCGTCGGCCACCGCCTTGACCGGGCTTCCGGCCGGCGCGGCGATCAGCACGCCATCGCTGCGGCGGCCATCCGGCAAGGCACCGCCGTACGAGGCCAGCAGGCTGCCGGATACCGGCCAGCCAAGGCCGCCCACTTTCATCGCCGGCGCCGTCGCCACCAGCGGGCGCTTCTGCACCGGCTTGCCCGCTGCCTTCGCCGTGCGTTCCGCCGCCGCCTTCGCCCGCGCGGCCTCGCGCGCCGCCTTCGCCGCCGCGATCCGCAATTGCGCCAACAGATCCTGCAAAGCCTTGGCATCGCGACCCAGCGCCTTCTCGCGACCGGCCTTGTCCTGGTATTGCTGGTCGATGCCGGCCAGCACGCCGGCGCGCTGCTTGCGCGCGACCTCGAGTTGCGTGACCTGCGCCGCCTGCCGCTTGCGATCGTCGATGAGCGCCGCCTGGCGCTGGCCGATCTCCCGCTCCAGCGCATCGATGCGGCGCAGTTCCGCGCTGAGTTCGCGGATGCGCTGCACGCGACCGCGCTGCAGGTAGCCCTGGTAGGTCAATGCGCGCTCCGCTTCGGCGATGCGGTCCTGGGCCAGCATCGCCTTCAGCGGCGCATCGCCGCCGGCCAGCTGCGCCGCGCGCAGCAAGCGCGCCAGTTCCGCCTTCTTCGCATCCAGGTCGCCAGCATGCCGCGCGCGTTCCGCCTGCAACTGGGTGAGCGATGCGCTGTCGCGTTGCAGGGTGGACTCGATGCCGCGCAGGCTGCGTTGCGCGCTGCCTACCTGTTCATCCGCCTGCCGCAACTGGCGGGTCGCATCGCCACGCGCGCCCTCCAGCTTGCGTCGCTCGATCGCCACCGCCTTCAGTTCGCTGCGCACCTTCCGCAGGCGCTGTTCGGCTTCGCGCTGGTCCTGCGCCGGCGCGGCCCCAGCCATGGCCAGCGCCAGCAGCGCGATGGCGGACGCCTTGCGCATCAGGCCGGCAGCAGCAGGCTCTGCCCGCTCATGTCGGCGGGCTTGGGCAGGCCCAGCAGGTCGAGCAGGGTCGGCGCGATGTCGCGCAACGCACCACCGCTGCGCAGCGCGGCCGCGCGTTCGCCCACGTACACCAGCGGCACCGGGCCGACCGTGTGCGCGGTATGCGGCTGGCCGGTGTCGGGATCGCGCATCATTTCCAGGTTGCCGTGGTCGGCGGTGACCAGCAGCGCGCCGTGGACGCGCTGCACCGCGTCGCTGACCTTGCCGATGGCGATGTCCACCGCTTCGGCCGCCTTGATCGCCGCCTCCAGGATGCCGCTGTGGCCGACCATGTCCGGGTTGGCGATGTTGCAGACGATGGCGTCAAAGGCCTGCGATTCGATCGCCGCGACCAGTTTCTCGGTCAGCTCCGGGCAGCTCATTTCCGGCTGCAGGTCGTAGGTGGCGACCTGCGGGCTGGGGATCAGGGTGCGCGATTCGCCGGGGAACAGCGCTTCGCGGCCGCCGCTGAAGAAGAAAGTGACGTGCGCGTATTTCTCGGTCTCGGCGATGCGCAGCTGGGTCAGGCCGTTGTCCGCCAGCACTTCGCCGAAAGTGTGGCGCAGGTCGTCCGGCGCGAACGCCAGCGCCGCCGGCAGTTTCGCGTCGTACTCGCTCAGGCAGACGAAGCGCGACAGCGCCGGACGACGCGCGGCGAACCCGTCGAACGCGGGATCGACGAACGCCGCGGTGAGCTGGCGCGCGCGATCCGCGCGGAAATTCATGAACACGACGGCATCGCCATCGCGCATCGGTTGCGCGCCGTCGAGCACGGTGGGCGCGACGAACTCGTCGTTCTCGCCGCGCGCATACGCCGCCTGCAGGGCCGACAGCGCGTCGGGTTCGCGGAACTCGCTTTCGGCCTCGACGATCGCATCCCACGCCCGGCGCACGCGATCCCAGCGCTTGTCGCGGTCCATCGCGTAGTAGCGGCCACCGACCGTGGCGATGCGCGCGTTGCCGAGCCGGTCGCACAACGCCTGCAAGGCGCGCAGGCTGGGTTCGGCGGATTGCGGCGGGGTATCGCGGCCGTCGAGGAAGGCATGCACGGCGACCCGCGGCACGCCCGCGCGATGCGCGAGTTCGAGCATCGCGAAGATGTGGTTCTCGTGGCTGTGCACGCCGCCCGGCGACAGCAGGCCCATCACGTGCAAGGTGCCACCGTCCGCCTTGGCGGCCGCGCAGGCCGCCAGCAATTCGGCATTGGCGAAGAAGCTGCCGTCCTCGATCGCGGCATCGACCCGGGTCAGGTCCTGGTAGACGATGCGGCCGGCGCCGAGGTTCATGTGGCCGACTTCGGAATTGCCCATCTGTCCGTCCGGCAGCCCGACGTGGCGGCCCTCGGTATGCACCAGCGTGTGCGGACGGGTGGCGAGCAAGTGCCGCCAGTTCGGCAGATCGGCCAGCGCCAACGCGTTGTCCTCGACCGCCTCGCGATGGCCCCAGCCGTCCAGGATCAGCAGCACGACGGGTTTCGGGCGGGACGACGGGGATGCGGACACGATGGCTTCCTGGTGGGGGTTGCCGCGGTGCGGCATGCGCTGATTGTAGCGGCTGTAAACCTTCCGCCTCCCCGCTGCATCACTCCCTGCAACCACCCCGGGAGTCACCGCATGAACCGCACCCTGCTCTTCACCGTCCTCCTCGCCGCGTCCGCCGGTGCCGTCGCGCACGACCATGACGACCACGGCCCGGGCCACAGCATCGACAAGGTCAACGGCAGCATCACCGCCCAGGCCGGCCAGAGCTACGGCGACCTGAGCACGGTCAATGGCGGCATCGACCTGCAGCGCGGCGCCAGGGTCGAGGACGTGGAAACCGTGAACGGCGGGATCGAGGCCGAGGACGAGGTGAGCGCGCGTTCGGTGTCCACGGTCAACGGCGGGATCCGGCTTGGCCAACGCACCCGGGTCGACGGCGACGTGGAAACCGTCAACGGCGGCATCTTCCTCGACCGCGGCAGCAACGTGCGCCGCGGCGTGTCGACCGTGAACGGCGGCATCGGCCTGGTCGACACCGACCTCGGCGGCGGCATCGAAACCGTGAACGGCGACATCAGCGTCGGCGTGGGTTCGCACGTGAAGGGCGGCATCCACGTCGAGAAGCCGAACGGCAACTGGGGCTTGCGGATGGGCAAGCAGAAGGTGCCGAAGATCGTGATCGGCCCGGACGCGGTGGTCGAAGGCAACCTGGTGTTCGAACGCGAGGTGAAGCTGTACGTGCACCAGAGCGCCCGCATCGGCAACGTCAGCGGCGCCACCGTGCAGCGCTACAGCACCGCCACGCCGCCCAAGGACTGAAGCGCCGCCGGCGGCTTGCGCCGGATCCGCGGCGCAGTGGCTAGAATCGCGGGACGTCCCCCGGAGTCCCGCAATGCGCCACGCCCTGCTCCCGCTCGCCCTGCTCGCCCTGTGCGCCTGCACTCCGCGCGGCAGCGACCAGCCCGCCGCCGATACCGACGCCGAAACTCCCGCCGCGAACGCGGCCACCGCCAGCACCCACGAATTCCATGACGGAATCGATGCCGGCGATTTCGCCGAGCACGTGCAACAGCTGTCGTCGGATGCGTTCGGCGGCCGCGGCCCCGGCACGCCGGGCGAAGAGAAGTCGGTCGAGTACATCAAGGCGCAGTTCGCGCGGATCGGCCTGCAACCGGGCAACGGCGGCGACTGGTTCCAGACCGTACCGATGGTGGAAACCACCGCCGACGAATCGGCCACGCTGAACCTGAGCGTGGCGGGCGCGCCGCAGGTACTGAAGTTCGGCAGCGACATGGTGGTCGGCACCCGCACCGGGCAGGCCCAGGTCAGCATCAAGGACAGCCCGCTGGTGTTCGTCGGCTACGGCGTGGACGCGCCGGAGCAGCAGTGGAACGACTACGCCGGCATCGACGTCAAGGGCAAGACCGTGGTGATGCTGGTCAACGACCCCGGCTTCCACGCCGGCGACGCCAAGCTGTTCGACGGCAAGCGCATGACCTACTACGGGCGCTGGACCTACAAGTTCGAGGAAGCCGCGCGCAAGGGCGCCGCCGCCGCGCTGATCATCCACGACACCGAAGGCGCGTCCTACGGCTGGGACGTGGTGAAGAATTCCTGGTCCGGCCCGCAGTACGACCTGCCGGCCAAGGACGATCCGGCGCCGCGCGTGCCGGCGCAGGGCTGGATCACCGGCGATGCCGCGACAGCGCTGTTCAAGGCAGCCGGGCAGGACCTGGCCAAGCTGCGCGCCGCCGCCAACAAGCGCGGCTTCAAGCCGGTGCCGCTGGACGCCAAGCTCTCGCTGGACCTCAAGAGCAGCAGTGTCGAGAAGAACTCGCGCAACGTGATCGGCCTGCTGCCCGGCAGCGAAGCGCCGGACGAGGCGATCGTCTACATGGCGCACTGGGACCATCTCGGCACCCACGAGGGCGAGAGCGGCGACAACATCTACAACGGCGCCGTCGACAACGCGACCGGCGTGGCGGCGATCCTCGAGCTGGCCGAAGCCTTCCGCAAGGCGAAGACGCCGCCGAAGCGTTCGATCCTGTTCCTCGCGGTGACCCTGGAGGAATCCGGCCTGCTCGGCTCCAAGTACTACGTCGCCCATCCGGTGGTGCCGCTGGACAAGACCGTGGCGGTGGTGAACCTCGACGCACTGGCGCCGATCGGCAAGGCCCGTGACATCACCGTGGTCGGCAAGGGCAGCTCGCAGCTGGAGGACGTGCTGAAGGTCGTGCTGGACAAGCAGCAGCGCAAGGCGGTCGGCGAAGAGAACACCGCGGCCGGTTACTACTTCCGTTCCGACCACTTCAACTTCGCCAAGGCGGGCGTGCCGGCGCTGTACATCGACAGCGGCACCGACCTGGTCGAAGGCGGCAAGGCGGCGGGCGAGGCGGCCGGCAAGGACTACACCGACAACCGCTACCACAAGCCCGGCGACCAGTTCGACGCGGCCACCTGGAAGCTGGACGGCATCGTGCAGGACGTGGAGACCGCCTACTCGGTCGGCGAAGCCCTGGCCAACGGCGGCCAGTGGCCGAACTGGAACGCCGGCAACCCGTTCAAGGCGGCCCGCGACAAGATGCGCCCGGCGGCAGCGAAATAAGCCGGAAAAAAGCGGCTCCGTGACGAACGGAGCCGCGCAAACGGCACGGAATCCGCTACGCTCCGCAACTACGGCAATGCCCTGGGGAGGGCCCTGATGTCCATCGCGTACTGGTGCATCGTGATCGCCGCTGCGCTTCCCTATCTCTGGGTCTCGTTCGCGAAGAGCGGCGCGCCGGGCTACAACAACAAGGATCCGCGCGGCTGGGTCGCCAGGCAGGACAGTTACCGGATCCGCAATGCGAATGGCGCCCACCTCAATGCCTTCGAGGCGTTCGCGCCCTTCGCCGCCAGCGTGCTGATGGCGCAGTTCGCCGGTGTCGACGCCGGTCGCATCTCCATCCTCGCGATGGCGTTCATCGCCTTCCGCATCCTGCATGGCATTTTCTATCTCACCGCGATCCATCGACTCCGCAGCCTGAGCTGGCTGGGCGGCTTCGCCTGCGTGGCCGCGCTCATGGTCATGGCCGCGTTGAAGATCTAGCGCAATCGAACACACCGCCCCGGACGGTGCATCCACTCCGGTCCACCGCAACACAACCACATCGTCAGGAGACAACAGATGGCAAAGAAGAAAGCTGCTCCCGCCAAGAAGGCCCCCGCCAAGGCCGCCGCGCCGAAGCCGATCAAGGAAGCCCTCAACAAGTCCGGCCTGGTCGCGCACATCGCCGAGGCGAGCGCGGTCGCCGCCAAGGACGTGCGTGCCGTGCTCGCCGCCCTTGAAGGCGCCATCCATGGTTCGATCAGCAAGAAGGGCGCCGGCCAGTTCGTGCTGCCGGGCGTGCTGAAGATCACCGCCGTGAACGTTCCGGCCAAGCCGAAGCGCAAGGGCATCAACCCGTTCACCAAGGAAGAGACCGTGTTCGCCGCCAAGCCGGCCTCGACCAAGATCAAGGTGCGCCCGCTGAAGAAGCTGAAGGACGCCGCGGCCTGATCCGGCCCGCTTCCGGTTCGACAAAAACCCCCGGTTTTCCGGGGGTTTTCTTTTGGAATCGATGCATGCCGCGAAGTTGACGTCGTGCGCGTCGCAGGACGATCATCGACCATCGATGGCGGACGGAGCGCATGGACATGCCACGAAGCTTCGCGATCGCATCCGCGGTTCTCATGCTGTCCGCATGCGCGAGCGGCGGCCACGCCATCGATGCGCGGACTGCCGCATGGTGGGCGACGACCGCGGCGCTCTCCGGCGATGACATGGAGGGACGCGACACCGGCTCGCCCGGCTACGACCGCGCCGCCGCCTACGTCGCCGAGCGCTTCCGGCGCGCGGGGCTTCGCCCCGCCGGCGATGCCGGCACGTATTTCCAGCGCATCCGCTTCGACGAAATCGAAGTGGCGAATGAAGGCACATCGTTCTCGGTGCAGCGAGCCACCGGCGACAGGCGGCCACTGCGGTTCCTGCACGAGATCTCGGTAACGCCCACCTGGGGCATGCCCGCACGCATCGACGCGCCGTTGGTGTTCCGCGGCTTTTGCGCGCCATCGGACATGACGGGCGTGCGCGGCGCCGTGGTGGCGTGTTTCGGCACGCGGCGGACCGGGCAGCCACTGTTCGCGGCGCAGATGGAAGCGGCGACTGCTGCGGGCGCGGTCGCGATGGTGCGCGTGGACGACACCGGTTTCACGATCGAGCCGCCGCGCTGGCCCTTGGCGTATGCGCGCAACGTGGTGCTGGCGGATGGTTCGCCGCGGCCACGAACCATTCCTTCGCTGCGGCTGGCGGCAACCACGTTCGCCGAAATCGCCAACGCAAGCGGACACGACGGGGGCGATATCCTCGCGCGCGGCGCGCGTGGCGAGGCGATGGCGCCATTCGACTTCCCGGCCCGCTTCGAGGCGAGCATCGTCACGCGCGAACGAAGTTCCACGTCGGACAACGTGCTGGCCGTGTTGCCGGGCACGGACCCGGCGCTCGCCAACGAACCGGTCCTGCTGATCGCGCACCTCGACGGCTACGGCCGCGGCACGCCGGTGAACGGCGACGGCCTCTACAACGGCGCACTGGACGATGCGGCGTACGTCGCGACGCTGATCGCGTTCGCCGAGACGCGTGCCGGCCGAGGCTTCCGCCGCCCGGTGATCTTCGCGGCGGTGACGGCGGAGGAAAAAGGCTTGCTGGGTTCGCGCTGGCTTGCGGCCCATCCCACCCCGGCGGCATCGACCCCCGTGGCGGTACTGAACCTGGATCAGCTGCGACCGCTGTATCCATTGAAGATCCTGACGACACTGGCGCTGGAGGATTCAACGCTGGGACAGACGGTGCGCGACGTCGCCGGGCCGATGGGCATCACGGTGCGCGCCGATCTCGAGCCGGAACGCGGCCTGCTGCGACGGACCGATCACTGGCCCTTCATGCGGATCGGCGTGCCGGCCGTGAGTTTCCTGTTCGGGTTCGATGCGGCGGATGCGGATGCGGCGGCGGCCTATCGCGCCTGGTACGAAAACCGCTACCACGCGCCGCAGGACGACGTGTCGACGCCTATCGATTTCCAGGCGCAGGCGGATTTCCACCGTTTCTATTTCGCGCTGATCGAGGCCGTGGCCGATGCGGACGCGAAACCTTCGTGGGCCGCGGATAGTCCGCATCGTCCGGGGGCGAACGAATAGGTGCCGCGCAAGCCGGGTTTTCTTCTACACACAGATCGAGTTAGTCCTGCAATCTGGCATTCGCTTACTTCGTCGCGTCGTGCAAAGCCCCGCAGTGACAACCTGCAAGGATCAAATCCCGCCGCTTGCCGGTCATACGAACGCCCAAAGACAAACCCCCAGCTCTTCGAGCTGGGGGTTTGCGGGATAAGGCCCTGGCGATGACCTACTCTTGCATGGCTTGAGCCACACTACCATCGGCGCAGCTGTGTTTCACTTCCGAGTTCGGGATGGGATCGGGTGGTACCACAGCGCTGTTGTCACCAGGGAGAGGGTGGAGGGTCGCCGGCTTCGGTGAAGCAGCGCCACGCTCTCAGAGGGAGGGAAGAAGAGTTTACGAGCGTTCGTGCAAGCCATCAACGTGTTGAGGCCAAGGGTTTCGTCGCCTTCGCGAAGAAACTTGAGGTGATATGGTCAAGCCACACGGATCATTAGTACAGGTAAGCTCAACGCATTACTGCGCTTACACACCCTGCCTATCAACGACCTAGTCTTGATCGTTCCTTCAGGGGGCTTGTGCCCCGGGAGATCTCATCTTGAGGCGCGCTTCCCGCTTAGATGCTTTCAGCGGTTATCGCTTCCGAACATAGCTACCCGGCAATGCCACTGGCGTGACAACCGGAACACCAGGGGTTCGTCCACTCCGGTCCTCTCGTACTAGGAGCAGCCCCTCTCAAATCTCCAACGCCCACGACAGATAGGGACCGAACTGTCTCACGACGTTCTGAACCCAGCTCGCGTACCACTTTAAATGGCGAACAGCCATACCCTTGGGACCGACTACAGCCCCAGGATGTGATGAGCCGACATCGAGGTGCCAAACACCGCCGTCGATATGAACTCTTGGGCGGTATCAGCCTGTTATCCCCGGAGTACCTTTTATCCGTTGAGCGATGGCCCTTCCATACAGAACCACCGGATCACTAAGTCCTAGTTTCCTACCTGCTTGATCCGTCGATCTTGCAGTCAAGCACGCTTATGCCTTTGCACACAGTGCGCGATGTCCGACCGCGCTGAGCGTACCTTCGAGCTCCTCCGTTACACTTTGGGAGGAGACCGCCCCAGTCAAACTACCCACCATACACGGTCCCCGACCCGGATTACGGGCCCAGGTTAGAACGTCAAGCACATCAGGGTGGTATTTCAAGGATGGCTCCATGCCAGCTAGCGCCGACACTTCACAGCCTCCCACCTATCCTACACAGACGAACTCAACGTTCAGTGTAAAGCTATAGTAAAGGTTCACGGGGTCTTTCCGTCTTGCCGCGGGAACGCTGCATCTTCACAGCGATTTCAATTTCACTGAGTCTCGGGTGGAGACAGCGCCGCTGTCGTTACGCCATTCGTGCAGGTCGGAACTTACCCGACAAGGAATTTCGCTACCTTAGGACCGTTATAGTTACGGCCGCCGTTTACCGGGGCTTCGATCAAGAGCTTCGCCTTGCGGCTGACCCCATCAATTAACCTTCCGGCACCGGGCAGGCGTCACACCCTATACGTCCACTTTCGTGTTTGCAGAGTGCTGTGTTTTTGATAAACAGTCGCAGCGGCCTGGTCACTTCGGCCAACCTCAGCTATTCACCATGGTTGGCGCACCTTCTCCCGAAGTTACGGTGCTATTTTGCCTAGTTCCTTCACCCGAGTTCTCTCAAGCGCCTGAGAATTCTCATCCTGCCCACCTGTGTCGGTTTACGGTACGGTCTGCGTAAGCTGAAGCTTAGGGACTTTTCCTGGAAGCGTGATATCGGTGACTTTGTCCCATTGGACTCGTCCTTGACCTCAATGTTGCGCCCCCGGATTTGCCTAAGGGCACCACCTCAGTCCTCTCACCGGGACAACCAACGCCCGGCTCACCTAACCTTCTCCGTCCTCCCATCGCACTTACGCGAGGTGCTGGAATATTAACCAGCTTCCCATCGACTACGCATTTCTGCCTCGCCTTAGGGGCCGACTCACCCTGCGTCGATTAACGTTGCGCAAGGAAACCTTGGGCTTTCGGCGTGCGGGCTTTTCACCCGCATTATCGTTACTCATGTCAGCATTCGCACTTCCGATACCTCCAGCAGACTTCTCAATCCACCTTCGCAGGCCTACGGAACGCTCCTCTACCGCGCACAACAAAGTTGTGCACCCCAAGCTTCGGTTTACTGCTTAGCCCCGTTAAATCTTCCCCGCAGACCGACTCGACCAGTGAGCTATTACGCTTTCTTTAAAGGGTGGCTGCTTCTAAGCCAACCTCCTGGCTGTCTGTGCCTTTCCACATGGTTTTCCACTCAGCAGTAATTTGGGACCTTAGCTGTGGGTCTGGGTTGTTTCCCTTTTCACGACGGACGTTAGCACCCGCCGTGTGTCTCCCGTACAGTCCGTCTCGGTATTCGGAGTTTGCAATGGTTTGGTAAGTCGCAATGACCCCCTAGCCATAACAGTGCTCTACCCCCGAGAGGATACATACGAGGCGCTACCTAAATAGCTTTCGAGGAGAACCAGCTATCTCCGGGTTCGATTAGCTTTTCACTCCTAATCACACCTCATCCCCTACCTTTGCAACGGGAGTGGGTTCGGGCCTCCAGTACCTGTTACGGTACCTTCACCCTGGGCATGACTAGATCACCCGGTTTCGGGTCTACTGCCCGCGACTATGCGCCCTTATCAGACTCGGTTTCCCTTCGCCTCCCCTATACGGTTAAGCTCGCCACGAACAGTAAGTCGCTGACCCATTATACAAAAGGTACGCCGTCACTCCTTGCGGAGCTCCGACTGCTTGTACGCACACGGTTTCAGGTTCTATTTCACTCCCTTCACCAGGGTTCTTTTCGCCTTTCCCTCACGGTACTGGTTCACTATCGGTCGGTCAGGAGTATTTAGCCTTGGAGGATGGTCCCCCCATGTTCAGACAGGGTTTCACGTGCCCCGCCCTACTCAATTTCATCGATCAGGCCCTTTCGCATACGGGGCTGTCACCCGCTATGGCCACACTTTCCAGAGTGTTTTGCTAAAACAAGATCGACTTTTGGGCTAGTCCGCGTTCGCTCGTCGCTACTGACGGAATCTCGGTTGATTTCTTTTCCTCCGGTTACTTAGATATTTCAGTTCACCGGGTTCGCTTCGTGCAGCTATGTATTCACTGCACGATACCCTTGCGGGTGGGTTTCCCCATTCGG